>NZ_JBIRAW010000033.1:0-114570 GCF_044326315.1 Actinomadura sp. 9N407 | reverse complement strand
CACCAGCGGCAGCGCCGCCTCCACCGCGATCAGCGCGGTCAGCGCCGCCACCGCCACCCGCACCCCGTCCGCGCCGGCGCCGACGGGGAGGTGTGTGCGCTGGACGGGCTGGACCTGCTGGTGGAACGGGGCCGGCGGGTGGCGATCGTGGGGGCCAGCGGGGCGGGCAAGAGCACGGTGCTGGCCGCGGTGTCCGGCGAGGCCGCGCCCGTCTCGGGAGCGGTGCTGCTGGGCGGGCACGACGTGCGGTCCTGCGACCCCGACGCGGTACGGGCGGCGGTGCGGGGGCTGTCCCAGGACGCGCACGTGTTCGCCGGCAGCGTCCGAGCGAACCTGCTGCTGGCCCGCCCGGACGCCACGCGGGAACAGCTGGACGCGGCGGCGCGTCGGGCCCGGCTGGCCGAGGTCGTGGCGGCGCTGCCGCAGGGCTGGGACACCCCGGTCGGCGCGGGCGGTCACGGCCTGTCGGGCGGGCAGCGGCAGCGGCTGCTGCTGGCGCGGGCCCTGCTGGCCGATCCCCCGGTGCTGATCCTGGACGAGCCCGCCGAGGCACTGGACCCCCGGGCCGCCGACCAGATCGTCCGGGACCTGCTGATGATGCCCGGCGGCGGCACCCTGCTGCTGGTCACCCACCGGCTGGCGGCGCTGGCCGCCGCCGACGAGGTGGTGGTGCTGGACCGGGGCCGGCCCGCGCAGCGCGGCACGCACGAGGCGCTGCTGTCGCGGCCCGGGCCGTACCGCGACCTGTGGGACGCCGAACTCCTTGCCGCCTGACAACACGCTGTGCCTGACACCACGCTTCCGGCGTGATCGGGGTGGACGGTATGGGAGGCTGCCTGCAGGGTAAAGCGGCACAAGATTCCCCAACCCCAAGGAAAGGGGCGAGCATCGATGGCGGCTGAACGGAAGGTGCCGTCGGCACTGTCACGGTCCCGCGAGACCATGCGTGCGGCGTGGGCAAGGACGTCGGGCGCGGGACGGGCGGCGTTCACGCGGGTGCGCGGCGGCAAGAAGGACGCCCCCGCCGACGACGGCGGTGCTCCCGAAACTCCCGCGGTTCCCGAGGTCGCCGCGCCTCCCGCGCCTCCCGCGCCGCCCGAGGCCTCCACGCCTCCAGAGGCTCCTGAGGTCGCCGAGGTTCCTGAGGCTCCCGCACCCGAGCGGCTGCGTCCCGATCCCGCCGCGCCGGTCCCGCCCACCCCGGCGGCCCCGGCCGAGAAGGCACAGAAGGCGGAGAAGACGGAGGCGGAACCGGCTGCGGTCGACCCCGAGCCCGCCGAATCCCCCGAGCCCGCCGAGCCCGCGACACCCGCGGCGCCCGCCGGGCGTGCCGCCGCGGACGCCGTCGACGCGTCGATGAGCAAGCAGGACCTGTACCGGATGGCGCAGGATCTGGGCATCACGGGCCGTTCCCGGATGAGCAAGGAGCAGCTGGCCGAGGCGATCCGGCAGACCGCCCGTTCGGCGCCCCCCGCCAAGTGACCTTGGCCGGGGGCGCGCCCCCGGCCAAGGTCAGTCTTCGGGCAGGAGCGGGCCCAGCGGGCCCAGGTCCAGGTTGAGGTCGTGGTCGTCGAGGTCGAAGTGGTCCTTCAGGCGCGTCATGGCCTCCTCCAGCCGCATCAGCGCCAGCCCGAGCCTCTCGATCTGCTCCTCGCTGAGATCGCCGCCTTCGGCGCGGCGCAGCGCCTGGCGCTCCATCAGCTGGCGGACCAGCTCCACCAGGGTGAGGACGAGTTTCACCAGGTCGCGTTCGACGGTCTCGGGGTCGGATTTCAGCCGCTGCATCACGGCGCTGGACCCGGGTGTGGAACGCACCGGCCGGGGACCGGGGTCGGCGGGGCGGCGGGTCCAGGGCGCGGCGCCCGGAACGGCGTCGTGCACGGTGACCTCACCGTCGACGGGTTCGCGGCTCACGGCTCCTCCTCCAGCATCTCGGGCAGGATCTCGTCGCGGATCGTGGTGATCAGCGCGCGCAGCGACACGTGCACCAGGTCGACCTCGGCGATGGAGATGACCAGGTCGCCGCTGATGACCACGCCGCCGGCCAGCAGCCGGTCCAGCAGGTCCACCAGCGCCACGCGCTGCATCGGGGCGCCGGTGTCGGGCCCGCGCCCGGGGCCGTGGCCGACGTCGAGGGGAATGCTCATGGGGCGTTCCGGGGGCCGCCGGTGCCGGCGCCGTCGATGAAGGAGTACGCCGGCCACGGGCCGGTCACCTGGACCTCGATGCCCGGCAGCCGGGCGTCCAGATCATCGGTGACGGCCAGGAACCCCGCGACCTGGTCGTCGTCGACCAGGTAGGCGGTGTTGAGGATCAGGGTGCCCTCGTGCCCCGACAGCCGGGGGTCCTGCGGCGGGTGGCTGCGGGACGCGGCGGCGTGGTCGGCCAGTTCGGCGTGCACGGCCTCGGCCTGGCCGCTGACGTGCCGAGCCGCGTCCTCGTGGCGGCGCCGCTGCACCTGGCGTTGCCGCAGGTAGGCCGTCCCCACACCCGCTCCCCCGCCGGCGCCGGCCGGTTCGGGGTCGTCGCGGGGATCGGGGGCGTTGTCGTAGGCCTCGGCGTGGGCGTAGGCCTTCACGCCCCATTCGGTACGGCCGGTGATGCCGTCCAGGACGCCGGTGAACTGGGCGTGCCGTTCGGTCAGGATCTCGGCGACGCGGCCGTCGTCGCGGTACAGGGTGGCGATCCGCACGGGTGCGGTCGGCGCGGCGCGGGCGGCGCGGTCGACCACGTCGTGGTGGGCGCGCGCGGTGTCCTCCAGGAACCTCAGGTCCTCCAGGTTGGCGCGCAGCGCCTCCTCGCCGTACTGGTCCAGGCGCACGGTGCTGACCAGCGCGGTCAGGCCCGCGGCGGTGATCTCGCGGACGGGGGCGCCGGCGACCCCGGCGGCGCCGTCCAGCGCGGCCGGGTCCAGGCCGCGCGCCACGCCGTACAGGTACACGGCGGTGCCGTCGGTGCTCACTTGTCTCCGGCCTTTCGGTTGCGCGGTGTGCGGGCTGCCTCGGTGTCGCGGGCGGCCGCCTCCTTCTCACCCTGCTCGCCGACGGCGCCATCGGATGTGGCGGGGTCGAGGGCGCGGGCCTCCAGGGCGTCCAGTCGCTCGCGCAGCCGCCGGTTCTCCTCCAGCAGCGCCTCCTCGGAGGAATCGGCGGTGGAGACGGCCTCGGTCGTGCGGGCGCGCGAGGACAGCGACGGGTCGTGCTCCCACCAGTCGATGCCCATCTCCTTGGCGCGGTCGACCGAGGCGACCAGCAGCCGCAGCTTGATGGTCAGCAGCTCGATGTCCAGCAGGTTGACCCGGATGTCCCCGACGATCACGATCCCCTTGTCGAGGATGCGCTCCAGCAGGTCGGCCAGGTTCGCGGCGGGCGGCGCGCCCGCCGCCGACGTGCGGGCCGGATTGCGGGCCCCGGTCCAGGAGATGTCGCTCACGTGTCGTTCAGTCCTTTCCGGCTCGTCCCCGCGGGTAGCGCCTGACCCTGCGGTAGGAGACCAGCTCGCCGTCGCCGTCGACCTCGGCCTCGTAGACGGCCAGGATGTCGGCGGAGTCGGGGATGCGGTGGGTCTCGACGACCTCGACGGTGACGCACCAGCCGTCGCCGTCGCCTTCGCCGGTGCGGTGGATGCCGACGACGCTCTCGGCATTGCGGCCGGTCATCTCGGTGACGTGGTGGACGGCGCGCTTGGCGGCGTCGGCGGCCGACAGCATGCTCAGCCCCCTCCGCCGGTGTCCCCGGGCGGGCCCGCCGGCCCGGGGACACCGGCGGGCCCTGCCGGACCCATCGGGCCGGCCTGGCGGCGGTGGTGGGTGAGGCGGTCGATCAGCTCCTCCTCGCGCGCGGCCGCCTCCTCCTCGGTGATCTCACCGGCGGCGACCGCGTCGGCCAGGTCCTGCATCTCGGCGGCGATACGGCCCGGGTCGTACAGCCGCGCCTCGGCCTGCTCCTGCAGGACCTCGGCGATCCACACCACGCCCCGCACCGGCGCCAGCGGCAGCGTCACCAGCCCGGTGAACAGGCCCACCTCAGGCCTCCGGGACGAAGTCGTAGGGCGGCAGCGGCCCGATGAGGCGGACGGTGATCCGGTCGGCGTGGGCCTGGGCGAGCTCCTGCACGGCGCGTTCGAAGTCGGCGTGCCGGTCGCGCTCGACCAGGAACGCCGCGTCCACGACGTCCTCCTCGCGGGCGGGCGGCTTGCGGACCAGCGCCTCGGCCGCGGGCGCGAGCGCCTCCAGCAGCGTCTGCCCGTCGTGCTCGCGGCGCGCCTCCAGCGACTGCGCGATCAGCTCGCCGAGCCGGACCCGCTCGTAGTAGGCGGCGTCGGCGGCGTCCTCGGGGACCTCGCGCAGCCGGGCGCTGAGCTCGGCGATCTGCGGATCGGCGGCGATGACCTCGCGCAGCACGGTGTCCTGGACGTAGGTGCCCTTGACGCGCAGCTCCACGCGGCCGTCCAGCTCGTCCACCACCTGCGACAGGCGGTCGGCGTTGGCGGCCAGCAGTTCCTTCTCCACCGCCTCGGGCCCGGCGAGCGCGGCACCGAACCGGAACGGCAGGATCACGGTGCCCGCCTCCAGCAGCGCCTCCAGCACCCTCTGATGGGCCAGCAGGTCCGCGCGGGCGCCCAGCGGGCGGTCGGAGGGCAGGTCGCTGGTCACGGCGGCGCAGCGCTCATGGGTGACCAGCGCGACGGGCCGCTCGTCCAGGCCTGTGAGGCCGGCGGGCAGCGCGGCGCCGGCGCGCGTGACGCCGTACACGTACTGCGCGGCGGCCGGTGCGCCGGTCCCCTGCCGGGGCGTGTCGCCGGGGGTCTGCGGGGTGGTCATTCGTCGTCCTCCTTACGGGCCGAGCGGCGCCGCGACGGCTGCTTTTCCTTGTCCTTGTCGTCTCCCTCGGAGGAGCCGAACGTCTCCTGGAGCTTCTCCTGCGCGCCCGACAGGGCGCCCTTGGTCTTCTTGTTCGCGCCGGACTCGGTGATGCCGCCGACCATCTCCGGCAGCCCCTTGGCGGTACCGGTGTTGGTCAGGTCGAGCCGGTTGCAGGCCTCGGCGAAGCGCAGGTAGGTGTCGACGCTGGCGACCACGATCCGCACGTCCACGGTGAGGATCTCGATGCCGACCAGCGCGACACGGGCGTACAGGTCGATGACCAGGCCCTTTTCCAGGATCAGGTCGACCACGTCGGCGAGCCCGCCGCCGTGGTTGCCGCCACCGCCCTGCTGCTGGTAGGTGGTGCCGGAGGTCTGCTGGGCGATCGGCCCGCTCATGTCATCCCACTCCTTATCCGGATTGCTCGCTTTTCTCCCGATTCGCGGTCAAGCCCGATCCGTACCCCCGCGCACCGCCCTAAACAGGGCACCAAGAAACGGTCCCGCACAAGGCAAGGGAGCCCGGGCCGCGACATCGATGCCCGCGGCCCGGGCTCCCCTGCGATCAGTGACGACCCGCGCGCCCGCCGAACGCGGCCGCGCGGCCCGCCGTCAGCGCCTGCGCATCAGGCGGCGCCCGACGATGACGGCCACACCGGCGGCGGCGACCGCGGGCGCCGCGCGCAGCAGCTTGCCCAGCGTCATCACCTTGGTCAGCTTCGCGACCTGCCCCGGCACGGCGGCCACACTCCCGGCGGCCTTCCGGGACGTGTCACCGGCCTTGCCGGCGACATCCCCGGCCTTACCGGCGGTCTTACCTGCGGCGCCCTTGGCCGCTCCGCCGGCCGACCCGCCGGCCTGAGCCGCACCATCCTTGGTACGAGCGGCGCCCTGCTTCACCTTGCCGGCGCCATCGGGAATCGAGGGGGTTGGCATGGGGGGTTCCTTTCACTGGTGACACTTCCAAAGCCGGCGGCCCCACAGCACAGGCAGGACCTCCCGGCGAAAAACTCGGCTCGCCTCCTTGCGGCTCTACCCCGCCCGCCTCGGGCAAACATCCCGCCCGGCCCGGCGCGCACCAACAGCCCCGGCCCCAAGGGTTGAAAGCGGGCCCGCGCACACGGCACCCTGTGGGGTCCACGCCACCAAGGCCGCGAGAGGACAACCGAGATGGCGCCAGGCCCACGCGGACCCCGCCTGGCCCTCATCACCGCAGCCGTCCTCACCGCCCTGGCCCTCACCCCCCTGCTCGGACCCTCCGCACCCCCACGCCCCACCGACGCGCCACCACCAGCCCGCCTGCTCTCGCGGTACGAGACCGCCGCCCCCGGCAACCACATCAACCGCGACTGCGGCTACTCCATCCCGCTCCCCGACCGCACCGGCCACACCCTGTGGCTGTTCTGCGACTCGGTCTGGACCGGCACCGACCGCGGCCTGCTGCTGGGCGCCACCGCCGCCACCGCCGCCTACCGCCCCGGCCGCGTCCCCACCGGCCTCACCGAACTGCCCGCACCACCCGCGCCCCCGGCCACCACACCCGGCGACCACCCGCCCCAGGCCATGCTCCGCACACCACCCGGACTCGTCCTGCCCGGCCCGCAGGTGCTCCCCGGCACCCTCGGCGCCCCGCCCGCCGGCACCGGCGCCCGCTGCCACATCCCCGGAAACGCCTACAGCGCCTCCTGGATCTCCGGCGCCGCCCGACGCCCCGGCACCTCCACCCTCCTCATCGCCTACACCGACGTGTGCGTACGCGACGACGCCATCAGCACCCAAGGATTCGGCCTCGTCGAATACCACCCCGCCACCAACGCCCTGGGCGGCCAGTCCCGCGTGTTCGCCGTCCCCGGCGGCCTGCCCTTCCAGCACAACCTCGGCTCACCGCTCTTCTGGCGCGGCCACCTCTACCTGTACGGGTCGATCTGCGACCGCGAGGCCTTCGGCGTCTGCCAAGGCGGACGCGTCACCCTCGCCCGCGTCCGCGCCGACCCCGGCGCATGGACCGACCCATCGGCCTACCGGTACTGGACCGCTCGCGGCTGGACCCCCGACGCCTCACACGCCCAGTCCGTCCTGCACGGCGCCACCCCCAGCGGCGTCGTCCACGCCGCCGACTACACCACCCTGGGCAAGGGCTACGCGCTCATCGAGCAGCACGGCGTCAGCGGCGACTTCCGCGTCTGGCGCGCCCCCACCCCCGCAGGCCCCTGGAAACCCGGCCGCCGCGCCACCGTCCCCTGCGCCGGCCAATCGGGCTTCGACCTGTGCCGCGCCTACATCGGCCACCCCGAACTCAGCACCGGCCGGCACCTGCTCATGTCGCACTACAACCCCGCCGACGACCACATCAGCGTCACCGCCGTCCCCTGGTGACCCAGGCGGGAAGGCAAGCCCCGGGTGGGACAACTCAGCCCCGGGTGGGACAAACAAGCCCGGGACCGTACGAGGCGAACCGGCCCGCACGGCCCCGGAGTCTCCGGATACGACCGAGCATCTCCCCACCCCGCGCACACCCGCAACGCATTAAATCCGCCCGCCCGCCCCGACACCTTCCACCCAGCGGAAACCTGATCCCCGCACACCCCCTGACGTCCAGCAACTTGGGGAAAGGAGGCCACGCCGCCGCCCACCCACCCCGCGGCCCGCCCGCACCCCGCGCCAAGGAGGAACGATGACGTTGCTCGACCCCGCCCTGTGGACCGGCAAGATCTTCGACGGGACCTGGAACACCGCAACGGCGGGCACCTACGACGTCGTCGAACCCGCCACCGGCGCCACCCTCGCCAGCCTCGGCCAGGCCGGCGCCGACGACGCGGCCCGCGCCGCCGCCACCGCCGCCACGGCCCAGCGCGACTGGGCCACCCGCCCCTACGAGGAACGCGCCGCCGTCCTGCGCCGCGCCGGCGCCCTGTTCGAGCAGCACGCCGAACAGATCCAGGACTGGATCGTCCGCGAGGCCGGCTCCATCCCGCCCAAGGCCGAACTCGAAACCCACTTCGCCGCCAGCCTGTGCTACGAGGCCGCCGCCCTCGCCTCCCACCCCCAGGGCCTGGTGCTGCCCTCGTCCCAGCCCCGCTGGAGCCTGGCACGCCGCCGCCCCGCCGGCGTCGTCAGCGTCATCGCCCCCTTCAACTTCCCCCTGATCCTGTCGATGCGCTCGGTCGCGCCCGCCCTGGCGCTGGGCAACGCCGTCCTGCTCAAGCCCGACCCCCGCACCGCCGTCTGCGGCGGCGTCGCCGTGGCCCGCATCTTCCAGGAGGCCGGCCTCCCCGAAGGGCTGCTGCACCTGCTGCCCGGCGGCGCCGACGTCGGCGCCGCCGTCATCACCGCGCCCGAGGTCCGCGTCGTCTCCTTCACCGGCTCCACCGCCGCCGGACGCAAGATCGGCGAGACCTGCGGCCGCCTCCTCAAGCGCGCCCACCTGGAACTCGGCGGCAACAACGCCCTGATCGTGCTGCCCGGCGCCGACATCGCCAAGGCCGCGTCCGCCGGCGCCTGGGGGTCCTTCCTGCACCAGGGCCAGATCTGCATGACCACCGGCCGCCACCTGGTGCACCACAGCGTCCACGACGAGTACGTCGACGCCCTGGCCGACAAGGCCGACAAGCTCCCCGTCGGCGACCCCGCCACCGGCCACGTCGCCCTCGGCCCCATCATCGACCAGCGCCAGCTCGCCGGCATCGACGCCCTGGTCCGCGCCACCGTCACCGCCGGCGCCCGCCTCGCCGCCGGCGGCACCCACGAAGGCCTGTTCTACCGGCCGACCGTCCTGGCCGAGGTCACCCCGAGCATGCCCGCCTACGCCCAGGAGGTCTTCGGCCCCGTCGCGCCCGTCGTCCCGTTCGGGACCGTCGAGGAGGCCATCGCCCTCGCCGCCGACAGCGAGTACGGGCTGTCGCTGGGCATCCTCGGCGACGTCGGCCAGGCCATGCGCATCGCCGACGCCATCCCCACCGGCCTGGTCCACATCAACGACCAGACCGTCAACGACGAGCCCGTCGTCCCCTTCGGCGGACTGGCCGCCTCCGGCAACGGCTCCCGCTTCGGCGGCCCCGACGCCAACATCGACGCGTTCACCGAGACCCAGTGGGTCACCATGCGCGGCGACATCGCCCCGCACCCCTTCTAGAAGCGGCTCTTCCCAGCTGAAGCTTGTGTGATTGAGGCGGTGATGTTCAGCATCACCGCCTCAATCCTTGACGTTGTAAGGTTCAGTACGGTCACGCCTGAGCGGCGGTGTTCAGCAGGCGTTCGGCCTCCGCGAGCATCGTCGGGAAGGCCGCCTCGGGGTCGTCTGAGCGGGCCAGCAGCATGCCCGCCTCGCACAGTGCCCCGAACATCAGCTGGGCGCGCGCGGCCACCGCTCCCCCGCCACCGTCCCCCTCGGCGGCCACGGCGGCGATCCCCCCGCTCAGCACCCGCAGGACGTGCTCGTACTCGATCGCGCGGACGATGTCCCAGCCCAGCACCGCCGGCCCGTCCAGCAGCACGATGCGGCGGAACCCCGGATCCAGGCAGCGCTCCAGGAACGTCCGCACGCCCCGCCGCAGCGCCGACCACGCGTCCGGCTCCCCCGCCGCGACGCGCTCCAGTTCGGCGGAGATCTCCTCCTGCTCGCGGACGAACACCGCCCGCAGCAGTGCCGCCTTGCCCTGGAAGTGGTGGTACGCCGCGCCCTTGGTCAAGCCCGCGGCGGCCGCGATCGCCTCGATCGAGGTCCCGGCGTACCCGTCCCGGCCGAACAGCTCCTGCGCGGTGGTGATCAGCAGGGACGTCGTCGCGTCCGACCGCTGGGCCTGGGTCCGCCGCACCATGCACCCTCCCCTTGACGTACATACTCCGAGTATGTAACTTTCGGAATTGTTACATACCCAAGGTATGGAAATGAGCCGGCCCATGACCGCACCGCTCATCGCAATCTACGGAGCCTACGGCCACACCGGACGCCTGGTGGCCGCCGAACTGCTCGCCCGCGGCCAGGACATCGTCCTGGCCGGCCGCGACCCCGCCGCCCTGGCCGAACTGGCCGCCGAACTCGGCACACCCGGCCGCGTCCGCACCCGCACCGTCCCCCTCGACGACCCCGGCGCGCTGCGCGAACTCACCACGTCCGCCGACGTCCTGGTGCACTGCGCCGGGCCGTTCTCCCGCACCGGCGACCCGGTCGCGGCGGCCGCCGTCGCCGGCGGCTGCCACTACATCGACCACGCCATCGAGTCCCACCACGTCAAGCACCTCTTCGACACCTACCAGGAACCCGCCGCAGCCGCCGGGATCACCGTGATCCCCGGCCTCAGCTTCTACGGCGGCCTCGGCGACCTGCTCGCCTCCGCCGTCACCACCGGCCTCACCGCCGTCGAACGCCTCGTCGTCGGGTACGCGGTGACCGGCTGGCGGCTCACCACCGGCGCCAAGGACACCGCCGCGCAACTGTTCGCCGAGCCCGAGCGGATCACCTTCGGCGACGGCGCCCACCGCGTCGGGTACGTCGAGCCCCGCAACGCCGTGTTCGCGTTCCCGCCGCCGATCGGCCCCCGCACGATGATCACACCGCTGCCGTCCTGCGAGATCGTCACCATCCCCCGGCACGTCGCCGTCCGCGACGTCGACCTGATGCTGACCGCCGCCACGTTCGAGGAACCCGGCGTCTTCGACTCCGAGGACGCCGACGCCGCCACCCGCGCCGGCAGCGACTTCACCGTCGCCGTCCAGGCGGTCGGCCCGCCCGGCACCGGCGGCGCGAGCGGCCACCTCACCGGGCACGACCTGTGGCGCGCCGCCGCCCTGGCCTCGGTGGAGGCCGCCGTACGCATCGCCGCCGGGAACGGGCCCGCCAAGGCCGGCGTCCTCAGCGCCGCCGAGGCCTTCCCCGCCGCGCCCTTCCTGCGCGATCTGGAACGCCTCGGCGCGTTCACCCTCGACCTGCCCGCGGCCAGGTGAGCGCGATGGAACCGATCCTGGTCACCGGCGCCGGCGGCGGCACGCAGGGAGCGACCGGCCGCCTGGTCACCGAGATGCTGCTGGAACGCGGCCTGCCCGTCCGCGCCTTCGTCCGCACCGACGACGAACGCGCCGCCCGGCTGCGCGGCCTGGGCGCCGAGGTCGTCACCGGCGACCTGCGCGAGATCACCTCGGTCCTCCCGGCGCTGCGGGGCGTGCGCCGCGCCTACTTCACCTATCCCGTCACCGAAGGGCTGCTGACCGCCACCGCCGCGTTCGCCGCGGCCGCCCGCCAGGAGGGCCTGGAACGCGTCGTCGCGGTCTCGCAACTGGCCGCCGACCCCTACGCGGGAACCCCGCACATGCGGCGGCACTGGCTGGCCGAGCAGGTCCTGGACCGCGCCGAGGTGGGCGCGGTGCACCTGCGCGCGGCGGTGTTCTTCGAGAACATCGACTTCCTGGCCCAGGCCGGCGGGCGCCGCGAGCTGCCGATCCCGCTGGGACCGCCCGGCACCGTCGTCCCCCTCATCAGCGGCACCGACGTCGCCCGCGTCGGGGCCGGCCTGCTGGCCGACCCCGCCCTCGACCCCGGTCCCGTCTGCCGGCTGACCGGGCAGATCCTCACGGTCGCCCAGATCGCCGAGGCCTACGGCGCCGCCGGCGCCCCGCTGGAATACCTCGCCCTGTCCCCCGAGGAATGGCGCCGACGCGCGCGGCCCCTGTACGGGGACGACGTCGCGGTCGAGCACCTGGACCACCTGTGGGCGCTGTTCCGGGCCATCGGATCCCAGCACGAGCTGTACGAGGTGACCGCCGCCATTGAAGAGTTCGGAGGCACGAAGCCGCAGACACTCGAGGAGTTCGCTGCTTCCCGGCCCCGACCTTGACAAAGTAAGGTTCAGTCAACGTCCTGGAAGCCGTGCATGGCCCGGACCGGGTGAGCCACTGATCAGGGTGAACGTGGGCCACCGCCATCCCCCGGTCCAGGCCCGCCGCCAACGGCCGCGAGGCCGTCCCGCCTCATCTCCAGCGCCTCCCGTACGCTGAGCGGCATGGGCCGCGACCCCGAGTACCTGGCGTTCATGCGGCGGCGCCTGGCGGCCGCGCCGCCGCCCGGGCCCCGGCCGATCGAGCAGATCCGCCGCGAGCACGCCGCCGACCTGGCCCCGCTCCCCCGCCCCGCCGTGGACGTGGTCAAGGACCTGACGCTCGACGGCCCCGCCGGTCCCCTGCCGGCCCGGCTGTACGCGCCCGCGTCCGGCACCCCGGTGCCCGGCCTGGTGTACCTGCACGGCGGCGGGTGGGCCTTGGGCGACGTGGAGTGCTACGACCCGGTCGTACGGGCCCTGGCGGTCGCCAGCGGTGTCGCGTGGGTGTCGGTCGGCTACCGCCGCCCGCCCGAGGACCCGTTCCCCGCCCCGCTGGAGGACGCCGTCGCCGCCGTCCGGCAGGTCACCGCCCGCGCCGGCGAACTCGGCCTGGACCCCGCCAGGATCGGCGTCGCCGGCGACAGCGCGGGCGGTCAGCTGGCCGCCTCGGCCGCCCTGCGGCTGCGCGGCACCGGCGCCCCGGCGCTGCAGGTGCTGCTCTATCCGGCCGTGGACCTGCGGGAGATCCCGCCGGACCTGCCCGACCCCGACGGCCTGGAGTTCGCCCCGTCCGGCCTGGCCCGCATCGTGCGGCTCTACCTCGGCGGCACCGACCCGTCCCGGCCGGAGGTGTCCCCGCTGCTGGAACCCGACCCGGCCGGGCTGCCGCCGGCGATCATCGCGACCGCCGAGTACGACCGGCTGCGCCCCCAGGCCGAGCGGTACGCGCGGCGGCTGCGCGCCGCCGGCGTCCCCACCACCCTCATCACCGGCACCGGCCTGGACCACGGGTTCCTGGGCTGGGGATCGTGCGCCCGCGCTCCCGCCGAGGCCGTCGCCCGCATCGGCGCCGCCGTACGCGCCGCGATCTGAGCCCGGCGTCGTGAAGCGGCTGTCGATTCCGGCGCGGGCCGTTCGTCATATGAGCGACAGCGCACCCCAGCGGGAAGGGACACCGCGATGAAGTACATGCTGATGCTGTACGAGGCCGACAAGGACTGGCTCGCCGCGCCCGAGGACGAACTGAAGCGGTCCATGGCCGAGCACGAGGAGTTCGCCGCGTACCTGCGTGAGCGCGGGACGCCCTTCAGCGGCGGGGCGCTGCGGCCCTCGGCCACCGCGACCACGCTGCGCCCGGCGGCGGGTGCGGCGCCCGTGGTGACCGACGGGCCGTTCGTGGAGCTGACCGAGCACCTGGGCGGCTACTACATCGTCGAGGCGCGGGACCTGGACGAGGCCCTGGAGATCGCCCGGCACTGCCCGATCGACGCCGGCACCGAGATCAGGCCGCTCTGGGAGGCACCGTAGCCGTGCCGCCACCGCCCGGGCCGGACATCGCCGCGGCGGTCGCGCAGGCGCACCGGCGGGGGTGGGCGCGAGCGCTCGCCACCGTCGTGCGCCTCACGCGCGATCTGGACGAGGCCGAGGACGCCGTCCAGGAGGCCTTCGTCGCGGCGCTGCGGACCTGGCCGCGCACCGGCGTGCCCGGCAACCCGGTCGGGTGGATCACCACGGCCGCGCGCCGCAAGGCCCTGGACCGGATGCGCCGCCGTACCGCGCTGCAGCGCAGGCTGCCGCTGCTGATCGTCCCCGACGGCGACGGGGCGGACGGGGACGCCGGCGGCGCGTACGGCGACGACCGGCTCCGGCTGGTGTTCACCTGCTGCCATCCCGCGCTGGCGCCGCACGCGGCCGTCGCGCTCACCCTGCGGCTGGTGTGCGGGCTGCACGTGGCCGAGATCGCGCGGCTGTTCCTGGTCACCGAGGCGACGATGGCCGCCCGCGTCACCCGCGCCAAGAAGAAGATCCAGCAGGCGGGCATCCCCTACCGGGTCCCCGCCGACCCCGCCGAGCGGCTGCCCGCCGTGCTGGCGGTGATCGCGCTGCTGTTCACCGAGGGCCACACCGGCAGCCGCGGCACCACCCTGGTCCGCCCCGAGCCGCTCGACCAGGCGCTGCGGCTGGCGCGGCTGCTGGCCGCGCTCCTGCCCGGCGAGCCGGAGGTCCTGGGACTGCTGGCGCTGCTGGTCCTGAACGACTCGCGCCGCGGTGCCCGCGTCGACGGCGGCGGCGCGCTGGTGCTGCTGGCCGACCAGGACCGCTCCGCGTGGGACACCGCCGCGATCGCCGAGGGACGGGCCCTGACCGAGCGCGCCCTGCGGCTGTCGCGGCGGGCCGGGCCGTACGCCGTCCAGGCCGCCATCGCCGCGCTGCACGCCGAGGCGCCCACCGCCGACGCGACCGACTGGCCCCAGATCGTGGCGCTGTACGACATCCTGCTGGAGGTGCACCCCTCGCCGGTGGCCGCGCTGGGCCGCGCGGTCGCGGTGTCGATGGCCGCCGGGCCGCGGGCGGGCCTGGCCGAGCTGGACCGGATCGCCGCCGACCCCGCGCTGGAGCGCTACCACCGGCTGCACGCCGCCCGCGCCGAGATGCTCGCCCGGCTGGGCCGCCGCGAGGAGTCCCGCGCCGCCTACCGCCGCGCCGCCGAGAGCGCCCCCAATCCAGTGGAACGCGACTTCCTCGACCGCGCGGCGGGGTGCTGACGCCGGGTCAGGCCGGGGTGGCGAGTGCGGCGGGGTCGCCGGCGGCCGGGGCGTCCTCGCCGCGTTCGGCCTGGACGTAGCGGACGTAGCGGTCCAGTTCGGCGGTACGGTCGGCGGCGTCCCAGCCCAGGACGGGGCCGATGAGCCCGGCGACGTGCCGGGCGGCGGCCAGGCCGCCGTCGCGTTCCTCCATGCTCACGCGCAGGCGTCGCGCCAGGACGTCCTCCAGGGTGAGGGCGCCCTCGTGGGTGGCGGCGTAGACGGCCTCGGCGCACAGGTAGTCGGGGGCACCCGGCAGCGGCTCGCCCAGGGACGGGTCCTGCGCGATGAGGGCCAGCAGTTCGGGGATGCACGACCCGTAGCGCTTGAGGAGGTGCTCGACGCGCGCCACGTGCAGGCCCGACCCTTCGGCCAGGTGGCGGCGCTCGTTCCACAGCACCTCGAACCCGACCGCGCCCAGGATCGGCAGCCGGGCGGTCGCTGAGGGCGGCACGGCCTCCTCCAGCCCGCCGGCGGCTGCGTCGACGGCGTCCTGCGCCATCACCCGGTAGGTGGTGAACTTCCCGCCGGTCACCACGACCAGGCCCGGCACGGGCTCGGCGACGGTGTGCTCGCGCGACAGGCGCGTGGTGTCGTCGGTCTCGCCCGACAGCAGCGGCCGCAGACCCGCGTAGACCCCTTCGACGTCGTCGAGGGTCAGCGGCGTCCGCAGCAGCGCGTTGACCTCATCCAGCAGGTAGCCGACATCGCCAGGGGCGGCGACCGGGCCGTCGGGGCCGTCCTCCCACGGGGTGTCGGTCGTGCCGATGATCCAGTGCCGGCCCCACGGGATGACGAACAGCACGCTCTTGCCGGTACGGCAGATCAGGCCGGTGTTGAGCGGGATCCGGTCGCGGCGTACCAGCAGGTGCACGCCCTTGGACGCGCGGACGCTGAACGGCGTGCGGGTCTGTGCCATCCGGCCCGCGCCGTCGGTCCACACGCCGGTGGCGTTGACGACCCGGCGGGCCCGCACGGGGATCTCCACGCCGGTCTCGGTGTCCAGCACCGCGGCGCCGGTCACCCGCTCCCCCTCGCGCAGGAACCCGGTGACCTCGGTACGGGTCGCCACGCAGGCGCCGTAGTGCGCGGCGGTACGGGCCACCATCATCGTGTAGCGGGCGTCGTCGACCTGCGCGTCGTAGTACTGCACGGCGCCGACCAGTGCGTCGCGGCGCAGCGCCGGGGCCTCGCGCAGGGCGGCGCCCCTGCTCAGCTGGCGGTGCCGCGGCATCACCCGCGAGCCGCCCATGGTGTCGTACAGGGTCACGCCCGCGCCGACGTAGCAGCGTTCCCACAGGCGGTGCCGCAGCGGGTACAGGAACGGGACGGGCCGTACCAGGTGCGGGGCCAGCCGGGTCAGCAGCAGGGCGCGCTCGCGCAGCGCCTCGCGGACCAGCCCGAAGTCGCGCTGCTCCAGGTAGCGCAGCCCGCCGTGCACCAGCTTGCTGGAGCGGCTGGAGGTCCCCGAGGCCCAGTCTCGCGCCTCGACCAGCGCGACCGACAGGCCGCGCGAGGTGGCGTCCAGGGCCGCTCCGGCGCCGACGATGCCGCCGCCGACCACCAGCACGTCGAACTCGGTGCCGGCCAGCCGCCGCAGGGCGTCGCGCCGGTACGGGGGACCCAGGGATACGGGTTTCACTGCGTGCTCCTCATGCGGATGGGGGGCCAGGTGGCGGGGGCGGGGCCGGGCGCCGGTCTCCGGCCCCGCCCCCCGTTCTCATCAGGTGACGTCGACCCAGTCCAGGGTGCGCCCGACGGCCTTCTTCCAGCCGGTGTAGCCGCGCTCGCGCTGCTCGCCGTCCCAGGACGGGTGCCAGCGCTCGTCCTCGTTCCAGTTGCCGGCCAGCTCGGCGGTCGACTTCCAGAAGCCGGTCGCCAGGCCGGCGGCGTACGCGGCGCCGAGCGCGGTGGTCTCGGCGACGACGGGCCGCGACACCGGGACGCCCAGGACGTCGGCCTGGATCTGCATGCAGAGCTTGTTGGCGGTGACGCCGCCGTCGACCTTGAGGACGTCCAGGGAGACGCCGGAGTCCTCGCGCATCGCCTCCACGACGTCGCGCGTCTGGTAGCAGATGGATTCGAGCGTCGCGCGGGCCAAATGGGCGTTGGTGTTGAACCGCGACAGCCCGACGATCGCGCCGCGCGCGTCCGAGCGCCAGTACGGGGCGAACAGCCCCGAGAACGCCGGGACGAAGTAGACACCGCCGTTGTCCTCGACCTGCCGCGCCAGCGATTCGCTCTGGGCGGCACCGGAGATGATGCCGAGCTGGTCGCGCAGCCACTGCACCGCCGACCCCGTCACCGCGATCGACCCCTCCAGCGCGTACACCGGGGCGTCGTCGCCGAAGCGGTAGCAGACGGTGGTCAGCAGCCCGTTGGAGGAGCGGACCAGTTCGGTGCCGGTGTTGAGCAGCAGGAAGTTGCCGGTGCCGTAGGTGTTCTTGGCCTGCCCCGGCTCGAAGCACACCTGCCCGACGGTGGCGGCCTGCTGGTCGCCGAGCGCCGCCGTCAGCGCGACCTGCCCGCCCAGCGGCCCGTCGGCGCGGGTGAGTCCGTAGCCGGCCGGGTCCGAGGAGGGGCGGATGGCCGGGAGCATCGCGCGCGGGATCCCGAAGAACGACAGCAGCTCCTCGTCCCAGTCCAGCGTCTCCAGGTCCATCAGCATCGTGCGGCTGGCGTTGGTGACGTCGGTGACGTGCACACCGCCGTCGGTGCCGCCGGTCAGGTTCCACAGCAGCCAGCTGTCGGTCGTACCGAAGATCGCGTCACCGGCCTCGGCGGCCTCCCGCACGCCGTCGACGTTCTCCAGGATCCACTGGATCTTCCCGCCGGAGAAGTACGTCGCCGGCGGCAGGCCCGCCTTGCGGCGGATGACGTCGCCGCGCCCGTCGCGGTCCAGCGCGGAAGCGATCCGGTCGGTCCGGGTGTCCTGCCACACGATCGCGTTGTAGTACGGCCGCCCCGTGCGCCGGTCCCACACCACGGCCGTCTCGCGCTGGTTGGTGATGCCCAGCGCGGCCAGGTCCGAATGCCGCAGGCCCGACTTCGTGAGCGCGGTCTGGATGACCGCGCGGGTCCGCTCCCAGATCTCGGTCGGGTTGTGCTCCACCCAGCCCGCCTGCGGCAGGATCTGCTCGTGCTCCAGCTGGTGGCGGGCGATCTCGTTCCCGCCGTGATCGAAGATCATGAACCGGGTACTGGTCGTACCCTGGTCGACCGCACCGACGAAGTCGCTCATAAGGGGTGATCCTCCTGAAGGGGGACGGGTGGCGGGGGTCTCAGGCCGCCTCGGCGGGGACCCGCGCCGGGGACGGGGCGGGCTCGGGCACCGGATCGCCGGCGGGCGGCAGGAACCGCCCCACCAGGACCTTGTACAGGCCCGCGCCCAGCACACCGCCCAGCAGCGGCGCGATGATCGGCACCCAGAAGTACAGCTGGCCGTACTGGTCGCGCCAGGCCCCGCCGTACCCGGTCAGGAACGAGGCCAGCCGCGGCCCGAAGTCGCGCGCCGGGTTGATCGCGTACCCGGCGTTGGTGCCCCACGCCATCCCGATCGCCACCACGACCAGGCCGATCACCACCGGCGCCAGGTTGGCGGCCGGGCCGTCGTTGCGGGCATCGGTGATCGCCAGCACCAGGAACAGCAGGATCGCGGTACCGATGATCTGGTCGCGGAACGCGCCCCAGGTCCCGACCGGCAGCTCGCCGTTGCCCGGCAGGGTGGAGAACACCCCCTGGGTCTTGATCGTGTGCTCGGGGTCGGCCTTGGCCAGTACCTCCGCGTAGTTCCACCGCACGATCAGCGCGGCCACGAACGCCCCGGCCGTCTGCGCCAGCGCGTACGGCGCCACCCGCCGCCAGGGGAAGTCGCCGAACGCCGCCAGCGCGACCGTGACGGCCGGGTTCAGGTGCGCGCCACTGGCCCGCGCCGCCACGTACACCCCGAGCGTGACGCCCAGGCCCCACGCCCAGGCGATGCTGTCGTGGTTCCCGATCCCGGCGGCCGCGACCTGCGCGACCACGCCGACACCGAACAGGATGAGGATGAGCGTCCCGGCGAACTCGGCCGCCAGCGCGCCCAGCGCGCCGCCCGGCATCGGGTCCGGTTCCGGCTGGACGCCGCTGGGCGGCGCGCCCTTGCCCTTGTCCGGGGCCGTACCGGCCTGTGCTGCGACGGCCTGTGCTGCGGCCTGTGTGCTGGATCGTGCTCCGCTGGATTCCGCCCTGCTGGTCTCCGCCATGAGCATTGCCTCCCTTGGCAAGCCGGGGTGGGGCTGGTCGGGCGACGCTCGCGGGCCCGGCGAGCGGCTGGGCAGGACGCTAGGTCGGCCCCGGAAGGGGGTCAACGGACGGGTGCCGACAATGTCGAACACTTTCCCCGCGGCACGGCGCCCATTACGCTCCCCGCATGCCCC
The DNA here is from genome assembly GCF_044326315.1 of Actinomadura sp. 9N407. Taxonomy (NCBI): domain Bacteria; kingdom Bacillati; phylum Actinomycetota; class Actinomycetes; order Streptosporangiales; family Thermomonosporaceae; genus Actinomadura; species Actinomadura sp. 9N407. The sequence goes on along the minus strand of NZ_JBIRAW010000033.1, from coordinate 95,673 downwards.
AGATCACAGGGTTCGGGCAGATGTTCGGGCAGATCGGTGCGGTGCCTGCGGCTATGACGGCAGGTGCCGACATTGTCGGCACACTTCCGGACGTTCTAGGATCGGCCGCATGCCGGGACCGGTGCAGTCGATCGAGCGGGCCGCCGCCATCCTGCGGATGCTGGCCAGCAGCTCCGGACGGCTCGGCGTGGGCGAGCTGGCCGGCTCCCTCGGCCTGGCACGCGGCACCGTCCACGGGATCCTGCGCACCCTGGTACGGGTCGGGTTCGTCGAGCAGGACGAGGCCAGCGGCAAGTACCAGCTCGGCGCCGCCCTGCTGCACCTGGGCACCAGCTACCTCGACGTCAACGAGCTGCGCTCGCGCGCCATCAACTGGGCCGACGCGCTGGCCGCCCGCAGCGGCGAGGCCGTACGGATCGGGACGCTGCTGGAGGGCAAGGTCCTGGTCGTCCACCACGTCTTCCGCCCCGACGACTCACTGCAGGCCATGGACATCGGCACCCTCCTGCCGCTGCACGCCAGCGCCCTGGGCAAGGCGCTGCTCGCGCACGACGCCAACGCCGCCGCCTCCATCCGCGGCGGCGAACTGGAGTCGTACTGCCGGCGCACCATCACCGACCCCCGCTCGCTGGCGCGGGCGCTCACCCGCGTCCGCGAGCAGGGCTGGGCCGCCGAGATCGAGGAGTTCTCGCTCGGCCAGGCCTCCATCGCCGCCCCCATCCGCGGGTACGGCGGGCTGGTCGTCGGCGCCATCGGCGTCTCGGGCGCCGTGGAGCGCCTGTGCGGCACCGGCCGCGTCCCCGAACCCGCCCTCGTCGGCTACGTCCGCGACGCCTCCCGCGCGGTGTCGCGCGACCTGGGCGCCGCCCGCTGGTGACCGAACCGGACCGACGGGGGCACGCCGATGACCGAGCGCTACATCCTGTCCATCGACCAGGGCACCACCTCCACCCGCTGCATCCTGTTCGACCACGGCGGCCGGCTCGTCTCGGTCGCCCAGCGCGAGCACCGCCAGCACTTCCCCAAACCCGGCTGGGTCGAGCACGACGCCCTGGAGATCTGGCGCAACCTGGAGCGCATCGCCCCCGAGGCCCTGGCCCAGGCCGGCGCCTCCCCCGGCCAGGTCGCCGCCGCCGGCATCGCCAACCAGCGCGAGACCACCGTCCTGTGGGACCGCATCACCGGTACCCCCATCGGCCGCGCCATCGTCTGGCAGGACACCCGCACCGACTCCCTGGTCGAGGAGATGGCCCGCACCCCCGGCGCCGCCCTGGTCCCCGAACGCACCGGCCTGCCGCTGGCCTCCTACTTCTCCGCCCCGCGCATCCGCTGGCTGCTCGACCACGTCCCCGGCACCCGCGAGCGCGCCGAACGCGGCGAGGTGCTGTTCGGCACCATGGAGAGCTGGCTGATCTGGAACCTCACCGGCGGACCCGACGGCGGCGTCCACGTCACCGACGTCACCAACGCCGGCCGCACCCTGCTGATGGACCTGGCGACCCTGGACTGGGACGGCGACCTGCTGGCGTTCTTCGGCGTCCCCCGCGCCATGCTCCCCGAGATCCGCTCCTCCACCGAGATCTACGGCACCGCCACCCGTGTCTTCCCCGGTGTGCGGATCGGCGCCGCCCTCGGCGACCAGCAGGCCGCGCTGTTCGGCCAGACCTGCTACTCCCCCGGCGAGACCAAATGCACCTACGGCACCGGCGGATTCCTGCTGATGAACACCGGCACCGAGCCCGTCCGCTCCCGCAACGGCCTGCTCACCACCGTCGGCTACAAGATCGGCGACGAGCCCGCCGTGTACGCCCTGGAAGGCTCGATCGCCATCACCGGCGCGCTGGTCCAGTGGTTCCGCGACGGCCTCGGGCTGATCGGCACCGCGCCGGAGATCGAGACGCTGGCCCGTACCGTCGACGACAACGGCGGCTGCTACATCGTCCCGGCCTTCTCCGGCCTGTTCGCCCCGCACTGGCGCCCCGAGGCGCGCGGCATCATCGTCGGCTTGACCTCCTACATCACCAAGGGGCACCTGGCGCGCGCCGTCCTGGAGGCCACCGCATGGCAGACCCGCGAGGTCGCCGACGCCATGCACCTGGACTCCGGCCTGGCGCTCAAGGAGCTCAAGACCGACGGCGGCATGACCGCCGACCACCTGCTGATGCAGTGCGTCGCCGACGTCCTGAACGTCCCCGTCGTCCGCCCCATGATCGTCGAGACGGTGTCGCTGGGCGCCGCGTACGCCGCCGGACTGGCGGTCGGGTACTGGGCCGACCTGGAGGGACTGCGCCGCAACTGGCACCGCGCGGCCCGCTGGGTCCCGGCCATGGACCCCGGCCGCCGCGCCGCCGAGTACCACAACTGGAAACGCGCCGTCGAGCGCACCCTGGACTGGACCCGCCCCGGCACCGCGCCCGCCGAGGACCACGGCCCCACCTGACCCGCGCCGCGCCGCGCCACCGGCCGGTCACGTCCCCGGGTACGGTCAGCGCGGGCAGTCGGGGATATCGCGCCCGGAGTTGTCCTTGGCCTCGTCGTTGCCCCAGCGCGACAGATACAGCGCCGGAACGTACGCCTTCGGCGCGCCACCGGCGTAGACCTCGTCCAGGTTGGTCAGCAGCCACCAGTGGTTGTAGGCCTTGCCGCCTTCACGCTGCATCCGCTGCCCCTGCTGCTTGCAGAAGACGTAGTGGGTGCCCTTGGCCAGCCGCCCGACCGCGCCGCCCGCCGTCCCCGGCTGCGCGTACCCCTCGGCCGCGGTGAACGTGTCGACGTAGAACTTCTCCCCCGACGCCACCGGCTCCGACGAGGTCTCCGCGGGCTCGGGCGGCCCCGAGGACCCCGCGCCCGCCGCGTTCCGCCCCGAATCCCCCGACGGCCACAGCACGATCAGCGCGCCCGCCAGCGCCAGCGCGAACCCCCCGGCGATGGCCCACCCGAGATACCCCGGCAGGCCCGCCCGCCGCGCCGGCGGCGGCCCGTACGGCACCGGCACGGCCGGCGGGATGTCGGCGAACCGCGTCTCCATCAGGTGGGGATCGTCCTCGGGGCCCGGCGCCCGCCGCTCCACATGCCAGCCCTCAGAGGTGAAACCGAGGGGATCCGGCGAGAACCCGGCCGCGCCTGCCAGGGGCGCGTTGCACCGCGCGCAGGTGGTCAGGTCCGTTCCGGTGTCGCTGCCGCACGCCGGGCATCGCATGACCCTGCCTCCCCAACTCCAGCCTGATTTCCCGACATTGTTCACCCGTGCGGGCCCCAACCGGAAATCGCGGCGGGACTCAGAGCGGGCCGCCCCCGCCGCCGCCACCGGTCTCGCCCGGGCTCGGCGTGGGCGGCGGGGTCGTGGGAGTCGGGTTCGGCGACGGCCGCCGCGTCGTCCGCGACGGCGTCGGAGTCGGCTCCGCCGGCGTGGTCTGCCGCCCCGGCGGCGGCGGAGGCGGCTCCTCCAGGCTCGGCTGGCACGCGAACAGCAGCAGCATCAGCAGCGCCAGCGCCGCCAGGATCCCCGCCAGCGTCAGGATCGCCGCGACCAGGCCCCGGTCCGCGCGCTCCGGCGCCGCCGGACCCGCCGGAACGTACGGGGCGGGCGGGCGCTCCAGCGCCGGACCCTCGCCGGCCCCCAGCCAGTACGGCTGGAACTGCGGCCCCCGCAGGCGCCCCGCCCAGCGGCCCCGGGACGAACCCGCCAGCGTCACCGGCTCCAGGAACCGCTCCGCACCCGCACGGCCGGAACGATCGGCGTCATAGGACGTCGCCACCCACGGCGCCTCGCCCTCGGGCTGGGCCGCCACGATCGGCGCCGGATCCGTCGCCCCCAGCCGCGGCGGCCGCCCCGGACCCGGCAGCTCGGAGGTGATCGCGGCGCGGAACCGGTCCCGCGCCGCGGCGTCGCCCGCCGCGCCGCGGTTGAGCACGGCCACGCTCGCGCGCTGACCGGAATCGTCCATCCCGAGATACACGATCCCGGCGGAGGACTCCGACAGCCGGGCGGACAACCGGAACGGACCCAGCCGCGCGGGGTCACCGGGTGGCAACGGCCTGGACATGGCCGCAACCCTACCGCCGCGCGCGGGCATCGGGCTCACCATGAGGCGCCCACGCCGTCCCCCTCGGCGGTACGTTCGTCCCGAACCAACGGGTACATGTGATCGCGTAGGGTCGGAAAAAGCGCCCGCCAGCACCCGGAGGACAGGACTCCCTGATGACCGTCGCAGCCCACGATGTCGACCAGGCCGCCGCGCTGCTGCAGCACACCGTGGCCGAGGTCAAGAAGGTCATCGTCGGCCAGGAGCACATGGTCGAACGCATGGTCGTCGCCCTCCTCGCCAAGGGCCACTGCCTGATCGAGGGCGTCCCCGGCGTCGCCAAGACGCTGGCCGTGGGCACCCTCGCCCAGGTCGTCGGCGGCACCTTCGCCCGCCTGCAGTTCACCCCCGACCTGGTGCCCTCCGACATCGTCGGAACCCGCATCTACCACCCCTCCACCGAGCAGTTCGACGTCGAGCTCGGCCCCGTCTTCGTCAACTTCGTGCTGGCCGACGAGATCAACCGGGCACCGGCCAAGGTCCAGTCCGCGCTGCTGGAGGTCATGGCCGAACGGCAGGTCTCGCTGGGCGGCAACACCTACCCGCTGCCCCGCCCGTTCATCGTCCTGGCCACCCAGAACCCGATCGAGTCCGAGGGCGTCTACCCGCTGCCCGAGGCCCAGCGCGACCGGTTCCTGATGAAGATCGACGTGCGCTACCCCGGCGCCCACGAGGAACTGCAGATCCTGCGCCGGATGAGCGTCGACCCGCCCGCCGCCGAGACCGTCCTCGACCTGGACCAGCTGGCCTCCCTGCAGCGCGCCGCCCAGGAGGTCTCGGTGCACGAGCTGGTCGCCGACTACATCGTCCGGCTGGTGATGGCCACCCGCGAGCCCGAGCAGTACCGGCTGCCCGACCTGCGCCAGGTCATCGAGATCGGCGCCAGCCCCCGCGCCACCCTCGGCCTGGTCTCGGCCGCCCGCGCGCTGGCCCTGCTCAGCGGCCGCGACTACGTCCTGCCCGACGACGTGCGCGCCGTCGCCCGCGACATCATGTCGCACCGCATCGTGCTGACCTTCGACGCCCTGGCCGACGGCGTCGACACCGGCGACGTCGTCACCCAGATCCTCACCGCCGTCCCACCGCCCCGCGTGGTGTGGAACCACGGTGCGGTGACCGCCCAGTGAGCCCCGCCCGCCCCCGCGGCGAGCGCGGCGGCAAGCTCGCCGCCCTCGCGCCCGAGCGCACCCTGCGCCGCCTGGAGCTGACGGTCACCCGCCGCCTGGACGGCCTGCTCAACGGCGAGCACCTCGGGCTCATCCCCGGCCCCGGCACCGAGCAGGCCGAGGCCCGCGTCTACCAGCCCGGCGAGGACGACGTCCGGCACATGGACTGGGCCGTCACCGCCCGTACCACCACCCCCCACGTCCGCGACCTCATCGCCGACCACGAGCTGGAGGCGTGGGCCCTGATGGACCTCACCCCCAGCATGGACTTCGGCACCGCCGCCATGGTCAAGCGCGACCTGGCCGTCGCCGCCCTGGCCGCCGTCGGCTTCCTGACCGTACGGCTCGGCGACCGCGTCGGCGCCTACCTCCTGCAGCCCGAGGGGATGCGGCGCTGGCCCGCCCGTACCGGCAAGGCCGCCATGTACGGCCTGCTGCAGGCCATCCTGGACGCCGCGCCCGAGGCCGGCCGCGCACCGGGCGGCGTCCAGGGCGGCCACCGGATCGGCGCCCGCACCTTCAGCGACCGGCCCGTCAACGGCCTGGCCGACGGGATCGCCGCCCTCGACCGCGGCCAGACACGCCGCGGCCTGCGCGTGGTCATCTCCGACTTCCTGCCGCCCGCCGACCAGGCCCCGCCCGGCCCGGACGCGCCCGGTTCCGCGGGCACCGGGCGCCAGGCCCTGGACTGGGAGCGCCCGCTGCGCCGGCTGGCCGCCCGCCACCAGGTCCTGGCCGTGGAGATCATCGATCCGCGCGAGCTGGACCTGCCCGACGTCGGGCTGGTGGAGATGACCGACCCCGAGACCGGCGCCGTCCACGAGATCGTGCTCAACCGGCGCGTCCGGGAACGCTACGCCGCGGCCGCCGCCGCCCAGCGCGAGCGCACCCGCACCGCCCTGCGCGGCTGCGGCGCCCACCACCTGGTGCTGCGCACCGACCGCGACTGGGTCGCCGACGTCGCCCGCTTCGCGCTGCGCCAGCGCCGCGCCGCCGGGCGCGCCGTCGCCACCGCCGGAGTGCGCCCATGACGTTCCTGTCGCCCGAGCGGCTCTTCCTGCTGGTCCTGGTCCCGCTCCTGACCGCCGTCTACGTCGTCCTGCAGCTGCGCCGCGGCCGGTACGCGGTCCGCTTCACCAACCTGGCCCTGCTGTCGGAGATCGCGCCCAAGCGGCCCGGCTGGCGGCGGCACGTGGCCGCCGGGCTGTTCCTGGCGATGCTGCTGATCATGATGATCGGGTTCGCCCGCCCCGCCACCGAGGTCAAGGTCCCGCGCGACCGCGCCACGATCATGGTCGCCGTCGACGTCTCGCTGTCGATGATGGCCAAGGACGTACCGCCCGACCGGTTCGAGGCCGCCAAGGACGCCGCCAAGAAGTTCATCCGCGACCTGCCGGGCCGCTTCAACGTCGGCGTCGTCGGGTTCGCCGGCAACGCCAACCTGGTCGCCGCGCCGTCGGCCGACCGGCAGGCCGCCATCGCCTCCATCGACCAGCTCGCCCTGGCCAAGCGCACCGCCATCGGCGAGGCCGTCTTCACCTCCCTGCAGGCCGTCCGGTCCTTCGACACCCAGGCCAGCGAGGACCCGCCGCCCGCCCACATCGTGCTGCTGTCGGACGGCGACAACACCACCGGCCGCTCGGTCAGCGAGGCCGTCGACGCCTCCCGCACCGCCCAGATCCCCGTCTCGACGATCGCGTTCGGTACCCCGTACGGCACCGTCGACATCGAGGGCGAGACCACCAGCGTCTCGGTCAACAAGGAGACGCTGCGCGCGCTGGCCGAGGGCAGCGGCGGCAAGCCCTACGAGGCCGCCGACGGCGGGCAGCTGTCGGAGGTCTACTCCAGCATCGGCAGCTCGCTCGGCTTCAAGATCGAGCACCGCGACGTCGCGGCCCGCTTCACCGGCATCGCGCTGCTGTTCGGGCTGGCGGCCGGCGGGGCCTCGCTGGCCTGGTTCTCCCGGCTCCCGTAGGGTCCGGGCGCTGGTACGGTCATCCGACGTGGGGGAACACTACTTCGCGCCGCGCCCGGGATCCGCCGGCCGGCCGCGCACCGTCGATCTGGTCCTGCCGGATCTGCATCTGCGCCTGGGGACCGACAGCGGCGTCTTCTCGCCCGACCGCGTCGACCTGGGCACCCGGATCCTGCTGGAGACCGTCCCTCCTCCCCCGGCAGCGGGGGATCTGCTGGACCTGGGCTGCGGGTACGGCCCGATCGCGCTCACGCTGGCGCGGCGCTCGCCGCAGGCGAGGGTTTTCGGGGTGGACGTCAACGAGCGAGCGCTGGAGCTGGCCCGGGAGAACGCCACGGCCGCCGACCTTGACAATGTAAGGTTCAGCTTGGCGGATGAGGTCGACCCGGCGCTGCGCTTCGCGGCGATCTGGTCCAACCCGCCCATCCGGATCGGCAAGGCCGCCCTGCACGAGCTGCTGCTGGCCTGGCTCCCCCGGCTGGCCCCCGGCGGCCTGGCCCACCTGGTCGTCCAGAAGCACCTGGGATCGGACTCCCTGCAGCGCTGGCTCGCCGGCCAGGGCTTCCCCACCGAACGCATCGCCTCCCGGTCGGCCTACCGCGTCCTGGCCGTCTCACCCCGCACCGAAAGCGAACCCGCATGAGCACCGACCAGCAGCCGGCCCGCAGGCAGCTGCGCCCCACCGACGTCAAGCGCCTCAACCGCGACTGGCGCCGGCGCACCGAGGGACGGCTCGGCCTGCTGGTGGAGTCGGTCACCCAGCCGTTCAACATCGGCTCGATCCTGCGCAGCTCCGCCGTCTTCGGCGTCGAGCGCCTGTGGCTGGCCGGCAACGCCACCGAGCCCACCAACCGCAACGTCAGCAAGACCGCGCTCGGCACCGAGCGCCTGGTCCCCTGGGAGCACGCCGGCACGCCCGCCGCGGCCGCCGCGGCCATCCGCGCCCAGGGGATGCGGCTGGTCGCGATCGAGCTCACCGGCGACGCCGTACCGCTGCACGAGGCCCCGCTGGACGGCGCCGTGTGCCTGGCCGTCGGCGGTGAGGACCACGGCTGCTCCCCCGCCCTGCTGGCCGCCGCCGACGCGGTCGCCTACATCCCGCAGATGGGCCGGGTCGGGTCCCTCAACGTCGCGGTCGCCACCGCGATCGCGCTCGCCGAGGCCCGGCGGCGCGAATGGGCCGCTCCTTGACATAGTAAAGTTCTGCCTGGATCGCGGGACGGCGCCGGTACCGCCATAATCGGAGGAGTGCCGCGCAGCTACGAATTCCTGGACCATCCCGCTCCCATCCCCTTCGCCCACCGCGGAGGCGGCGGCCGCCCCGAGAACTCCATGGCCGCGTTCCAGCACGCCCTCGACCTGGGCTACCGCTACCTGGAGACCGACGCGCACGCCACCGCCGACGGCGCCGTGATCGCCTTCCACGACCGCACCCTCGACCGGGTCACCGACCGCACCGGCACGATCACGCAGCTGCCGTACGCCGAGATCGCCCTCGCCCGCATCGACGGCACCGAGCCCATCCCCCGCCTGGAGGACGTCCTGGGCTCCTTTCCCGGGGCCCGCGTCAACATCGACATCAAGGACGCCCCCGTCATCGGCCCCCTCGCGCGCGTCCTGCACCGCACCCGCGCGTGGGACCGGATCTGCATCACCTCGTTCTCGACCCGGCGGCTGGCCCAGATGCGCGCCCGGCTGCCCCTGTACACCGACAAGGACGTCTGTATGGCCCTGGGGCCGCGCGGGGTGATGGCACTGCGCGCCAAGTCCTACGGAGGCCCCACGGCCAAGCTCGTGCGCCTGGCCGCCACCGGCGTCGCCTGCGCCCAGGTGCCCTACGGCCTGGGGCGCCTGCCGTTCGTCACCGAGGCCTTCATCGCCCAGGCGCACGCGCTCGGCCTCCAGGTGCACGCCTGGACCGTCAACGACCCCGCCCAGATGGAACGCCTGCTGGACCTGGACATCGACGGCATCATGACCGATGAGCTGGAGACCCTCCGCCACACCATGACCAGCCGCGGCCTCTGGCCCCGCTCGGCCCCGGCCGTCGGCTGACCCGACACAACACACCGACATCCAGGTACTCCCGGTCATGGAACGACCACCAATTGTCACGATCATGACTAAGCTCGGGTGCGAACGCCGTCCCCTCTCCCCGAGGATCTGACATGCGCCCCCTCGATCCGAACGCCGAACCCTGTGACCTCGCCGTCCCGGCCGAGATCAGGGAGGGCGTTCACCTCCAGTACGTCCTCTACCGCTTCCACGACGCCTCACGGCGACTTCTGTACGTGGGCATCACCACCGGCAACCCACGCGCCCGCTGGAGGGCTCATCAGCGCAAGTCACCGTGGTGGCAGTACGTGGCCTTCGTCAGCGTCGAGCACATGCCCACCTGGAAGGAGGCCCGCGCCGCAGAGCGCGCCGCCATCCGGTCAGAGGATCCGCTGCACAACATCGCCGATCGCCCTGGCTGGTACCCGGCGCGCGATGCCGGCGAGAGGCGCAGGGCACGCCATGGCGAGCGGGCCGATGGAGAAGGCGGCCGCGAAGAGATCCCGGTGACCCAGGCGCGAATGATGTTCAAGGAGCTGGTGGACCAGGTGGCCTATGGCGGCCGGCCGGTGATCATCACCCGGCGGGACAAGGCCGTGGCGGGCGTGATCTCGGCGGAGGACTTCGAGTTGCTGATGAACCATGCCCACGGGAGTACGCCGCCTCGCAGGCCTCTTCGCTAAGGCCGGCGGCCGAAGCCGGGAGGCTGCGGGCCTGGAGGCCGGTACTGGGCGGCGATGGGGAGCGGGACACTGTCCGGTACGTGTCGCGGGCCATCGTCGGCGATGGTCTCCGCCAGCCTGAGCTCGACCCGTCCCGCGCGGACCCGGCGCAGCAACTCCAGATCGTCGGCCGAGACGATGCCGGCCACCGTCTTGCCGTGGCGAGTGAGGACGACCTCCTCGCCTCCGTAGACGACCCGGTTCACCAGCTCGGCGAAGATCTTCCGGGCCTTCGTCACCGCGATTTCCACGTATTCATCCTATAGCGAACTAGCTCCACGGCTCTCGCTCTGGCCTGTACTTAAAATGTACAGTTTGTACATACCCTCAAGGAGGCCCAGATGCGCGAAGAACCCAAGCCGGACCTGCTCCAGAACCGGCCCGAGACCTACATCGGCCGCACGCACGCCTCGGTGAGCGCGCCCGAGCTGATCGCGAACGAGGCGCTCTTCCAGCGGCTGCTGTCGCAGCGGATCGTGTTCCTCGGGCAGGAGATCGACGACCAGCTGGCCAACAAGGTCTGCGCCGAGCTGCTGCTGCTGGCCGCGCAGGACGGGCGCCGCGACATCACGATGTACATCAACTCCCCCGGCGGGGTCGTGGACGCCGGAATGGCGATCTACGACATGATGGAGTTCGTCCCCAACGACATCTCCACCGTCGCCATGGGCATGGCGGCCTCCATGGGCCAGACGCTGCTGTGCGCCGGGACGCGGGGCAAGCGGTACGCGCTGCGGCACGCGCGGGTGATGATGCACCAGCCGCACGGGGGCATCGGCGGGACGGCGTCCGACATCAAGATCCAGGCCGAGCAGTCGCTCTACCTCAAGTCGGTCCTGGCCGAGCGGCACGCCTTCCACACCGGCCACACCCTGGCCGAGATCCAGGCCGACTCCGACCGGGACCGCTGGTTCACCGCCGAGCAGGCCCGCGAGTACGGCATCGTCGACCACGTCATCGACAGCACCGACCGGGTGGGCTCGTGATGGAGGGGAACCGGCCGCAGAGCCGCTACATCATGCCCTCGTTCGTGGAGCGGACGTCGTATGGCACCAAGGAGATGACCCCGTACAACAAGCTCTTCGAGGACCGCATCGTGTTCCTCGGGACGCCGGTCGACGACACCTCCGCCAACGACGTGACCGCCCAGCTGCTGGCCCTGGAGGGCATCGACCCCGACCGGCCGATCAGCATCTACATCAACTCGCCCGGCGGCTCGCTGACGGCCATGCTGGCCATCCACGACACCATGCAGTACATCAGGCCCGAGATCGAGACCACCTGCGTGGGACAGGCCGCCTCGGCGGCCGCCATCCTGCTCGCCGCCGGTACCAAGGGCCGCCGGGCGGCGCTGGCGCACTCGCGCATCCTGCTGCACGAGCCCGCCGTGGAGGGCGCGATGCGGGGCCAGTCCAGCGACATGGAGATCCAGGCCCGCGAGATCCTGCGGCTGCGCGCCCAGATGGAGCGCATCGTCGCCGAGGCCACCGGCCGCGATGCCGACGAGGTGCGCCGGGACCTGGACCGCGAACGCTACTTCACCGCCGAGGAGGCCAAGGAGTACGGCCTGATCGACGACGTCCTCACCACCCGGGGCTAGTAGGGCCTGTCTCAAAGTGGCCTCAGCCACCGCGCGAGCGCGCTACCTGGCCGGAGAGGCAAAGCCGAAGGCGAGCCTCACCGGCCAGATCGCGAAGCGATGCCGCGCTCGCCCAAGAACCGGTCACGGTGCGAGCCGCCAGGCGAGCACCGTGAGCCGGGTCTTCGGAAACACAGCCGCCAGGCGAGCACCGTGACCGGGACTTTGAGACAGCGGGCGAACAGAGCGCGCCGAGCAGGGTTGGACCGCCCTCCGGGCGGGAATCTTGTGCAGGTATTCAGCGTTGGGCAGGACGAGACCGCAAGCCGTCTTGGGAGGCACGTAACGATGGCCGAGCGCGCACTTCGCGGCACTCGACTCGGAGCGACGAGCTACGAGAACGATCGCAACACCGACCTGGCCCCTCGCCAAGAGGTGGACTATACCTGCACGAAGGGCCACCGGTTCACCGTGACGCTCGCCGCCGAGGCCGAGGTGCCGATGACCTGGGAATGCCGCAGCTGCGGCGCCACCGCACTCAGGGTGGACGGTGAACTGCCCCAAGCCAAGAAGGGCAAGACACCGCGCACCCACTGGGACATGCTCATGGAGCGCCGGACGGTGGAGGACCTCGAAGAGGTGCTCGCCGAGCGCCTGGAGATCCTCCGGGCCGGCCGGAGGCGGAGCGCCTGACACTGCCTGACCTGTATTGACCGGAATCGGAGCCCGTGCCCCCCAGGGGGCGCGGGCTCAGGTCATGTCAGGGCCGGGGTCACTTCGGGGCGTCGTCGTCCTGGACGACCTCGCCCCGGACCACCCGCGGCGACTCCTCGGGCGCGCGGGTCGCGTACGGGGTGAAGGCCTCGCGGGTCATCCCGGGCGGGAACGCGCGGGCCTCGGCCTCGCGCAGCCGCCGGGAGCCGTAGGCGGCCAGCGGGCGCCGCACCAGCGGCCGGGTGAACGGCAGGACCAGCAGCAGGCCGAGCAGGTCGGTGAGGAACCCCGGCGCCAGCAGGAGCAGTCCGCCCGCCAGCACCAGCGCCGAATCCGACAGCTCGCGCTCGGGCGGCACGCCGCGCCTGCCGGCCTCCTGCAGGACGCGCCAGGCCCGCCGGCCCTCCCGGCGGGTGATCCAGCCGCCCAGGGCGCTGGTGGCCAGCACGGCCGCCAGCGTCCACCACCCGCCGATCAGGCCGACGGCCTGGGCGATCACCACGATCTCCAGGATCGGCGTCAGCAGGATCACCAGGAGCAGTACGAGTGCCGGCATGGCTCCATCTCAGGTTCGTGGAACGGGCTTCCGTCCTGTTCAACGCCGGGACGGCCGCGAACGTTTCCCCGGCTCAGCCGCGAGCGCGGCGCAGCCGGTCCACCCGCTCGGCCATCCCCCAGTAGGTGATCCGCCACATCGCCTCGGCGGCGACGTCGCGGCTCATCTTGCTGCTGCCGTGGGTGCGCTCCAGGAACGTGATCGGCACCTCGACCACCCGCAGGCCCTCGCGCAACGTGCGCAGCGCCAGGTCGATCTGGAAGCAGTAGCCGCGCGAGTCGACGTCGGCCAGGCCGATCTTCTGCAGGGTGGCGGCCCGGAACGCGCGGAACCCGCCGGTGGAGTCGTGCAGCGGCACGCCCAGCATCAGCCGGGCGTAGGTGTTGGCGCCCCGCGACAGCGCCTGGCGCCGCTTGGACCAGTTGCGGACCTCACCGCCGGGCACGTACCGGGCCCCGATCACCAGGTCGGCGTCGCTCAGCGCCGACAGCAGCCGGGGCAGCTCCTCGGGCTGGTGCGAGCCGTCGGCGTCCATCTCGACCATGACGTCGTAGCCGTGGTCGGCGGCCCACCGGAACCCGGCGATGTAGGCGGGGCCGAGGCCCTCCTTGCCGGTGCGGTGCAGGACCCTGACCTGCTCGTCGGCCTTGGCCAGGCCGTCGGCCAGTTCCCCGGTGCCGTCGGGGCTGGCGTCGTCGACGACCAGGACGTCGGCGGTGGGCACCGCCTGGCGCACCCGGCCGGTGATGGCCTCGATGTTGTCCCGCTCGTTGTACGTCGGGATGATCACGAGCACCCGGCCGAGGCCGGCTGGGATCTCCATCGGCGTCAATTCCCCTCGTTCTTCCTGCCGGTGAGCCACGCGGCCCAGCAGGCCGCCCCCGCGGCCAGTACGGCCAGCGCCCACTCCGGTAGGGCGCCGGCCCGGTCGGCGAGCGTCGTGGACGTGCGCGCCGGGACCGAGGCCACCTGGATGTCGGGCACGAACTCGCGCGACTTGTCGATCATCCGGCCGTCCGGTGCCACGATCGCGCTGATGCCGCTGGTCGCCGCCACCAAGATCGTACGGCCATGCTCGACCGCGCGCAGCCGGGACATCGCGATCTGCTGGGCCGGCAGGCTGGTCCTGCCGTAGGTGGCGTTGTTGGTCTGCACGACCAGGAGTTCGGCGGCGGCCACGTCGCGGACCTCCTTGTCGTAGGCGACCTCGAAGCAGATCACGTCGCCGATGGTGGTACCGCCCATCCGCATCACGCCGGAGCGGGTGCCGCGGGCGAAGTCGCGCGGGATCCGCTCGAACCGGGTGATCAGCCGGGTGAGGATGTCGCGGAACGGCAGGTACTCGCCGAACGGCACCGGGTGCCGCTTGACGTAGTAGTCGCCGGGGCCGCTCTGCGGGTTCCAGACGATGCCGCGGTTCTCGACCTGCTCCCCGTCGGGGGTGTCGGTGAGCGCGCCGACCAGCACCGGGACGCCGATCTCCTTGACCACGGCGTCGATCGCGGTGTAGGCCCCGGGGTCGGAGTAGGGGTCCAGGTCGCTGGCGTTCTCGGGCCAGACCACCAGCTCGGGCTTGGCGACCTGGCCGGACCTGACCCGGGCGGCCAGCTCGCGGGTGGCCTTGACGTGGTTGTCCAGGACGGCCCTGCGCTGGCTGTTGAAGTCCATGCCGAGCCGGGGGACGTTGCCCTGGATCACGGCCACGGTGACGGGCCGGCCGGCCGTGGGCGTCGGGATGAGCAGCCCGCCGCCGATGATGGCGGCAGCGGCGGCGAGGCAGACCGCGAGCGGCTTGATCAGCGCCCGGCGGGCGGGGCCGCGGCCCGAGCCGTCCTCGGCCCGGGCGGCGCGGCGGCGGGCCCGCAGGACGGCCAGGGCGCCGTACGCCAGCAGGCCGCCGACCAGCGCCGTCATGAACGTGACGAAGGGCGCCCCGCCGACCGAGGCGTACGGGGTGAGGGGCGTGGCGGTCTGGCTGAAGGCCAGCCGCGCCCAGGGGAACCCGCCGAAGGGCACCCGGCCGCGGACCAGTTCCTCGGCGACCCACATCGCCGCGGCCCAGACGGGCCAGCCGGGCAGCCGGGTGACCAGCGCGATGCCGGCGCCCATCGGTGCGAAGTAGAGCGCCTGGACGGCGGCCAGCAGCAGCCACGCGTCCGGGCCGATCTTGACCAGGCCCTCCAGCACGGGGACGAAGAACGCGACGCCGGCCACGAAGCCCAGCCAGGCACCGGTCCTGGCGGGCATCCCGTGCAGCGTCAGGACCAGCAGCGCCACGCCGGGGAAGATCAGCGGGGTGAGGTCGGCGGGCGGGAACGCCAGCCACATGCACAGCCCGGAGGCCACGGCCAGCAGCGTGCGCGGCCAGCCCGCCCGGCCGCCGCCGCGCAGCCGGTCCGTCCGGGAGCGGGACGGGACCGCGGCGGCCTGATCGGCGGCACCGGCGGCGCCCGCGGTGGCCGCGGCGACCGCCGTCCGTTCCGGCAGGATCTCCTGCGCCAATTCCGCTCCCTGTTCCGTGACCGGGGGCGGCCCGTTCCGGGCCGCACCGCTTTCCGGAACGCTACCGGGCCGCGGCGCCCACGGCGACCTGCGCAGGTCCCCGGCGAGGCCGCGCGGAGTTCACCGGCCCGTTCCCGCAGGGAAAGCCGGTCCTGCCACGTTCCTCACCGGGAACGCGCAAGTTGCGGGGCGTCGGCCGGCGATCCCCCGCCCGACCTACGCCATCGCACGCTTGGAGCCTGGGAAATGACGCGATTCACGCGCGCCGCCCTGCTGGCGGGGGCGGCCGCGGCCGCCCTGACCGCCTGCGGGTCCTCCGCGGCCTCGGACGACACCGCCGGCGAGCTCACGTTCGCGGCCGTGCCCTCGGAGCAGAACATCGACCCGAACGTGGAGTACAAGGACATCATCGCGCTGATCGAGAAGAACACCGGCAGGAAGGTCACGTTCGTCCGGTCCACCGACTACAACGCGGTGATCGAGGGCATGGTCTCCGGCAAGATCGACATCGCCGAGTTCGGCCCGCTCTCGTACGTGCTGGCCCGCAACAACGGGGCGCGGATCGCCCCGGTGGCGGCGATGATCAAAAAGGGCGAGGCGCCGACGTACCGCAGCTACGGCGTCGTGCCCAAGGGCAGCGCGATCACCGATCTGGCCGGGTTCAAGGGCAAGAACGTGTGCTTCGTCGACCCGAGCTCGACCTCGGGCTACCTGTTCCCCTCCGCCGGGCTGCAGTCCCAGGGCATCGACCCCAAGACCGGTGTGCGGCCGGTCATGGCGGGCGGTCACGACAGCTCGGCCCTGTCGGTGAAATCGGGCAAGTGCGACGCTGGGTTCAGCCTGCAGACGATGGTCGACTCGGTGCTGCCCGCCAAGAAGGAGCTGGCGCCCGGCGATCTGAAGGTCGTGTGGAGGTCCCCCGCGATCCCCGCCTCGCCGATCGCCGTCCGCACCGACCTGCCCGGCGGCCTCGGTGCCGCGCTGACCTCGACGTTCACCAAGGACGCCAACAAGGACCGCATGGTCGCGCTGGGCGTGTGCAAGGACGCCGCGTCGTGCAAGGTGACCTCCGACCCCTCCTACTGGGGCTACCAGGCCATCGACGACAAGGCGTTCGATCCCGTCCGGCAGGTGTGCGCCGCCACCCGCAACGACCAGTGCTCGAAGTCCGCATGAGCGCCCCGCATCCGGCCCCGGTCGTGGAGGTGCGCGGGCTGGTCAAGGCGTTCGGCTCCGTACGGGCCTGCGACGGCGTCGACCTCACCGTCCAGCAGGGCGAGCTGCTCGGGCTGGTGGGACGGTCGGGGTCGGGCAAGTCCACGCTGCTGCGCCACCTGAACGCCCTGGCCCGCCCCGACTCCGGCAGCGTGCAGGTGCTCGGCACCGATCCGGCCACCGCGCGCGGGAGCGAGCTGCGCGGGCTGCGCCGCCGGGTCGGGGTGGTGTTCCAGCAGTTCAACCTGATCGGCCGCCTGACGGTGATGGAGAACGTGCTGACCGGCGCCCTCGGGCAGGTCCGGGTGCCCCGGTACGGCATCGTGACCTGGCCCAAGGCGATCAGGCGTGAGGCTTTGGAGCAGTTGGACCGGGTCGGCCTGGCCGACCGGGCCTACCAGCGCGCCGACAGCCTCTCGGGCGGCCAGCAGCAGCGGGTGGCGATCGCCCGGATGCTCATGCAGCGCCCCGAACTGGTGCTGGCCGACGAGCCGGTCGCCTCGCTCGACCCCGAGAGCGCCGCCACGGTGATGGGGCTGCTGTTCCAGATCTGCCTGGAGGACCGGCTCACGGTCATCTGCACCCTCCACCAGACCGAACTGGCCCTGGCCTGGACGCGCCGCATGGTCGGGCTGCGCGAGGGGCGCGTCGTCCTGGACGCCGCCACCGCCGATCTGGACCGCGACCAGGTGCGGCGGGTCTACACCGACGGCTGCGAGCCCGCCGTACGCCCCGTACCGGATCGCCAGGGCCGGGCGGGCCGCCCCGGCCACGCGGAACGGCAGGATGAGGCGACCGTCAGGGCGGCCTCGTGACGGCGGTGCCCTCGGCCCCCTCCCGGGTCCCGGGTCCGCCGCTGACCGCCCGGCGCGCCGCCGCTTGGCTGTTCCCCCTGGTGTTCTGCGGGCTCGGCCTGGCGGCGGTGGCCCACACCCGGGTGAACCTGGCGACGCTGGCCGACGGGATGGGCGCCGCGGCCGGGCTGCTGGCCCGGTCGTGGCCGCCGACGCTCGCCGATCCGGCGGTGACGGCAGCGCACGTGCTGGACAGCCTCTGGATGGCGGTGGCCGGGACCGCGCTGGCCACGGCGTTCGCGATGGTGCTGGCGGTGGGGGCGGCGCGCAACACGCTGTCGTCGTTCCCCCGGGCGGCCCGGCCCGTCCGGGCGGTGTCGCTGGGCATGATCGTGGCGTGCCGGGCGATCCCGGACGTGGTCTTCGCGGTGTTCTTCCTGGCCGCGCTCGGGATCGGGCCGCTGGTCGGCGTGCTGGCCCTGGGCCTGCACTCGGTGGGGATGCTGGGCAAGCTGTTCACCGAGGCGGTGGAACGCTCCGACGAGGGCGTGCGGGAGGCCGTGGCCGGCACCGGCGCGGGACCGCTGCAGCGGCTGCTGACCGGGGTCCTGCCGCAGGCGGTGCCGTCCATGGTCGCGCACGTGCTGTTCCGGCTGGACATCAACTTCCGCGGCTCGGTGCTGCTGGGCGCCGTCGGGGCGGGCGGCATCGGGCTGGACCTGAAGACGGCGTTCGGGTTCACCGACTACCAGGAGGCGACCGGGATCGCCCTGGTCATCGTCGCGGTGGTGCTGGCGGTCGAGGCGGTCTCCATGGGGCTGCGCCGCGTCCTGCTGGGCGGCTCCCCCGGACGGCGCGGCTCCTCGCTCCCGCCCGTACGGGGGACGCGGGCGCCGTGGACCGGCGGGCGGCGGGCCGTGCACCTGGCCGGCTGGGGCGGCCTGGTCATCGTGATCGTCGCGTGCGCGCGGACCGGTCTCACCCCGCAGGCGCTGCTCGAGCTCGTGCCGCGTACGGCCGAGGCCGCGAGCCGCTTCGTCCCGCCCCGGTTCGATCCGATCGCCGCGACCCTGGTGGCCGGGCTGATCGAGACGTGCGCGATCGCGATGACCGCCACGTTCCTCGGCGTGATCGCGGGCATCCCGCTGGGGCTGCTCGCGGCCCGCACGGTGGTCGCGAATCCGGTGCTGCGGCTGCTGTCGCGCGCCATCCTGGTGGGCCTGCGCTCGATCCCCGACCTGCTGCTGGTGCTGGTGTTCGTGGCCGCGCTCGGCGTGGCGCTGGGCGCCGTGGCGGGCAGCTGCGCGCTGGCGGTGTTCACCACGGCGCTGGTGGCCAAGCTGACCGCCGACGCCGCCGAGGAGCTGCGGCCGGGGCCGCGCGAGGCGCTGGACTCCACCGGCGCGTCCGCTACGGCGGAACTGGCCGTCTCGGTGCCCGGACAGCTCGCCCCGGGCCTGGTCGGGACCGTCCTGTACGCGCTGGACCACAACCTGCGGGCGTTCTTCGTGCTGGGCATCGTGGGGGCCGGTGAGCTGGGCTTCGCGCTCAGCCAGAACATCCGGACGCTGAACTTCGACGTCGTCACCGCGATCGTGCTGCCGGTGTTCGCGGTGGTGCTGGTCGTCGAGCTGGTCTCGACCGCGGTCCGCGGTGCCCTGCGTTGAGCCGGCCGGATCAGCCCGGCCAGGCGCGCGGACGTGTGGCCCGACGGCCGGGTGCGGGCGGGTGCGGCGCAACCGCGCATTCACCGGGCGGACATCTGCCCAGCTCAGGGTGGTTGTCATGACAACCGCGCAGCTGTATCTCGAGATGGCCGACAGGCTGGAGAACGAGCTTCAGCCCGTCCCGGTGGGCTCCCGCGTCCCGAGCGAGCACGCGCTGGCGGCCCGGTTCCAGGTGAGCCGGCCCACCGCCCGCGCCGCGCTACAGGAGCTGGAACGGCGGCTGCTGGTCCGCCGGGTCCAGGGCCGGGGCACGTTCCGGCGGGGCCGGGTGGAGTACCTCATCGCCGCGCACCGCGCCCCCTCGTTCAGCGAGACCGTCCGCCGGGCCGGCGCCGAGCCGGGATCGCGGCTGCTGGCGTGCGGGGTGCGGCGGGCCGTCGAGCAGGAGCGGCGGCCCCTGGAGCTGGCCGCGGGCACCGCGGTGTGGGCGGTGGAACGGCTCTTCACCGTGAACGGGGAGATCGCCGCGTTCGCCACCAGCCTGCTGCCGCACCGCCCCCTGCCGGGCCTGGACGGCGTCCTGGGCGACGAGGTGTCCCTGCACCGGGCGCTGGCCCGCCGGTACGGCCTGGCCGTCGGGCGGCACCGCTACCGCCTGGGCCTGAACGTCCCGCCCCCGGCGGTGGCCGGCCATCTGGCCGGCGGCGACCGCAGTCCCGTCTGGCTCGCCGAGAGCGTCAACCGGACCGCCCGGGGCCACCGGATCGAGTACGCGCGCACCTACCTGCGCCCCGACGTCCTGGACGTCGTGTTCGAGATCGAGGAGGAGACATCGTGAATCCGCCCACGAGCGGCACCCCGCCCGAGCGGGGCCCGTCCGGGCCGCCCGAGCCGGCCGC
The DNA here is from genome assembly GCF_044326315.1 of Actinomadura sp. 9N407. Classification (NCBI taxonomy): domain Bacteria; kingdom Bacillati; phylum Actinomycetota; class Actinomycetes; order Streptosporangiales; family Thermomonosporaceae; genus Actinomadura; species Actinomadura sp. 9N407. Next base: position 75,744 of record NZ_JBIRAW010000033.1, on the reverse strand, counting down.
GGCGCGCCGGGCCCGGCTGCTGGCCGCCGCCGAGCCCGCCGAGCTGGTCCCGGTCGCCGAGCGGCTGCTGGACGGCGGCGCCCTCGGCACGCCGCGGGTGATCCACCCGCCGGAGGTCGGCATGGTGATGCTGCAGGTCCGCGAGCCGGTCGCCGAGGAACGCTTCTACCTCGGCGAAGTGCTGGTCACCCACTGCACCGTCGAGGTCGCCGGCGCCACCGGCTGGAGCATGCGCGGCGGCGACGACCGGGTGGCCGCCCTGGCGGCGGCGCTGCTGGACGCCGCCGCCTCGGCCGGGCTGCCCGAAGCGGGCCGCGTCGAAGAGGTGTGCGCGGCCGTCGCGGCGAGACGGGCCGCGCAGGACGCGGCCGAGTGGGCCGCGCTCGTCCCGACCATCGTGGAATTCGAGGAACTGCTATGACCGCCGTCACCCACGAGGCGACCCGTCCGGCCGGGGGGATCGGCTGGGCCGCTCAGGCGGTACGGCGCTCGCCCTCCCAGGCCCGCCGCGACTTCCGCTCGCTGCTGGACGTGCTGGCCCGGCCCGGCCTCACCGCGCGGCTCGTACCGTCCCCGGACGTCCCGGCCGCGACCGTCCCCGCCGCGTGCCTGGCCGACGTCGAGGTACCGCTGGCCGTCATCGGCGGCGAGGACTGGGCGCGGGCGCTGGCGCTCGCGACCGGCGCACCGGCGGCCGATCCGGAGAACGCCCGCATGGTCCTGGCGCTGCGGCCGCTCACGCCGGCGGAGATCGCCGCGCTGCCGCGCGGTGACGCCCTGCACCCCGAACTGGGCTGCCGGCTCGTCCAGGCCGTCGACGGGCTGTCGGAAGGCCCCGACGCGGGCGGCGTCGTCCTCACGCTGAACGGGCCGGGCGTCCCCGGCGAGCGGCGGCTGACCGTCAAGGGGATGCCCGCCGAGTCCTTCCACGCCCTCGCCGAGGCGAACGCGGCGTTCCCCGCCGGGACCGACACCTTCCTGGTCGCGCCCGACGGCACGGTCGCGGGCCTGCCCAGAAGCGTCCGGATGACCATCGAGAACGGAGGTACGGGCTGATGGGGTACTCCAACGCGCGCGGCGGGGAGCAGGCCATCCTCGCGGCGGAACGGCTCGTACGGCACGAGCGGCAGGCGGGCGCCAGCCCGTGGCTGCGGCTGGACCAGATCACCGAGCGGATGCGCCTGGCGGTCGACCGGGTGATGGGCGAGGGCGGCCTGTGGGCGCCGGAGCTGGCCGCCCGGGCCGTCCGGCAGGCCGAGGGCGACGTGCTGGAGGCGGCGCAGCTGCTGCGCGCGCACCGGTCCACGCTGCCGCGGCTGGCCTACTCCGAGCCGGTCGCGGCCGGGGAGCTGATGGTGCTGCGGCGCATCTCCTCCGCGTTCCGCAACCCGCCCGGGCGGCAGCTGCTGGGCCGCACCCTCGACTACGTGGGGCGGCTGCTGGACCTCATGCCCGACGGCCAGGCCCCGGCGCAGGACGTTCATCACCACGGGCACGTCCCCGAACCCGCACGGAGTGAGCACGAGGAGGAGGACGTACGGCGGCCGGCCCGGCTGCTGGACCTGCTCCGGGAGATGGACATGGTGGTGGAACGGCGCGGGGACACCGACCCCGAGCCGTACGACATCACCCGCTCCCCCGCCCGGCCCGGCGCGCCGCGCTCGGCACGCCTGACCGCGATGGCGCGGGCGGAGACCGGCGCGCTGGTCAACCTCTGGTACACCAACACGTTCCAGCCCACCAGGCACGACCACGAGATCCCCGGCGAGGTCCGGCACGGGCGGCTCCCGGTCCGGGTCCGGCACCCGCTGACCGGCGATCCGGTGCAGATCGCGGAGGTCCGCGTGACCGAGGTCGAGACGATCGACGACCTGGACGGGCCGGAGGAGGACCGCACCCGGCTGGACGTCGGCTACGGGCTGTGCCTCGGCCACAACGAGCGCAAGGCGATCGCGATGGCCGGGCTCGACCTGCTGGCGCACCGCGACCGCGGCCGTACCGACGTGGAGCAGCGCATCCTCATCACCCTCGACGGCATCGAGGCCTCCGGGTTCCTGGAGCACCTCAAGCTGCCGCACTACGTGGACTTCCGTTCCATCCTCGACCGCAAGCGCGCGGTACGCGCCCGCGCCCAGGGAGACGCCCGATGACCCCCGCCACCACCACCGCCCCGCCCCTGCCGCCGGGCGCGCCCGTACCGGCCGGAACGCCGGCACTGGAGGGCCTGGCCGGGGACGGCGGCCCCGGCGGCATCTTCGACGAGCTGTCCAAGCGGGAGGTGCGCCGCGCGGCGCTCACCGCGGTGGCCGTCCCCGGCTACCAGGTGCCGTTCGGCTCCCGCGAGATGCCGGTCGCGCGCGGCTGGGGCTCGGGCGGCCTCCAGGTCACCCTCGCCGTGGCCGGCCCGGACGACGCGCTCAAGGTGATCGACCAGGGCGAGGACGCCGGGGTCAACGCCGCCAACCTGCGCCGCCTCATCATCGGCGACATCGGTGCCGAGCAGGTGACCGACACCCGCGCGGCCACCGTCGTCCAGTCCCGCCACCGCATCCCCGAGACGCCGCTGCGCGCCGGCCAGACGCTGGTCCTGCAGGTGCCGGTGCCCGAGCCGCTGCGCGCGGTGGAGAGCGACATGACCGAGCAGCGGCGCATGCACGCCGAGGCCGACTACGCCAAGATCTGGGTCAGCCTGTACGAGGACCTGGTCCGCAACGGCGTCATCACCCAGGCGGCGGGCTACCCGTGCCTGGTGAACGGCAGGTACGTCATCTCCCCCACGCCGATCCCCCGCTTCGACGTGCCGAAGCTGAGCGGCGCCGACCATCTGACGCTGTTCGGGGCCGGGCGGGAGAAGCGGATCTACGCCGTGCCCCCGCACACCCGCGTCGAGCCGCTGGCGTTCGACGACGTGCCGTTCCAGGTGGAGCACACCCCCGGCGCCGCCTGCGCTTACTGCGGCAGCGAGGCCACCTACCTGGTGGAGGAGCCAGCCACCGACGGCACCGTCCGGTGGCTGTGCAGCGACACCGACTTCTGCTCCCGCAACCGCTCCGAAGGGGGGACCCTGTGATGACGGCCGCACCCGGCGCGGTGGCGACCCGCGCGCTCTCGGTGGAGGGCCTGGGCAAGATCTACGGCGATCAGGGACCGGCGTCGCTGCCGGGGACCGGACCCGCACACGGCACCCCGATCTCGCCCGCGACCGGCGCCGTCGTCGCGTGCTGGGACGTGTCGTTCCAGGTCGCGCCGGGCGAGGCGCTCGGCGTGATCGGCGAGTCGGGGTCGGGCAAGTCCACCGTGCTGCGCTGCGTGGCCGGGGACGAGCGCGCCACCGCCGGCGCCGCCCGGCTGGCCGGCGGGGACGACATCCTGGCGCTGGACGGCTCCGCGCGCCGCCGGCTGCGCGTGGACCGGCTCGCGGTGGTCTACCAGGACCCGGCCGCCGGCCTGGACCTGGACATCTCCGCCGGCGGCAACGTCGCCGAGCGGCTGACCGCGGCGGGCCGGCGCGACTTCGGCCGGATCCGGGCGCGCGCCGCCGAGCTGCTGGAGCGGACCGAGGTCCCGCTGGACCGCATGGACCACGTCGTCCGCAACTTCTCCGGCGGGATGCGCCAGCGCGTGCAGATCGCCAAGGCGCTGGCGAACGATCCGCCCGTGCTGCTGCTGGACGAGCCGACGACCGGCCTGGACGCCTCCGTCGCCGCCGGGGTCCTGGACCTGCTGCGCGGGCTCCTGGAGGAGCTGGGCGTCGCGGCGGTCGTGGTGTCGCACGACTTCGCGGTCGTGGAGGCCCTCACCCGCCGGGTCGTGGTGATGCAGCACGGCCGGATCGTGGAGGCCGGCCTCACCGACCAGCTGCTGGAGGACCCGCAGCACCCGTACAGCCAGCGACTCGTCGCGGCGGCAAGGGGATGACCATGCAAGAGACACCGGAGGCGGTGCTGGCGGTGCGCGGGCTGGCCAAGTCGTTCACGCTGCACACCATCGACGGCCGGGAGGTGCCCGCGCTGCTGGGCGTCGACCTCGACCTGCGGGCCGGAGAGCACCTGGCGCTGGCCGGAACGTCGGGCGCGGGCAAGTCCTCGCTGCTGCGCTGCGTCTACCGCACGTACCGGCCGGGCGGCGGGACGATGCTGTTCCGTACCGGGACGGGCCGGGTCGTCGACCTGGCCGCGCTGCCGGACGCGGCCGTGGCCGACCTGCGCGGCCGCGAGATCGGGTACGTGTCGCAGTTCCTGCGGGGCGAGCCGCGCCGCGGCGTCCTGGACCTGGTGGCGCGGGCGGGCGCCGCGCGCGGCATGGACGCCGGAACGGCGCGGGAGGCGGCCGCGGCCGCGCTGCGCCGGCTCGGCATCGACGAGCGGCTGTGGGCCATGCACACCACGGTGCTGTCGGGCGGGCAGAAGCAGCGGGTCAACCTGGCCGCCGGAACGATCTCGCCGCCCCGGCTGCTGCTGCTGGACGAGCCGGTGTCGGCGCTGGACCCGGTCAACCGGGAGGCGGTGCTGGAGATGATCGCCGATCTCGGCCGGACCGGCACCGCCGTGCTGTCGGTCTTCCACGACCTGGACGCCATCGAGCGGCTGGCCACCCGGGTGGCCGTGCTCGAAGGCGGCCGCGTCATCGCCCAGGGCGCGCCCGCCGCCGTGCTGCGCGCCCACGACCTGGAGGTGGCCCGATGACCCCGAGCCCGGCTCTGAACCCGACGAGAAGGATCTTCGCGCACGCGACCGCGGTGCTGCCCGGCCGGGTGCTGGAGGACGCGCTGGTGGCCGTGGAGGACGGCGTGATCACCGAGGCGGGCCCGTGCTGGCCCGGCGCCGTACCGGCCGAGGCCGAGGACCTGCGCGGGGCGCTGCTGCTGCCCGGCCTGGTCGACACCCACAGCGACGGGCTGGAGAAGGAGATCAACCCCCGGCCCGGCGCCCGGTTCGACGTGGACTTCGCGGTCGGCAGCTTCGAGGGCCGGGTGCGCGCGGCCGGGGTGACCACGGTGTTCCACGGCATCGGGTACGAGGTCGACGTCCGCAAGGGCCGTACCGTCGAGGGCGCTGAGATGATCGCCGGCGCGCTGCGGCGGCGCGCCGCCGGGGGCCGCGCGCTGGCCGACCACCGGATGCTCTACCGGCTGGACGCCCGCGACCCGCAGGCGCTGCCCGCGCTGCGGGCCCAGCTGGAGCGGCCCGGACCGGAGCAGGCGCCGCCGCTGGTGTCGTTCGAGGACCACACCCCCGGCCAGGGCCAGTACCGCGACCCGGCGTACTTCCGCCGCTGGCTGCAGTCGGAGGAGGGGCTGACCGAGGAGCAGGCGCAGGCGCGGCTCGAGGCGATGGTCGCCGACCGCGACACCCGCGAATGGCACCGTCCCGTGGCACTGCGGTGGCTGGCCGGGCAGGCCGCGGCCGGGCGCGCCCGGCTGCTCGCGCACGACCCGGTGACGCGGGCCGAGGTCGCCGACGCGCACGGGCACGGCGTCGCGGTGGCCGAGTTCCCCACCACGATCGAGGCGGCACGCGCGGCACGCGAGCTGGGCATGCACGTCGTCGCGGGCGCGCCGAACGTCCTGCGCGGCGGCTCGCACTCGGGGAACGTGGCGGCGGCCGAACTGGTCGCCGAGGGCCTGGTGGACGCGCTGTCGAGCGACTACCTGCCCTCGGCGCTGCTGGCGGCCGTGGTGCTGCTGGAACGCGACGGCGCCGCCACCCTGCCCGCGGCCGTCCGGCTGGTGACCGCCGGCGCCGCGGGCGTGGCCGGGCTGCAGGACCGGGGCGAGATCCGTCCCGGGGCGCGCGGCGACCTCATCGTCGCGACCGTCGACGGCGGCTGGCCCACCGTCCGCCGGACCCTGTCGGCCAACGACCTCACCGCGCACGCCGGCGGCACCGCAGGCCTCGAAGCGGCGGTGGCCCGGTGAGCCGGGACGCCGTGACCTGGGACACGGCGAGCCGGGACGCGGTGAATCCGGCGCTGCGGATCGCGGCCCAGGCGGCGCGGTCGGCGTTCCAGGAGGCGCTCGCCGCCCACACCCGTGAGGCGCTGGCCGAGTACGTGGCCGATGGCGCCGACGGCACCCCGACGATGCTGATCGACCAGCTGGTGGAACCGGCCATCCTGGCCGCACTGGAGCAGGCAGGCCCGCTCGGGCGGGTCAACGTGGTGTCGGAGGAGGCCGGTTTCGTCGACCGTGGCGCGGCGGTGACGCTGGTGATGGACCCGGTGGACGGCTCGGCCAACGCCGCGGCCGGGGTACCGCTGTGCGCGTTCTCGGCGGCGGTGGCCGTGGACGGGGCGTTCACCGAGGCCCTCACCGTCTGGCTGGACACCGGCCGCTCCTGGTGGGCCGCACGCGGCGCGCCGACGCCGCTGCGGACCTCGGGGCGGCGGGAGCTGGACGGCGCGGCGGTGTCGCTGCTGCGCCCCCGGACCGACCTGCCGCATGCGTGGGCGGCCTGGCGGGCCGTGGCCGGGCGCGCCGGGCGGATCCGGATCCTGTCCAGCTCCTGCCTGGAGGCCGCCCTGGTCGCCGAGGGCGCGACCGACGCGTTCGCGGACGCCGCCAGCGATACCCACCGCCTGGTGGACCTCGCGGCGGCCGTCGTGCTGGCCGAGGCGGCGGGCGGCGCCGTACGGGACGTGCACGGGCGGCCGATCGAGCCCGGCACCGACCTCACCCTGCGGTGGAGCGGTGTCGTGGCCGCGACGCCGGAACTGGCCGACGAGCTGGCCGCCACCCTGCGCGCCGCCGCCGCCGGCGGCTAGGCCGGGACGGGCGGGCACGGAAAAGGGCCCGTGACATCCCTCGGGCCGAAGTCGCCTCACAGGCGGTGAGAACGATGCTCCGTTTTCTACTGGATGTCCGGGCCCTTTACCGGGTCCAAGCCCCCGCCCGACCGGGCGGCTCCGCCCTGGCACGGTTCCCGGTCACCACCCCTGGCTCCGACGGGCGTCGCGTGCTCCGCCGTCGATCCCGTCATGGCGCGGTCCGGTGGCGCCGTGGGCGGCCGATCGGTGAGTCCTGTGCTGGACTGCAGCAAAACTACCGAAGTCCCCGTCCTTGTCAACCGCCGCATGTTCTGCGGCGACTCCACGTTCCGCCAGCTCAGCACCATGATCGGTACGGTGCCGGGAAATCCCGCCGGTCACAGGGGTCACGGCCGTCCCGATCACCCCCGCGGCGGGGGCACCACCACGGTCCCGGTCGCGGTGACCGCCACGATCGGCTCGGCCAGCACCTCGGCCGCCGACTCCCCCTTGTCAGGGCGTCCCCGGCATACCACCCGCGCCTGGAAGTCCATCACCCGGCTCCGGCGGCCCATCCTGGTCACCGTCACGACGGTCTCCAGAACGTCCCCGGCCCGTACGGGCGCGCGGAACTGGACGTCGGAGTAGGAGGCGAACAGGCCCTCGTCCCCGTCGGTGCGGATGCTCGCCTCGGTCGCCAGGTCGCCGAACAGCGCCAGCACGTACGCGCCGTCCACCAGGTCACCCGCGTAGTGGGCATGCGAGTACGGGATGTAGCGGCGGTGGGTGACGGTCAGGCCCTCGCGGGAATCGCTCATCGGGTCTCCTGGCTCATCGGGTCTCCCTGTCCTCCTGCTCGGCGGGAAGCAGCGCGTGGACGACGAAGCTGGCGACCTCGGCGGGCGTGGTGCCCTTGCCGAAGACGCGGTCGACGCCGAGGTCCTCGGCCGTGACCGTGTCGAACCGGGGGCCGCCGACCACCAGCAGGGGCCGTCCCATGCCGGCGGCCACCGCCGTCGGGTACTCGGCGTGGAAGGCGGCCGCCATCTGCTTGGTGTTGTGCAGGTGGGCGTTCTTCTGCGTCACCACCTGGGAGACCAGGACGGCGTCGGCGTCCTCGGCCTTGGCGCGTTCGACCAGTTCCTCGACGGTGACCTGGGCGCCCATGTTCACCACCTGGATCTCCCGGTAGTACTCCAGGCCCTTCTCCCCCGCGAACCCCTTGACGTTGAGGATCGCGTCGATGCCGACCGTGTGGGCGTCGGTGCCGATGCAGGCGCCCACCACCACCAGCGGCCGGTTCAGCGCCTGGCGGATCGCCAGGTTGACCTCGCTGGACGACAGCAGCGGGTACTCACGCCCGGGCGGTACGGGGATGGCCGCGTAGTCGATGAGGTGGTTCACCCGCCCGTACACGATGAAGAAGGTGTAGTCGGGCCCCATCGGCTTGGCGTGCACCACGCTGGCCGGGGACAGCCCCATCTTCCCCGCCAGCTGGAGCGCCGCGGCTTCGGCGCGCTTGCCCGCCGGCACCGGAAGGGTGAAGGAGACCTGCACCATGGCGTCGCCGGTGGTGTCACCGTACGGCCGGATCACCTGCCGGGTGTCGGCCGGCTCGGCGGGCGCCTGCGTGGACGCCGTGCTCCGCTCGGTCATGCCGCCTCCACTCATAGTGCCTCCTTGTGGGGGGACGACCCCCCACACCCCCCGGTCAAGAACCGCCCGCATACCCTCGCTCCGCTCGGTCATGCGGGCACCTCCTCATGCTCGTGTACGGCGTGCGGGTCCTCGTCGTCCAGGATCTCGATGGCGGGGTTGAAGTACCCGCCGGCGCGGGCGACGACGCCGTCCAGGCCCTTGCCGCCGTCCGGGGGGCGGCGGGTGACGCCGAACGTGCCCTCGGCGATGGCGTTGAGCAGGCCGTCGCGCTCGACCCGTTCCAGCAGCTCGACGGATTCGCCCAGCACCCGCCGGGCGCGCTCGGCGACGAACCCGCCGGGCCGGGGCATGAAGTCCTCGGCCAGGCCGCCGCAGGCGTCGCGGACGTAGCGGACGTTCTCCAGGGCCAGGTCGCGGTCCGACAGCCAGGGCGTGTGGATGCCCTCGGTCATCATCCCGATCAGGATGATCGACTGCTCGGTCATCACCCCGGCCAGGTTGAAGAACGCGTCCAGCAGGTAGCCGGCGAAGATGTTGCCGGTCATGTGCTTGGTCGGCGGCATGTACTTCAGCGGCGCGTCCGGGAACAGCTCCCGTACCAGCTGGGCGTGCGCCAGCTCGAGCCGGAACGACTCGGGGACGGACGGGTCGATCTCGAACGCGTGCCCCAGCCCCAGCTGCCCGTCGGCGAGCCCGGCCTCGTGCCCGAACCGCTCGTTCAGCAGCTGGCTGACCACGACCGTGTGCGCGGCGTCGACCGCGTCGGCGGTGGTGAGGTAGTTGTCCTCGCCGGTATTGATCATGATCCCGGCGCGGGCGTGCACCTGCCGGGAGAACCGCTGGTCGATGAACGTGCGGCGGGGGTTGATGTCGCGGAAGATGATCCCGTACATGCAGTCGTTGAGCATCATGTCCAGGCGCTCCAGCCCGGCCAGCGCGGCGATCTCGGGCATGCACAGCCCGGAGGCGTAGTTGGTCAGCCGCACGTAGCGGCCCAGTTCCCGCGACACCTCGTCGAGGGCGGCCCGCATGAGCCGGAAGTTCTCCTGGGTGGCGTAGGTGCCGGCGTAGCCCTCCCGGGTGGCGCCCTCGGGCACGAAGTCCAGCAGCGACTGCCCGGTCGAGCGGATCACCGCGACCACGTCGGCGCCCTCGCGGGCGGCGGCTTGGGCCTGCGGGATGTCCTCGTAGATGTCGCCGGTGGCCACGATCAGGTAGATCCAGGGCCGGGGCGGCTCGCCTGCCTCGGCCAGCATCCGGTCCCGCTCGGCGCGGCGCCGGTCGATGCGCCCGATGCCCGAACGGGCCGCGCGCCGTGCCGCGTCCCGTGCCTCCCGCGCGTCCGAGCCGCCTGGCAGCCGGAACCGGGCCTCGCCGCGCGCGGCCGCGCGCGCGAGGTCGGCGGGCGTCCCGTACGGGCCGCGCAGCAGCGCGTCCCAGACCGGCAGCGCCACGCCGTGCTCGAGGCCGACCTGGTCGCGGACGTTGTCGGCCAGGTGGTTGACCCAAGGCCTGCCCTCGGCGTCGGCGCCGGTGAGCCCGGCGATCCGCAGCAGCGCCCGCTCCACCGACACCGTGGTGTGCGTGCGGGCCATCTCGATGATCGGCTCGGCGGCGCGGGCGGCCAGCGCCCGGGCCCTGCGCACGACCACCGGATCGAGATCGAGTTTCCCCTGCGGCGCCATTGCCGCCTCCCCTCCCGCTCGATCGTTCACCAATATCTACTCCATCTTCCGCGCTACCCCAGAGATCTTCCTGCCTTGAGCGACTGATACGCAAGACCCTTCACCTTGACGATCAAGCTCTCCCATACCCTTCCCACTCCGGGCAAGATTGCCCTCATGTCGGACTGGGGGCTCAGCGAGCCGGAGGAACTGTTGTGGTCGGCCTTCCCCCGCGGCGGCTGGGCCGACCTCCGTACAGGCGACCCCGGCTCGGACGACATCGCGGGCGCCGCGGACTGGGGTCCGGAACGCACCATCCGCGCCGAGATCATCACCGCCCTGCTGCTCGGCGCGGTGGAACCCGATCCCGGCCGGCGCCCCGCGATCCGGCTGCGCGGCGTCCGCGTCCAGGGCCGGCTCGACCTGATCGGCGCCGAGGTCCCCTACACCCTGGTCTGCGAGGACTGCCACTTCGCCGATCCGATCCGGCTGGTGGAGGCCACCACCCGGACCGTACGGATCACCGGCTCCGACGTCCACTCCATCAACGCACCCCGGCTGGCCATGGACGGCCTGCTCAACCTGCACCGCAGCACCGTCCGGAACGGGCTCAGGCTCGACCGCGCCAAGGTCAACGGCGAGATCACCCTGCGCGGCGCCCGGCTCGGCCCCGATGCCGACGGTGTGGCCCTCGCCGCCGACGGACTGGTCGTGGACGGTGCCATGGAGGCCAACGACGGCTTCCGCGCCGACGGCGCGGTCCGGCTGCGCAACGCCCGCGTCGAGGCCCGCCTCGGCCTGGAGAACGCCACGATCCGCGCACCGGGCGCCGGGCAGGAGGCACTGGCCCTCAACCGCGCCGTGCTCGGCGGCGGGCTGCTGGCCACCGGGATCACCGTCGAGGGCCAGACGACGATGCGCAGCACCCGGATCGAGGGGGAGGCGGGGTTCGACGGTGCCGCCCTGCGCAATCCCGGCGGAATCGCCCTGGCCGCCGGCGGGCTGGTCGTCGAGGGACCGTTCTTCGCCCGGGGCGGGTTCACCGCGGAGGGCGAGGTCCGCATGCCCGGCGCCCAGATCCGCACGTTCCTCACCATCACCGGCGCGTCGCTGTCGGCGCCGGGCGGCACCGCGCTGTGGCTCTCCCAGCTCGCGGTGAACGACATCGACGCCACCGGCCTGACCGTCGCCGGCGGCAGCGTGAACCTGGCCGGCGCTCAGGTGGGCAACGACCTCACGCTGGCCGATGCCCACCTGGACGGCGGCGACGTGGCGATCGCCGGCGAGAACCTCACCGTCGGCGGCACCTTCGACTGCCGCGGGCTGCGGGCGCGGGGCGAGTTCCGCGCCGCGGTCGCCCGGATCACCGGCCGCCTCCTGCTCACCGGTGCCCGCCTGGAGCATCCCGACGGCACCTGCCTGCGGCTGTCGCGGGCCGAGATCGGCGCCGACATGTTCTGCCGGGAGCTCACCGCGATCGGCCGGGTCAAACTCGAGGGCGCCCGCGTCGGCGGCCGCGTCGACCTGGAGGGCACCCGTCTCGGCGACCCCCGCGGAACCGCCCTGGACGCTCGCGCCCTGCAGGCGGGTGAGCTCTCCCTGTGCCCGGCCGAGGCCGTCCAGGGGGCGGTCAGCCTGGAGCACGCGCGGATCGGCCTGCTGCGCGACGATCCGGAACGGTGGCCGGAGGCCCTGTCGCTCAACGGCCTCACCTACGAGGCCCTGGAGCCGCGCCTGCCCGCCCGGCGGCGCCTGCGCTGGCTGGCCCTGGACCCCGGCGGCCACCAGCCCCAGCCGTACGAGCATCTGGCGGGCGTCTACGGCGCCCTGGGCCAGGCCGCCGAGGCCCGCCGGATCCTGCTGGCCAAGGAACGGGCGCACCGGCGCGGCAGCACCCCGTTCGGCAAGGTCTGGAGCGTCGTCCAGGACGCGACCGTCGGCTACGGCTACCAGCCCTGGCGTGCGGTGCTGTGGCTCGGCCTGCTGGTGACGGCCGGGAGCCTGGTGTACGCCGCGACGCCTCCCCCGCCCCTCAAGCCGGGCGAGGCACCGCACTTCAACCCCGTCGTCTACGCCCTGGACCTGCTGCTGCCGCTGGTCGACCTCGGCCAGGAACGCGCCTACAACCCGGCCGGTGGCCACCAGTGGTTCTCGTACGCGCTGGTGGCCGCCGGCTGGATCCTGGTCACCGTCATCGCCGCCGCGGTCGCCCGCGTCCTGACCCGGCGCTGAGACCGGCACCGAAACGGCACTGGAACCGGCGCCGGACTCCGGGCCTGGCCGCGGCCGCTACAGGCCGGGGATCTGGTTGTTGCGGAACGCGTCGACGAAGAGGCGGTGGTCGTCGCGGACGATCGCGGCGTACTCGGTGCCGAACTCGACCATGGACTCCACGAAGCCGTTCTCGTCGGGGCCGATGACCGCGTCGATGGCGTCCTCGACCTGGAAGCCCACCAGGGTGTGGTCGGAGTCGGAGTCGGACACGCAGTGCACCTTGGCGGTGGCGCGGCCCAGGTCGTCCAGGACCGAGAGCATCTCCTCGGGCTCGGTCAGGCCCGACCAGTCCAGGTCGGCCTCGTACGGCGACAGTTCCTGGACGACGTAGCCGACGCCGCCGATCTCGGTGTAGCCCAGCCACGGGTCGGTGTTGGCCTGCAGGGCGCGGCGGGAGACGGCGGTGCGGTGGCCGTGGTGCTGGAAGTACTCGCGGATGCGGGCGTCGTCGACGACGCGGCTCGGCGCGGCGACGTTGCCCTGCTTCATCGACAGGATGACGTCGTTCTCCAGGGCCTGGCTGTGACCCTCCACCAGGATGTTGTACGCCGACAGCCCGGCCGAGCCGATCCCGAAGCCGGAGGCGCCGACGACGTCCTTGACCTGGTAGGTGAGGCTGCCGAAGCGCTTCTCCTTGGGGATGGTCTGCAGGTACTCCAGGTAGGCGCGCTCCACCTGGGCGCGCTCCTCGTCGCCGAGGCGGCGCACGCCGGAGCGGTCACGGAAGCGGCGCTCGTGCTGGTCGACCAGCGTCATGCCGTCCAGCAGGTCGATCCGGTTGGACGACAGCGCGGAGATCAGCACCTCGCGGATGTAGCCGTCGGCGGTGTCGAGCGTCAGGGCGAACTCGTGGTCGCCGTCGTGGGCGGCGAACCGGCGGACCTGGTCGACGTAGGCGCGCACGTAGGTCTCGATCAGCCGGCGGATGTCGGCGTCGGAGATGGCCTTGCTCCAGGCCAGCAGGGCCAGGCTGGCCACCAGCCGCTTGACGTCCCAGGTGAAGTGGCCGACGTAGGCCTCGTCGAAGTCGTTGACGTCGAAGACGAAGACGCCGTCGTCGTTCATGTACGTGCCGAAGTTCTGCGCGTGCAGGTCGCCCTGGATCCAGACCCGGGCGGTGCGCTCATCGGCCCACTCGTCGTCCTCGTTCACGATGTCGGCGTAGAACAGGCAGGCGCTGCCCCGGTAGAACGCGAACGGGTCGGAGGCCATCTTGCGGAAGCGCCGCCGGAACTCGGCCGGGCTGCCCTCCATCAGGTCCGAGAAGGCCTCGACCAGCACGTCGACGATCCGGCCCTGCCGTTCCTTCGGGTCCAGCTCGCTCAGGGCCCGGGTGATGCTCGCCATCACTGCTCTCCTTGGTGCTCAGGTGCGCTCCGCCGTCGGGGCATACCCGCGTCATTGTGCCGAATCATCACCGGCCCGCGCGGTGAACAGGGAACGAACCCCCGATTCGGCGCGCAGCAGGTCCAGTGCCAGTTCGGCGTGCCCGGGGACGTAGCCGTTCCCGATGAGCATCGTGACGTCGGCCGCCAGGCCCTCGGCGCCCAGCGCGGCGGCGGGGAACGAGGTGGCCATCGAGAAGAAGATCACCGTGCCGCCGGCGGCGGTCGCCAGGATCGCGCCGTGCTCGCAGCCGGGCACGTCCACGCAGACGACCGTGACGCCGGCCGGTTCGCCGATGGCGGCGGCGACGGCGACGGGGTCGCGGGCGTCGGCCCGTACGACCCGCTCCGCCAGGCCCGTCCCGGTCAGGCGCCGTTCCTCGTCCTCGGTGGGGACCAGCCCGATCGTGCGGGCGGCCCCGGCGCGGCGGGCGGCGGCCAGCGACAGCGATCCGCTCTTGCCCGCGGCGCCCAGGACCGCGACCACCGGCGGGGCCCCGCTCGCGACCAGGCCGGCGACGACGCGGTGGGTGAGGGCGGGCGCGCCGCACACGTCCATGACCGACAGCGCCAGCGGTACGGGCAGGTCGGCGGGGAGCACGGCGGCGATGGAACGGGCGAACAGGATCGCGTGGCCGGAGGCGGGGATCTGCTCCGAGCGCCCGTCCCAGCGGGCCAGCCCGTCGTCGACGGCCAGCGGGGTGAGGGTGAGCGAGACCAGCGTCGCGATCCGGTCGCCGGGCTTGAGCCCGAGCGGGGAGTCGGGGCCCGCCTCGTCCACGACGCCGACGAGCATGCCGCCCGAGCCGGTGACGGGATTGTGCATCTTGCCGCGGGCTTCGATGATCTCCAGCACCTCGCGGCGGATCGCGTCCGGGTCGCCGCCGTGCGCGGTGTGCAGCTGGCGGTACGAGGCCGCGTCCAGGTTGAGGCGCTCCACCCGTACCCGCACCTCATCGGGCCGGATCCGGGGATCGGTGTCGAGCCGCCGCGCGGCCTGGGGCAGCACGCCCCCCGGCTCCAGTACGCGATGCAGTCCCACGGCCGTTCCGGTCATCCGCCGCCCCTCTCGCCGGTCACCAGCGATCCTTCCGCAGGTCACGGAAGATATACATGAGATCACTGGTTAGATCGAAATTCTTCCCGTAACGTCGGCTTCGTACAAGAGTTTTACGGCACCCATCGCTAGATCCCACCGCTGACCCACCGCTCATCCCACCGACAATCACCTGGCACCGGCGCACCGCGAGGAGGGGTCGACGATGACCACCGCCCTACACCCCGACCTGGACACCTCCCCCCAGCCCTACGCCTACCGGCGTACCCCGCTGCGGGAACCCGACTGGCGGAGGTTCCCGGGCTGGCGGGACGTGACCACGGCGGAATGGGAGTCGGCGCAGTGGCAGCGCGCCCACTGCGTCAAGAACCTCCGGCAACTGCGGGCGCTCATGGGCGATCTCCTTGACGAGGCGTTCTACATCGACCTGGAGCGCGACCAGAAGGAACGCGCCACCATGTCCATGCTGGTGACGCCGCAGATGCTCAACACCATGGACACCGGCTCCACCGAGGCCTTCTACCGCGACCCGGTGCGCCGCTACATGATCCCGGTCTTCAGCGACCGCCGTACCGACTGGCCCTCGCACCCCTACGCCACGCGCGACTCCCTGCACGAGGCCGAGATGTGGGCGGTCGAGGGCCTCACCCACCGCTACCCCACCAAGGTCCTGGCCGAGCTGCTGCCGACCTGCCCGCAGTACTGCGGGCACTGCACCCGCATGGACCTGGTCGGCAACTCCACCCCTGCGGTGGACAAGCACAAGTTCACGATCAAGGCCCCCGACCGGCACGGCGCGATGCTGGACTACCTGCGCCGCTCCCCCGGCGTCCGCGACGTCGTCGTCTCCGGCGGCGACGTGGCCAACCTGCCCTGGCCTCGGCTGGAGTCGTTCGTGGACGCGCTGCTGGACATCGGCAACGTCCGCGACATCCGGCTGGCCACCAAGGCGCTGATGGGGCTGCCGCAGCACTGGCTGCAGGACGAGGTCCGCGCCGGGATGGAGCGCCTGGCCACCAAGGCCAACGCGCGGGGCGTCCAGATCGCCGTGCACACCCACGTCAACGCCGCCCAGTCGGTGACGCCGCTGGTCGCGCGGGCGTCCCGGGCGATGCTCGACACCGGCATCCGCGACGTCCGCAACCAGGGCGTGCTGCTGCGCGGCGTCAACGACAGCCCCGACGCGCTGCTGGACCTGTCGTTCGCGCTGCTGGACGAGGCCGGGATCCTGCCGTACTACCTGTACATGTGCGACATGATCCCCTACAGCGAGCACTGGCGGGTGGCCGTGTGGGAGGCCCAGGAGCTGCAGCACGCGATCATGGGCTACCTGCCCGGGTTCGCCACCCCGCGGATCGTCTGCGACGTCCCCTACGTCGGCAAGCGCTGGGTGCACCAGCTCGCCGGCTACGACCGCGACCGCGGCGTCTCGTACTGGACCAAGAACTACCGCACCGGCCTGGAGGCCGCCGATCCCGACGCCCTCACCCGGCGGTACGAGTACTACGACCCGATCCACACGCTGCCGGAGTCCGGCCGCGAGTGGTGGCGGCACGCCTCCACTGCGGCCTGACCTGGACCGCTGAACGAACCTGGATCTTCGGACCGGCCGACGCCTTTACGTTGTAGATCAGTACGGGGTGATCGGCCGGACCGCATACCCTTCGGTCGTGGATTCCGACCCGATCGACCGGTTCCCTCTCGGCGCGGCCGTCACCGTCGCCGATCTCGAGGGCGACGCCCATCCCCACCTGGCCCGCCTGCGCGCGCACGAGCCCGTCTCCTGGCTGCCCGCGCTCGGCGGCTGGCTGGTGACCGCCCGCGAGCCCGCCCTGCGCGTGATGCGCGACGCCGCCACGTTCACCGTCGACGATCCCCGCTTCTCCACCGCGCGGCTGCTCGGGCCGAGCATGCTGTCGCTGGACGGCCGCGCGCACACCCGCCACCGCGAGCCGTTCGCCCGCCCCTTCCGCCCGGCCCGGACCCGCGAGCGCTTCACCGCGTTCGTCCAGGACGAGGTGGACCGCCTCGTCACCGGCCTGGCGCCCGCCGGGAAGGCCGAGCTGCGCGGCGATCTGGCCGGGCCGCTGGCCGTGGCGGTGGTGGCCGAGGCCCTCGGGCTGCAGGGGGCCGACGCCACGACGATCCGGTCCTGGTACGGGGCGTTCGTGGACGCCCTGTCGGCGATCACCGCCGGGCAGGAGCCCTCCGCGCGGGCGGACGAGGCGTACCAGCGGCTGCGCGCCGCCGTCCAGGAGGCCGCCGGAGCCGAGCCCCTGTCCCCGGGCGGGGCCCGTTCGCTGCTCGCCGAGGCCGCCCACCAGGACGAGGGGCTCGCCCCCGACGAGGTGGTCGCCAACGCCGCGGTGCTGATGTTCGGCGGCATCGACACCACCGAGGGCATGATCGCCAACGCGGTGCTGCACCTGCTGGGCCATCCCGGCCAGCTGGAGCTGGTCCGCTCCGATCCCGGCCTGCTGGACGCCGCGATCGAGGAGTCGCTGCGGCTGGAGCCCTCGGCCTCGGTCGTCGACCGGTACGCCACCACCGACGTGGACCTGGCCGGCGCCGGCATCCGCAAGAGCGACCTGGTCCGGGTCTCCATCACCGGGGCCAACCGCGACCCCGCCGCCTTCCCCGACCCCGACCGCTACGACGTGCGCCGGGACAACTCCGGCGAGCACCTGTCGTTCGCGCACGGCCCGCACTTCTGCTTCGGCGCGCATCTGGCCCGGCTGGAGACGCGGACGGCGCTGCAGGCGCTCCTGGCCCGCCTGCCCGGCCTGCGGCTCGAGCCGGGCCCGGTCCCCGAGGCCCGCGGCCTGGTCTTCCGCAAGCCCGAAACCCTGGACGTCCGCTGGAACGTTCGACCGGCCGGCGGGACCCTTCGCCCCGGAATGTGAAACCATCGCCGAATGATCGTGGAACGCCGGGTCGAGCTCCGCTTCGCGCAGGAGAGCCGTGAAGCCGAGACGCACACCAACCTTTCCGCCGTACGCCAGGACGGCCGCTGCCTGTGGGTGGCCGGTGACGAGACGGCCACCATCGAGCGGCTGACCGCCACCACCGACGCCGAGGGGCACGTCACCGGTTACGACGGCCAGCGCACGGTCCGCCTCGCCGACCTGGTCCCGCTGCCGGCCGGGCCCGAGGAGGAGGCCGACATCGAGGGGCTGGCCCGTACCGACGGCTGGCTCTGGGCGATCGGCTCGCACAGCCTCAAGCGCAAGAAGATCAAGGCGGGCCAGTCCGACGCCAAGTCGCGCAAGCGGCTGGCCACCGTGGTCCGCGAGGACAACCGGTTCATCATCGCCCGCATCCCGCTGGTGACCGGCGCGGACGGCCTGCCCGAGGTGACCGCCGCCGACGGCGACCGCACCGCCGCCGTGCTGGGCGGGCGCCAGGACTCCCTCACCGACCTGCTCGCCGGCGACCCGCACATCGCGCCGTTCCTGCAGATCCCCAGCAAGGACAACGGGATCGACATCGAGGGCATCGCCGCCCACGGCGAGCGCCTCTACGTCGGCTTCCGCGGCCCGGTGCTGCGCGGCTGGGCGGTCGTGGTGGAGATCCATCCCGAGACCGACCCCGACGACCCGCGCCGGCTGCGGCTGCGGCCGATCGGCGACGACGGCGAGCGCTACCGCACCCACTTCCTGGACCTGGGCGGCCTGGGCGTGCGCGATCTGTGCCCGCACGGCGACGACCTGCTCATCCTCACCGGCCCGAGCATGGACCTGGACGGCCCGGTCCGGGTGGTCCGCTGGCCCGGCGCCGTCACCGTCGACGCCGCCGGCATCGTCCCCGCCGAGGACCTGCAGGTGGTCGGCCCCCTCCCGTACGGGGACGGCGACGACCACGCCGAGGGCATCGCGGTCCTGGACGAGACCGACCACGACGGCCGCCCCAAGCTCCTGGTCGTGTACGACAGCCCCGCCGAGGACCGGCTGACGTCGGGGGGCGGCGTGCTGGCCGACGTGGTGTCGTTCGAGAAGTGACGGTCCCGGCCACCCGAGTAAGGGCTTGCTTTCACTCTGTGCTTGGATGGACGCCCCACCAGGCCGAGAGTGAGGCAACGCGCGCATGATCGAGTGGTCCGACGAAGATCTGATGATCCGGGACGCCGTACGCGGCTGGATCGAGGCCGAGGTCCGGCCCCAGTCCGAGCGGCTGGAGTCCGGCGAGCTGCCCCCGTACGACCTCATCCGGAGCCTCTACAAGACCTTCGGCATGGACGAGCTGGCGCGCTCGTCCTTCCAGTCCCGCCTGGAGCGCGAGGAGGCCGGGACCGGAGCCGGCGGCCAGGACGGCGAGGACGAGGACGGCGGGGCGCGCGGCGGCAACGCGGCGATGTCCATGCTGCCGGTCATCGAGCTGTGCAAGGTCGCGCCGGGGATGGTGTCGGCGATGGGCGTCAGCCTCGGGCTGGCCGCCGGCACCATCACCAAGCGCGGCAACGCCGAGCAGAAGCGCCGCTGGGCGCTGGACCTGCTCACCTTCGACAAGATCGGCGCGTGGGCGATCACCGAGCCCAACTCCGGCTCCGACGCGTTCGGCGGCATGCAGGCCACCGCCCGCCGGTCCGGCGACGGCTACGTGCTCAACGGCAGCAAGACGTTCATCACCAACGGCCCGTACGCCGACACGATCGTCTTCTACTGCAAGCTCGACGACGGCTCCCAGCCGCGCGACCGGGAGATCCTGACGTTCGTGCTGGACCGGGGCATGCCGGGGCTGGACCAGAGCAAGCCGCTGCGCAAGATGGGCCTGCACTCCTCCCCCACCGGCGAGCTGTTCCTCAACGACGTCCAGGCGGGCCCCGACCGGCTGCTGAGCTCCGGTTCCGGCAGCGGCAAGGAGTCGGCCAAGCAGAACTTCGTCACCGAGCGCGCCGGCGTCGCGGCGATGTCGCTGGGCGTCATCGAGGAGTGCCTGGCGCTGTCGGTCGACTACGCCAAGAAGCGCGAGCTGTGGGGCCAGCGCATCGGCGACTTCCAGCTCATCCAGCTCAAGCTGGCCAAGATGGAGGTCGCGCGGCTGAACGTGCAGAACCTGGTGTTCCGCCACATCGAGATGCAGCGCGCGGGCCGTACGCCCACCCTGGCCGAGGCGTCGGCGATGAAGCTGTACGCGGCGCAGGCGGCCTCCGAGGTCGCGATGGAGGCCGTCCAGCTGTTCGGCGGCAACGGCTACATGTCGGAGTACCGCGTGGAGCAGCTGGCCCGCGACGCCAAGTCGTTCCAGATCTACGCCGGCACCGACGAGATCCAGGTGACCCACATCGCCCGGGACCTGCTCGCCCGCTGAGTTCGCGCACGATCCCCTGGCACGGGAGAATCGACCCGAACTTCCGGTGTCCGCGGGCCGTCCAACAAGCGGAGGGCGGGTGGAAACGATCACCCGTTCTCCGCTCGGCGGCTCTTCTGGACAGGCGACGACGGGATCTGGATACTCACAGCTATGGACGGTCAGCCCGCGTTTCCGGTGAGAGCGTCCGATATGGAACGCGACCGTGTGCTGCGCGCGCTCAGCGACCGGGTGGCCGAGGGCCGGATGTCGCACGAGACGTTCGAGCGGCGGGTCGATCTGGTGCTGCGCGCCCAGAGCCAGTCCGAGCTGGCCGACATCGTGCACGACCTGCCGCCCACCAACCGGGTGGTCGGCCGGCTGACCGGGCTGATCTCCTCGGTGTCGCAGGTGACCGCGCGGTTCGAGGCGGCCTGGCGGGCGCCGCGGCTGCCCCGCTTCATGCTGCCGCCACCCGGGCTGACCCGGATCGTGGTGGGCCGCGCCCCGGGCTGCCAGTTCATCCTCACCGATCTGACCGTCTCGCGGTTCCACGCCGAGATCTACCGCTCCGACGAGGAGTGGATGATGTCGGATCTGGGCTCGATGAACGGCACCCGGCTCAACGGCTGGCGGCTCACCGGGCCGACCCGCGTCCGCCCCGGCGACGAGGTCGGCTTCGGCAACTCCACCTTCATCGTCGCCGCCTCCTGACCCTCGCGCGGCTGCTTTCATGGCGGTGTGGCAGATGATCGAAAAGCGAGCACCTGGGCCGCGGCGGCGATCCGGCGGCTCACCGCCGAACGCGACGCGCACGGCCCCACTCCCCTGATCCCCTTCCCCCTGCACGGCGACCTGGGCGTCACGCTCCTGTTCAAGGACGAGTCGGCGCATCCCACCGGCAGCCTCAAGCACCGTACGGCGCGGGCCCTGTTCCGGCACGCGATCGCCTCGGGCCGCATCACCGAGGGCGCCACCGTGGTGGAGGCGACCGGCGGCAACGCGGCGGTGGCGCAGGCGTACATGGCGCGGCTGCTGGACCTGCCGTACGTGGCGGTGATGCCGGGCCGCGAGGATCCGGCCAGGGCCGCGCCGATCGAGGCGCTGGGCGGGGAGTGCCGGTTCGTCACCCCGCCCCTGGCGATCTACGACGAGGCGCGCCGGCTGGCCGCCGATCGCGGCGGTTGCCACCTCGACCAGTTCACCTGGGCCGAGCGCGCGATCGACTGGCGCGGCGACGATCTGGCCGGCGAGCTGTTCGCGCAGGTCCCCGATCCGGCCTGGGTGGTCGTGGGCGCCGGTACGGGCGCGACGGCGGCGAGCCTGGGGCGGCACATCCGCTGCCACGGCCTCGGCGCGCGGCTGGCGGTCGTCGATCCGGAGAACTCGGCGTACCTGCCCGGGTGGGCGACGGGTGCCCACGACTACGCCACCGGGATGCCGACGCGGATCGAGGGCATCGGGCGCCCCCGCATGGAGCCCGGCTTCCTGCCGTCGCTGATCGATCTGATGCTGGCCGTACCCGACGCCGCCAGTGTCGCCGGAGCGCGGGCGATGCGCGCCGCGACGGGCCTGCCGGTCGGCGGATCGACGGGCGCCAACCTGT
The DNA here is from genome assembly GCF_044326315.1 of Actinomadura sp. 9N407. NCBI lineage: Bacteria > Bacillati > Actinomycetota > Actinomycetes > Streptosporangiales > Thermomonosporaceae > Actinomadura > Actinomadura sp. 9N407. The sequence continues at coordinate 54,069 of NZ_JBIRAW010000033.1, read as the reverse complement.
GGGGCGCGCTGCGCCTGGCCGCCCGGCCGGCCGAGGACGGCGTGCGGGGCACCATCGTGTCCCTGGTGGCCGACGCGGCCGATCGGCACCTGTCCACCGTCCACGACGGCGCCTGGGCCGAGGGCAAGGGCCTGGACCCCGCCCCGCACGCGGCGGCCATCGAGGGGTTCCTGGCCACCGGCGAGTGGAACGGTCCTTCTCGGTAGAGTCGCAACCGCGCGCCAGGACAGCGCCAGTGAACGGGCCAGTGAACGGGGAGGAACATCGTGCTCATCGGGTTCGCCGTGCCGGTGTCGGGGGGCTGGTCCACGCCGGCCAACCAGGTGCAGGTCGCCCAGCAGGCCGAGGAGCTCGGCTACCACTCGATCTGGACGCTGCAGCGCCTGCTGAATCCGGCCGGTGACAGCGGCATGCCGTACCGGGCCGTCCCGGATCCGCTGGTGACGCTGGCCTACCTGGCGGGCCTGACCGACCGGGTGCGGCTGGGCGTGGCGATCGTGAACGTGCCGTTCTACTCGCCGGCGCTGCTGGCCAAGCAGGCCGCCACGCTCGACCATGTCGCCTCGGGGCGGCTGGACCTGGGGCTCGGGCTGGGCTGGATGCCCGAGGAGTTCGCGGCGGCGGGCGCGCCGATGGAGCGCCGGGGCGCCAGGGCCGAGGAGTTCATCGCCGCGATGCGGTCGCTGTGGGCGGGGGCGGGCGAGGGGTTCGACGGCGAGTTCTACCGGTGGCCGCCGGTGGTGATGGAGCCGGCGCCGCTGCAATCGCCCGAGCCGCCGATCCTGCTGGGCGGGGCGGCCGAGCCCGCGCTGCGCCGCGCGGGGCGGCTGGCGGCCGGCTGGGTCAGCGCCAGCCGCGCCGATCCGTCCTCGCTCGGCACGTCGATCGCGATCGTCCGGGAGGAGGCGGAGAAGGCCGGGCGCGACCCGGCCGCGCTGCGCTTCGTGTGCCGGGCGGCGGTCCGGGTCCGGGAGGCGGCGCGGCGGGACCGGCGCCCGCTCACCGGGTCGCACGACGAGATCCGCGCCGACTTCGACGACCTCGCCGCGCAGGGCGTGACCGAGCTGTTCGTGGACCTCAACTTCGACCCGGAGATCAGCGGGGCGGACGCGGACCCGTGGGACGCGCTGCACCGCGCCCGCGAGGCCCTGCACGCCTTCGCCCCCGGCGCCTGAACGGGCGCCGGACGGGATCCGGACGGGTGCGGAGACACCGCTCCCCCGCGGGCCGGGCCCGCGGGGGAGCCGGATCGTTATCCAGCTGTCGGGCTATCCAGGTCGTGCTTTTCCAGGTGTTCCTTACAGGCGGGTCGTTCCTTACAGGGCCGGACGGCGGTTCTCCCAGGGGGTGCTGAGAACGACGGTGGTGCGGGTCGCGACGTTGGCCGCCGCGCGGATCTGCTGGAGCAGGTCCTCCAGCTCGTTGGGGGAGGTCACCCTCACCTTGAGGATGTAGCTCTCCTCCCCCGCCACCGAATGGCAGGCCTCGATCGCGGCCACGCCGGCCAGCCGCTCGGGTGCGTCGTCCGGAGCGGACGGGTCGATCGGTTTGATCGACACGAACGCGGTGAGCGGCAACCCGATCTGCTCGTTGTCCAGCAGTGCCGTGAACCCCTTGATGACGCCGCGCTTCTGCAGCCGCCGCACTCGCTGGTGCACGGCCGACACCGACAGGCCGGTCTCCTTGGCCAGATCGGTGAAGCTCATCCGGCCGTCGTCGGCCAGCAACGCCATGATCTGACGATCGATCTCCTCCACCCGGGAAATCTAGCGTGTCGGCGGGGCCCGTGCAGGGGCAAGGGCGATCACGGCGGAGCCTTCTTCGCGCCGCGGGCGCGGTGCCCTGCTCAGCCGGAGCGGCCGGGCGCCCGGCCGCCGCGCGGCGGGCCGCAACTGCCGCGCACGACCAGCTCGGCGGGCAGCAGCACCGGGCCGCCCCGGCCGCGGCGCGCACGGTCGCGCAGCAGCAGCTCGCAGGCCCGGTAGCCGATGTCGTGGCCGGGGCGGGCGACGGCGGTGAGGGGCGGGTCGCACAGCTCGGCCCAGGGCACGTCGTCGACCATCGCGATGGACACGTCGGCGGGGACGCGCAGGTCCAGCTCGCGGGCCACCAGGACGGCCGCCTCGCCGAGCAGGTGCCCGGCGGCCAGCACGGCGGTCACGTCCCCGCGCCGCTGCAGCAGGCCGGCGGCGGCGGCGTAGGCGCTGTCGCGTTCGGGACGGGCCGCCACGATGAGGTCCTCGTCGGTGGAGGCGCCCATGGCCTGCAGGGTGTCGCGGAACGCGCGCTCCCGTACACCGGCGGGGACGCCGGGGGCGGCGGCACCGAGGAAGGCGATGCGGCGGTGGCCGAGGCCGACCAGGTACTCGGTGAGGGTGCGCACGCCGGAGCGGTCGTCGGCCAGGACGGCGGGGATCTCGGGCAGGCCCGGCAGCACCCGGTCGGCGAACACGACGCCGGCCCCGGGGCCGGTGCCGGCGGCCCTGCGCCAGCCGGCGGCGTCGCCGGCGGGCAGCGCGATGACGCCGGCGACGCGCTGCTCGGCGAGCCGTTCCACGATCTCGGCCTCGCGGGCGGGGTCGCCGCCGGTGGTGTCCAGGATGACGTGCTCGCCGAGGCTGCGCGCGCAGGTCAGCACCCCGGCGATCAGCTCGGCGCAGAACGGGTCGGTGACGTCGGGGACGATCAGGCCGATGCCCGAGGCGCGCTGGAGCTTGAGCCCGCGGCCCAGGGCGCTGGGGCGGTAGTCCAGCTCCCGGGCCGCGGCCAGCACGCGTTCGCGGGTGGCCGCGCTGACCGAACCGGTGCCGGTGAAGGCCCGCGACACGGTGGCGATGCCCACCCCGGCCGCCGCCGCCACGTCCTTGATCGTCGCCGCTCGCCCGTTCGCCATCGTCTCCCGCCTCCGCCCGGCCGCCGTCCGGCGGCCGCCCGCCACCTTTTCACGATCTTCCATTTCCTGGAAACGTTTCCATGATGTTGACTCCATCCACTAGGTAAAACGCCTGGTGGGCGGTCAGGCGTTGGAAACGTTTCCACTTCAAGGGGTTCGAGATGGCCGAGATCGTGCTGGAGCAGGTCGACAAGGTGTACGGCGGCGGCGTCAAGGCCGTGGACGGCCTGGACCTGGAGATCCGCGACGGCGAGTTCATGGTGCTGGTCGGCCCGTCGGGCTGCGGCAAGTCGACCGCGCTGCGGATGATCGCGGGGCTGGAGGAGATCAGCGGCGGCAAGATCTCCATCGGCGACCGGGTGGTGAACGACCTGGCGCCCAAGGACCGCGACATCGCGATGGTGTTCCAGAACTACGCCCTGTACCCGCACATGACCGTCGAGCAGAACCTGGCGTTCGGGCTGAAGCTGCGCGGGGTGTCCAAGGAGGAGCGCGGCAAGAAGGTCCGCGAGGCCGCCAAGATGCTCGGCCTGGAGCAGTACCTGTCGCGCAAGCCGGCCGCGCTGTCGGGCGGGCAGCGGCAGCGGGTCGCGATGGGCCGCGCGATCGTCCGCGAGCCGCAGGCGTTCCTGATGGACGAGCCGCTGTCGAACCTGGACGCCAAGCTGCGCGTGTCGATGCGCGCCTCGCTCAGCCAGTTGCACGAGCGCCTCAAGGTCACCACCGTGTACGTCACGCACGACCAGGTCGAGGCGATGACGCTGGGCAGCCGGGTCTGCGTGCTGCGCGAGGGCAAGCTGCAGCAGGTCGACACCCCGCAGCGGCTGTTCGACAACCCGGTCAACCTGTTCGTCGCCGGGTTCATCGGCTCGCCGTCGATGAACTTCGTCTCGGCCGAACTGGTGCGCGACGACGACGGCGCCCGCGTCTCGTTCGCCGGCCACACGCTGCCGGTGCCCGACGACCTGGTGGCGGCCAAGCCGGGCCTGGAGGGCTACTTCGGCCGCTCGCTGATCCTGGGCGTGCGGCCCTCGGACTTCGAGGACGCCGCGCACGCCAAGCCCGACTGGGCGCCGATGCCGGCCACCTGCACGGTGACCGAGGAGCTGGGCAGCGAGATCAACGTGATCTTCACGATCGACGCCCCGCCGGTGGAGCACAAGGACACCGCCGACCTGGCCGAGGACGCCTCCGAGGGCGACCAGGAGATGGCGATCCCGCTGGCCGAGAACAAGGCGCTGTGGACGGCCCGCGTCAACGCCCGCTCGCACGTGCGGCCCGGCCAGGACATCGAGCTGGCGGTCGACACCCGCCGGCTGCACTTCTTCGACCCCGACAGCGGCCTGGCGATCGGCGCCCTGGCCTCCGCCTCGGATCCGGCCCCGGCTCCGGCCGACGGCGGGATCACCGGGTCCGGCCGGGTCCAGAAGGGCTGATCCGGTGCGGTGGTCCCCGGGCCGGGGCGAGGCCCGGGGATCACCGCGCGGTCACTTGACCGAGCCGGCTAGCACGCCCTGCACGAAGTAGCGCTGGAACGCGAAGAACACCGCCAGCGGGATGAGCAGCGACAGGAACGCGCCCGGCGCCAGCACGTCGATGTTGCCGGTGAACTGCCGCATCTGCGACTGCAGCCACTTGGTCATCGGCTGCGAGGCGGTGTCGGCGAACACCAGCGCGACCAGCAGGTCGTTCCACACCCACAGGAACTGGAAGATGCCCAGCGAGGCGATCGCCGGGCCGCCCAGCGGGAAGATCACCCGCCGGAAGATCGTCCACTCCGAGCCGCCGTCCATCCGCGCCGCCTCCAGCAGGTCGCGCGGGATGGCGGCGAAGAAGTTGCGCAGCAGGAAGATGGCGAACGGCAGCCCGAACGCCACGTGGAACAGCACCACGCCGGTGACCGAGCCGAACATCTGGAAGCCGCCGAAGTCGATCCGCCCGTACAGCTCGGCGACCGGGATCAGCGCCACCTGGACCGGTACCACCAGCAGCGCCACGACCAGCAGGAACAGCCAGTCGCGGCCGGGGAACTCCAGCCACGCGAACGCGTACGCGGCCAGTGAGGCGATCGCCACCACCAGCAGCGTGGACGGCACCGTGATCAGCACGGTGTTCCAGAACGAGGCGACGAAGTCGGGCTTGTCCAGCAGCGCCGTGTACGCCTGGCCGGTCAGCTGGGTCGGCGCGGTGAACACCTGCCACCAGCCGCCGGCGTTGTTGTCCTCGTTGGAGCGCAGCGAGGCCATCAGCAGGCCGAACGTGGGGACCAGCCAGAACAGCGCCACCACGGCCAGCATCGCCTGCGCCACGCCGCCGCCGAGCCGTCCGATCACCCGCGCGGCCACGCTCCGCCGGGGCGCGCCCGCCGCGCCCGCCGCGTCCTTCGCGCCCGCCTTCTTTTCCGTACGGGTGGGCTCGCGCTCGGCGCTGTCCGGCGCGGTGTCCGGTGAACTCATGACCGCTCCTGCCGCAGGCGCCGGATGTTGAACAGCATGGCGGGCACCACCAGCAGGAACAGCAGCACCGCGATCGCGCTGCCCGAGCCCTGGTCGTTGCCGCCGCCGAACGACTCGGTCCACATCCGCAGGGCCAGCACGCTGGCGTTCGGATCGCCGCCGCCGATGATGAACACCAGGTCGAAGACCTTCAGCACGTTGATGACCAGGGTCACCAGCACCACCATCAGCACCGGTGCCAGCAGCGGGATCGTCACCCGCCGGAACACCTGCCATTCGGTGCCGCCGTCGACCCGCGCCGCCTCCAGCGCGTCGCGGGGGATGGCGGCCAGCCCGGCGGCGATCAGCACCATCGCGAACCCCGCCCACACCCACAGGTAGGACCCGATGATGGCCGGCGTGATCAGCGTGCCGCCCAGCCACTCCGCGCCGCCGTAGGCGGCGGTGAAGGTCTCGGGGGGCACCGTGACGGTGAACGTCCCGGCCCGCAGCCCGGAGATCGTGAACGTGCCGTCCGCGCGGGTGGTGGCCTCCCCGGCGACGATGTCGCCCTGCTTGGCCTGGACGGTGACGCCCGGCAGGCCGGACTCACCGGCGTTGGGCTGGTTCAGTGCCCCGCCGCCGCCCTTGGTGAAGTCGAACCACACGGTGCCGGTCACCTCGCCGGCCTTGGCGGCCGGTGGCGCCGCCGCGGGCTCGGCGTCCTTGGGCAGGTGCTCGGCCTTGACCCGCACCAGGGGGACCAGCGCGCTCTGCCCGGCGGCCACGGGGGCGGTGACGGTGACGGCGCCGCCTTCGGCGCGGACCGGCTGCTTGTCCCCGGTGCGGGGGCCCGCGCCCGGGTAGCTGGCGTCCGCGGCGAAGGTGTCGTGGACGGCGACCATCGCGGCGTTGGCCACGCCCTTGTCGGGGTCCTGCTCGTACACCAGCCGGAAGATCACCCCGGAGGCCAGGAACGAGATCGCCATCGGCATGAACACCACCAGCTTGAACACCGTGGCCCAGCGGACCCGCTCGGTGAGCACGGCGAAGATCAGGCCGACGATGGTGACCAGGCTCGGCGCCACCACCACCCAGATCGCGGTGTTGCGGACCGCGACCAGGTTGTCGTGGCCCTGGAACACCCCGATGTAGTTGTCCAGGCCGGCGAAGCCGCCGGAGGCGTCGAAGAAGCTGCGGATCACCGAGTAGACGATCGGATAGACCACCAGGAAGCCCAGCAGCAGCAGGGCCGGCAGCAGGAACAGCACCGCGAACCAGGACGGCGGGGCGATCCCGCCCCGCCCCCGGCCGGTGCGGGCGGGACGGGCGGGCTCGCCGCCCGCCGCGGCGGAGGCGCCGCCGGCCGGACCGGCCGGCGGCACCTCGTCGTCGTGATCGACCTTCATTCGGGGGTTCCGGCCCTAACTCTTGTAGGCCTTCGCGGCCTCGGCCTCCAGCTTGGCCTGGGTGCCCTTGACATCGGAGGGCTTCTGCACGAAGCCGCGCAGCGCCTCCCACATGCCCTTGCCGGGCGTGCCGCCGAACGCGGCCGGGGTCAAGTCCGACATGTCGTAGCGGGCGGCGTCGCCGGCCTGCTGGAGCTGGGCGATGAGCTGCTTGGCGACCGGGTCGGCGTAGGCCTCCGGGGGGACGCCCTTGTTCGGCGACAGGTAGCCGCCCAGGCCCGCCCAGATCTTGCCGGCCTCGGGCGAGGCCAGGAACTTCATCAGCTCCATCGCGCCCTTGCCGTCCTTCAGCGCGACCGCGATGTCACCGCCCAGCATCGCCGGGGCGGTGTCGCCCGCCTTGGGGAAGGCGAACACCTTGGCGTCGGTGCCGACCTTGGACTTGGTGGTGCCGATGTTGGCGGCGGCGAAGTCGCCGCCGTAGACCATCGCGGCCTTCTGCTGGCCGAACACCTCGGTCACCGAGGCGTCGAACTTGGTCTTGGTGGCCTGCGAGACGCCACCGGCGAACAGGTCCGGCTTGCCCCAGATCTCCGCCAGGGTCTCCAGCGCCTTGGCCACCGACGGGTCGGTCCACTTGATCTCGTGCTCGGCCAGCTGGTCGTACTTGTCCGGCCCGGCCTGCGACAGGTAGACGTTCTCGAACCAGTCGGTGAGCGTCCAGGCGTCCTGCGGGCCGGCGGCCAGCGTGAACGGGGTGGTGCCCGAGTCCCGTACGGTCCCGGCCGCCTTCACCAGGTCCGCCCAGGTCGCCGGGGGCTGCACGCCGGCGTCGGAGAACACCTGCGGCCGGTACCACATGATGGACTTGTAGGCGGCCTTGATCAGCACGCCGTAGGTCTTGCCCTCGGCCGAGCCGAGCTCCTTCCAGTACGGCGTGAAGTTCGCGTCGATCTGCTGGGTCACGTCGGTGCCCAGCGCCTTCAGCGAGCCCTTGGCCGCGTACTGCTTCATCAGGCCCGGCTGCGGCAGGATCGCCACGTCCGGCGGCTGGTTGGCCTGCAGCCGCGGGCCGAGGAAGGCGTCGGTGTTCTCGCCGGTGGACGCGTACGCGACCGTCGCGCCGGTCTTCTTCTCGAACGCCTTGAGGACCTCGCGGAAGTTCTTCTCCTCCGGCCCGGTCCACTTGGCGGCGACCTCGACCTTGACGCCCTTGAGCGCGCCGCCGCCCGGCAGGGTCTCGTCTCCCCCGCCGTCGTCGCCGCCGCAGCCGGCCGCCGACACCAGCAGCCCCGCCGCCACGGCGGTGCTCAACACTCGCCTGCTGACCCTCATCCCTCATCCTCCCTGGACGATCCGGCGCCGTCCGATCCCCAGATCGACGCGCCGGTCTCGATATCGAAGAAATGCAGCCGGCCGGTATCGACCCGGACCTCCACCGGGTCGCCGACCTTGACTCGGGTGCGCGGGCTGAACCGCGCGACCAGGTCCGTACGGGGCGCGTCCAGGACGCCGAGCACGTCGGTGCCGGCGTCGCGGGCGAGTTCCCGGGTGTCCTCGGTGACGACGCGCTCGGCCTCGACCGCGAAGTGCACCAGCACGTCCGAGCCCATCGCCTCGACCAGGTCGGCGGTGGCCGCCAGCCGGGCGCCGCCGCCCGCCTCGGCCAGTTCGGCGTCCTCCATGTCCTCGGGGCGGATCCCGACGACGACGTCGCGGCCGAGGTAGGGGGCCAGCGCGGGCCGGTCCCGCAGCGCGCCGGCCGGCAGCTCCAGCGTCTGGCCGCCGACCTCCAGGCGCGCGGCGCCGGCGTCGCCGGCCAGCCGGGCCTGGAGCAGGTTCATGGCGGGCGAGCCGATGAAGCCGGCCACGAACAGGTTCGCGGGCCGGTCGTACAGCTCCTGCGGGGGCGCGACCTGCTGCAGCTCGCCCTTCTTCATCACCGCGACGCGGTCGCCGAGCGTCATCGCCTCGGTCTGGTCGTGGGTGACGTAGACGGTGGTGACGCCGAGGTCGCGCTGGATGCGGGCGATCTCGGCGCGCATCTGGACGCGCAGTTTGGCGTCCAGGTTCGACAGCGGCTCGTCCATCAGGAACGCCTGCGGCTCGCGGACGATCGCGCGGCCCATCGCGACCCGCTGCCGCTGCCCGCCCGACAGGTTGCGGGGCTTGCGGTCCAGGTGGTCGGTGAGGCCCAGGATCCGGGCGGCGTGCTCGACCTTCTCCCGGATCTCCTTCTTGGGCATCCGGCGCAGCGACAGCCCGAAGCCGATGTTGTCGCGTACCGACAGGTGCGGGTAGAGCGCGTAGCTCTGGAACACCATCGCCACGTCCCGGTCGCGGGCGGGCACCCGGTTGACCACGCGGCCGCCGATCACGACCTCGCCCTCGGAGATCTCCTCCAGGCCCGCGACCATCCGCAGCGCGGTGGTCTTGCCGCATCCCGAGGGACCGACCAGGACCAGGAACTCCCCGTCGGCGACCGACAGGCTCAGGTCGGTCACGGCCCGGGTGCCGTCGGGATAGACCTTCCCGACACTGGTGAGGGCCACCTCTGCCACACCGTCTCCTTTCGCCCGAACGCCGCGCGCGCAACCTTCGGAACATGCGTGGGCAACCCCTGCGGGACAATGCCTAGGTTCGTACAGGGCGGGGCGACCGGGCCGCAATAGGGCCCCGCCGGGTGGCCCAAACGGTGTACATATCGTTATCCAGACGTACATAAGGAACGAATGCAGCGGCGGGGGGGGGGGGCGGGGGCCCCCCCCCCCCGCTGCGGGTCGCGCGTCAGTGCACGAACGAGTGCGGACGCGTCAGTGCACCGTCAGTGCACGATGACCGTCTCCCGGGTGGTGAGGTTCAGCCGCTCGGCCCCCGTCTCGGTGCACACCACGATGTCCTCGATCCGCGCGCCGTGCGGCCCCGGGTAGATGCCCGGCTCGACCGAGAACGCCATCCCCGGCTCCAGCGGCTCGGTGTTGCCCGCCACGATGTAGGGCTCCTCGTGCGTCTCCAGCCCGATGCCGTGCCCGGTCCGGTGGAAGAAGTGCTCGCCGTACCCGGCCGCCTCGATGATGCCGCGGCCCGCGGCGTCCACGGCCTCGGGCGTGGCCCCGGGCCGTACCGCCGCGCACGAGGCCTCCTGCGCCTCGCGCAGCACGTCGTAGTACGCGACGTAGTCGGCCGGGGGCGTGCCCACGCAGTAGTTGCGGGTGGAGTCGGAGCAGTAGCCGCTCGGCATCGTCCCGCCGATGTCGACCACCACCGGCTCGCCGGCCCGGACGGGGCGCTCGGACGGCTCGGCGTGCGGGTTGGCGCCGTTGGGCCCCGCGCCGACGATGACGAAGTCCACGCTCGCGTGCCCCTCGGCGATGATCGCGTCGGCGATGTCGCGCGCGACCTCCCGCTCGGTCCGGCCCGGCTTCAGGAACTCCGGGACGCGGCGGTGCACCCGGTCGATCGCCGCGCCCGCCTCGCGCAGCGCCGCCACCTCGGCGGCGCTCTTGCGCATCCGCAGCCCGCGCATCACCTGCCCGGCCGCGACCTGCTCGGCGCCCGGCATCGCGGCACGGAACCGCAGCGCCATCGCCGCCCACATCCGGTCGGCCACCGCCACCTTCGCCGCGTCCCCCGGCAGCCGCGCCGCCACCAGCGCGAACGGGTCGTCGGTCTCGTCCCAGGGCACCAGCTCCACGCCGAGCGCGCCGGCCGGCGACTCCTTCGCCGCGGGCAGCTCCAGGCGCGGCACCACCAGGAACGGCTCGCCCGCCGCCGGCACGACCAGGCAGGTCAGCCGTTCCAGCTGCAGCGCGTCGTAGCCGGTGACGTACCGCAGATCCGGCCCCGGCGTCAGCAGCAGCGCGCCGAGCCCCGCCGCTCCGGCCGCCTCCCGTACCTGCGTGAGGCGCTCGCGCGGATACAACGACTCTGTCACGTCCGTCTCCATCCCTGTTCGTCTCCACCCCGCCGGCCGCCCGGCCGGTCGGCCCGGCCCGCCCGCACCGCGTACGGGACCAGCATCGCAAGGGCGGGCCGGCGGTGTCGCACCGGCGTGCGACGATGTGGGAATGAGCGGGCTGATGCTGCTGGACACGCCGTCGCTGTACTTCCGCGCCTTCTTCGGGGTGCCCGAATCGGTCAAGGCGCCCGACGGGACGCCGGTGAACGCCGTCCGGGGGCTGATCGACATGATCGCGCGGCTGGTCCAGGACCGCCGGCCCGAGCGGCTGGTGTGCTGCATGGACGCCGACTGGCGGCCGGCGTTCCGGGTGCAGGCGCTGCCCTCGTACAAGGCCCACCGGGTCGCCGAGACCGGCGGCGACCAGACACCGGACGCGCTGGAGGCGCAGCTGCCGGTGATCGACGCGGTGCTGAAGGCGTTCGGGCTGGCCGTCGTGGGAGCGGCGGGGTACGAGGCCGACGACGTCATCGGCACCCTGGCCGTACGCGGCGCGCCCCAGGGGCCGGTCGACATCGTGACCGGCGACCGCGACCTGTTCCAGCTCGTCGACGAGCGCGGCCCGGTGCTGGTGCTGTACACCGCGCGCGGCATCCGCAACCTGCAGGTGATGGGCGAGAAGGAGGTCGCGGACAAGTACGGCATCCCCGGCCGCGGCTACGCCGACTACGCCACGCTGCGCGGCGACCCCAGCGACGGGCTGCCCGGCGTTCCGGGCGTGGGCGACAAGACCGCTGCGGCGCTGGTGACCAGGTTCGGGTCGCTGGAGGGCATCCTGGCCGCGCTGGAGGCCGGCACGACCGAGGGGTTCCCCGCCGGCGCGCGCCGCCGGATGGAGGCCGCGCACGACTACCTCGCGGTGGCCGAGACCGTGGTCAGGGTGGTCACCGACATCGGCGACCCGGCGCTGCGCGACCTGGACGACCGGCTGCCCGCGACGCCGCGCGATCCCGAGGCCCTGATCGCGCTGGCCGACGAGTGGAACCTCACCGGCCCCGTCAACCGGCTGCTGAACGCGCTCGCCCCGTCCTGACCCCGGAGCTGACCCGAAGGTAAGGCCGGCGGCGCCCAATGTGTCAGATGACGCAGACAGCGCGTGCCCGCGGGAGCACCATCGTGATCAATGACGGGGTTTCCTGGGAGATGTGGACAGCAGCACGCACACATGGCCGCCGGAGCATCGCGGGCCGCCCGCTGAAGGCGGCCCGCGGTCGCCGGCGCACGAGCGGGCCGGTGCCCGCGGCACTGGGCCTCACCGCCCCACTCCCCCCAAATGCCGCGGGCACCGGTTCCCCGACGACCCTTCCGGCGGGGCGCTTGCCATACCGGCGCGCCGCCTGTCCACTGGAGTCACCCTCACTCAGGCCCCAGAGCCCGCCCGCCGGGCGGGCCCAGGAAACGGACCTCCCGTGACCGAACGGATCTCCCCGCCGCGCGACGGCGTGCCCAACGGGCGCCGCGACGGTTTCTGGGACGCCCTCGACCAGGTTCAGCGCGACGCCCTGCGGCAGGTCGCGCGGCGGCGCCATTACCCCGCCAAGAAGCCGCTGTGCTACCAGGGCGAGGAGTCGGACCACATCGTCATCATCGAGGAGGGCTGGGCGAAGGTGACCTCCTCCACCGAGGACGGCCACGACGTGGTGCTGGCCGTGCGCGGCCCCGGCGATCTGGTCTGCGAGAGCGCGGTGCTGGGCAGCCGGCAGCGGTCGGCGACCGTCACCGCGCTGAACCCGATCCGGGCGCTGGTGGTGCCCGCCGCCCGCTTCACCGGCTTCCTGGACGCGCACGCCACGGTCTGGCGGCTGGTCAGCGGGACGTTCGTGCGCCGCCTCGACGACGCCGACCAGCGGCTGCAGGCGCACGTGTCGGCCAAGGGCGACCAGCGGCTGGCCCAGCTGCTGGCGGGCCTGGCCGAGCTGTCGGCCCGGCACGCACCGCCCGAGCCCGACGGCAGCATCGAGATCGCCCCGCCGCTGTCGCAGGAGGAGCTGGGCAGCTGCATGGACGCCTCGCGCGAGACCGTCGCCCGCGCGCTCAACAGCCTGCGCGCGCTCGGCCTGGTCCGTACCGGCTGGCGGCGGATCATCGTGGAGGACCTGCCCGGCCTGCGCGAGTACGCGCAGGGCCGGCCGGAATCGTGACCGGCCGACCCCTTTACATTGTAGATCAGTAGCGCGTGCGGTCAGCGGCGGGTGGTGCGGCGGCGCGACCAGCCGCGGCTGCGCCAGTCGGTCCCGCCGCCGATGCCGGCCAGGTGCAGGGCGAGCAGCAGCAGGCCGACGGTGATGAGCGTCTGGTAGTCGAACGGGTCGGACGCCACGTCGGCCAGGTCGAACAGCAGCGCCAGGCCGAAGACGACGGCCGCGACGATCGCGAGCATGGAACCTCCTAGGTCGGGTGTCCCCGGGTCGCAGCAGCGATGTCCGCGCAGCCGCCCGGCAAACGCCCGCCGGTTATGGCGCGCGAAAACCGCATGCGGGCGGATGTCCGAAACCGGTACGGTCGTTCCGTCCGATCAGGAGGAAACGTGCCGAAGCTCAACCAGATCATCGCCGTCGAGAAGGGCGTGAAGGCCAAGTCGCTGCGCGACCTGACCGACGCCCACCACGGCCTGCAGAAGCAGCCCCTGCTGTCGGGCATCTCCCGTACCTACCAGCCCAGGGACGAAGACGGCGAGCAGCTGCCGCCCGAGTCGACGCGGGTCCAGGTCAAGACCGAGGAGGTACTGCGGCGGACCGCCGCCACGCTGACCCGGCTGTTCGACGTGACCGCGACCAAGGACTGGACCAACTGCGTCGCCCGCGCCGACGTCACCGTCGACGGCCGGACCCTGCTGCGCGACGTGCCGGTCACCTACCTGCTGTTCCTGGAGAAGCAGCTGGTCGACCTGCACACCCTGGTCAAGAAGCTGCCGGTCCTGGACGCCGCCGAGTCGTGGGTGTTCGACGCCTCCAGCGACGGCTGGAAGACCGAGCCGGTCCGCACGGTCAAGACCAAGAAGGTGCCGTTCAACCACGTCAAGGCCGAGGCGACCGACAAGCACCCGGCCCAGGTCGAGGTGTTCTACGAGGACGTCGCGGTCGGCTACTGGACGACGGTCAAGTTCTCCGGCGCGCTGCCCGCGCGGCGCGTCAACGAGCTGCTGGACCGCGTCGACCGGCTGCAGCAGGCGGTCAAGTTCGCCCGCGAGGAGGCCAACGCCACCGAGGTGGACGAGCGGAGCGTCGGCGAGGTGGTCTTCGGCTACCTTTTCGAGTAAAGTCACAGACTCCCCGCCCGAGCAGCGGGGAAATACGCGCTCAAAAAGCGCGGAACCTGAAACTGAAACGTCAGACTGAACCGCACGGTTTCATGGGGGTTCGAGTCCCTCCCCCGGCACCACACGCCGGGGTGGCCCAACGGTAGAGGCGGCCGTGTTCAAGCTCAGACTATCGCTCCAGATTCAGTATTCACCGCCGATCGCCGGATCGCCCGGGTACGGGCGTTGATCCCCGCAGTGCCGGTTCAACTCCGGCCCGCGCCTCTCCATGGCGCGGTAGCTCAACCGTAGAGCACGGGGACATGAGGACTGACCCGTACCCTTAAAAGTGCCGGCGTGCGCACGTGGGCGGTAACCAAGGGGCCCGGAGGCCGGGTAAAGCCTCCGGGCCCCACCTTTTTCTCCGCGTTCTCCCGCATTCCCTCGTGTTCCCCGCGCCTCGTCCCGTCCCACCCGCTCCCACCTGGGACGCCGCGCCGGGTGATGCATCATATAAAGCCGCGGGCCGCGCTTTGAATCCGCCCGGACGCGGGGACATTCCCATTATCGCCGCAATTGGACGGGCGGCCGGATTCACCTTCCGTTCCCTTCCTGCACGCCGAACCCCTTTCTTTCGGCCGCCTCGTTCAGCGGATGCGCCAACGCGCGCCCACTCCCCGCCCCCGCTGTTCGAGCGCTCCCGAAAGGCTCCCTGCATTGGCACGTCGCATCACCCCTGCCGCAATGGCGGGGGCCCTCATGCTGCTCTTCACCCTCTTCGCCACCGCGCCCGCACCCGCCCGCGCCTCCACGGCTCCGGCGCCGGCCGAGGCGCGGGTCGTCGCCGAGACCGCCGCGGGCCCGCGCGCGATCGACCTCACCGTCCGGTCTCCGGCGCTGGGCCGCCAGGAGAAGGTCCGCCTGCTGCTGCCCTCCGGCTGGTCGCGCGACGCCGCACGCACCTGGCCGGTGCTGTGGCTGCTGCACGGCGGCGCCGACGACTACACCGCGTGGACGCGCGAGACCGACGTCGAGCGGCTCACCGCCGGTTCCGGCGTGCTGGTCGTGATGCCCAACGGCGGCCGCTGCGGCAACTACTCCGACTGGTGGAACTACGGCGACGGCGGCTCACCCGCCTGGGAGGCCTTCCACATGGGCGAGGTCCGGCGGATCCTGGAGCGCGGCTACCGGGCCGGGCCGCGGCGCGCGATCGCCGGCAACTCCATGGGCGGCCTGGGCACCATGCTGTACGCGGCCAGGTTCCCCGGAACGTTCCGTGCGGCGGCGGCGTTCAGCGGCTACCTGCACACCCGCTACGGGCACCGGCCGGGCGACGACTCGATCGGGTGGGGGCCTTCCCTGGTCTGCCCGGGCACCGACTGGCGCCGCGTGTGGGGCGACCCCGACGACCAGGCGGCGATCTGGCACGCGCACAACCCCTACGACGTGGCCGGGAGGCTGAAGGGCGTGCGCCTGTGGGTCGCCTCGGGGAACGGGCGCGCCGGGTCCCTGGGCGGGATGCCGTTCACCGATCCCGTCGAGTCGGGCACCTACGACCATGCCCGGGCGTTCACCGGCCGGCTGCAGAGCCTGGGCATCCCCGTGACGGCGCGCTTCTACGACGGGCAGCACGACTGGCCGTACTGGCAGCGGGAACTGCACCGCGCCTACCCGGCGCTGCTGGAGGCCCTGAACGGCTGAACCGCGGGCCGGAAGATCCCGTACAGCAGGCAGACCGCATCTCCCGCCCGCGGAGGGGAGGCTCCTTTGGGGTCAGGTCCACGATGACCGGGCCGGACGGCACCGGCGATCTCTGGGAGCGGCTGCTGCCCGCGCTGGAGGCCCCCTGCCCGGCCTGCGAGGGCACGGGAACGGTGTACTCCGGTGACTGGCGGGCGTGGCACGAGCGGGCCGGTGAGCTGGTCCGGGTCGCGCAGGCCGCCCGCCGGGCCACCGACCTGCACCTGGCCCGCGCGGCCCTCGCCCGGCCGGTCCCGCACGGTGCCCGGCCGAACGCTACCCAGCAGAACGGTGCGCAGCCGAACGGTGCCCAGCCGACGGTCCCCGAGGGCATCCCGCAGATCTCCCAGGACCCCGATGCCGCCCAGGGATCCTCCGGCGCCGCGCGGGAGATCGGGACGCCGGCGATCGTCACGGTGATCGACCGCGCCATCGGCGATCACATGAGGTCGCGCCCGGACGGTCCCGAGCGGGTCCGGTGCGCGACCTGCGGCGGCTGCGGCCGGACGCTGACGGCGGCCGGGGCCGGGCTGACGGAGTTCCTGGCGCGGCACGGGCTCGCTCCGGGCGAGCCGTGCCCGCCGGCCGTGAACGCGCACGGCGGCGGCGCCGTACAGCCGGACGAGGATCCCGTACCCGACACTCCGCGAGGGCGACGTGAGCATTGACGGCAGGCCGGGCCCGGCGCTCATGACGACCCCCCGCGCGCCCGGCGGGCGGCCGCTGACGCCGTGGCCGGCGGCGGCCGGCGCGGGCGTGCTGGTGCTGGCGCTGGTGCTGCGGTTCGGCGGCGCGCTGGGCGGGGAGGCCGTGCCGGGACTGACCCGGGCGGGCGCGATGACCAAGAGCGGGCTGGCCCTGGCCGAGTTCGCCGCGACCATGTGCGGGGCCGTGACCGTCGGGTGGCTGCTGCTGGCGGCGGTGTTCCTGCCGGGCCGGGCACCTGCGGCACTGGTACGGCGCCACCTGCGCGCGGCGGCCCTGTGGGCGACGGCGTGGGCGCTGGCGATGCTGATGGTGATCATGTTCTCGGCGGCGGACCTGTTCGGTGTCCCGGTGACCACGGGCGTCACGGGCAACATGCTGCGGACCTTCCTGCTGGAACTGCCCCAGGGGCGGGCGCTGCTGATGGTCGCGGCGGCGGCCGTGCTGGTGGCGGTGGCGTCGCGGCCGGTGTCCACGCCGGGCGGCGCCGGGTACGTGCTGGTCCTGGCCCTGGCGGGAATGCTGCCGCCGGTGTTCACCGGGCACGCCACCGGTACCTCGCATCACACGGCAGCCGTCTACAGCCTCGCCGCGCACATCGTCGGCGCCGCCCTGTGGGTCGGGGGGCTGGTGGTCCTGCTGGCCGCCGCCCGCGACGCCCGCGCCCTGGACGGGTGGCTGCCCGCCGTCGTGACCCGCTACAGCCGCCTGGCGGCGGTGTGCCTGGCCCTGGTCGCCGCCAGCGGGCTCGTGAACGCCTGGATCCGGCTGGACGGCCTGGACCTCGGGTCCCGGTACGGGGCACTGGTAGCGGCCAAGACGGCGGCGCTGGCGGCGATCGGCGGCCTGGGCTGGTGGCACCGGCGGGCGAGCATCCCGGCGCTGCGCGAGCATCCCGGGCGGCCGGGGCGGCGGGCCTTCGTCAGGATCGCCACCGTCGAGGTCGTGGTGATGGCCGCGACGATGGCGCTGGCCACGGGCCTGTCCCGGACGCCGCCCCCGGAGGTCTCCCAGGGGACGCTCGATCTGGTGACGCTGCGGCTGGGGTTCCCGCTGCCCGGCCCGTTCAGCTGGACCTCGGCCCTGACCGGCTGGTCGGCCGATCCGCTGTTCGTGAGCCTGATCGTGGCCTGCGCGGCCCTGTACGCCACCGGGGTGGCCCGCCTGCGCCGCGGCGGGTCCCGGTGGCCCATGGGCCGTGTCATCGCCTGGTACGCGGGCCTGGCAGCCCTGCTGGTGGTCACGTGCGGGGGCCTGGCCCGATACAGCATGGTGCTGTTCAGCGCGCATGTCGTCCAGCACCTGGTGGTGAGCCTGCTGGTGCCCGCCCTGCTGCTGCTGGGGGCACCGGTCACGCTCACGCTGCGGGCCCTGCCCCGGGACAGTGCCGGCGGCGGCCGTACGGTCCGCGAGCTGCTGGTGGCGGCGCTGCGGAGCCGGGCGCTGCGGGTGGCGTGCCATCCGCTGGTCGCGCCGGCGGTGTTCGTCGCCGGGCTGTACGGGTTCTACCTGACGCCGCTGTTCGAGGCGTCGCTGCGCAACCACGCCCTGCACGCGTTCAGCATGGCGGTGTTCATGGCGTCGGCCGGGTGCTACCTGTGGCCGATCATCGGGCGGGATCCGCTGCCGGGGCGCCCGCCGCTGGGCGCGCGGTTCCTGCTGGCGGCGTGCGTGGTGCCGTTCCACGCCCTGTTCGGCGCCGTGATCATGGGCTGGGGCGGGGTGCTGGCCGGGGACTGGTTCACCGGGCTCGGCCGTACCTGGGGTGCCACCGCGCTGCGGGACCAGCGGGCGGGCGGCGGGCTGGCCTGGGCGCTCGGCGAGGCCGCCGCCCTGGTGATCATCATGGCGCTGGCGCACCGCTGGATCCGCGACGACCCGCCCGCCGCCCGCCGCGCCGACGCCGACGCGGCCCCGGCGCGCGAGCCGCGGGCGCGCGCCGGGACCGCCGGCGTCGGGTGACCCCGTGTCAGGGCCCGTATCAGGTGACCGGTGTCAGGTGACCGGTGTCAGGTGACCGGTGTCAGGTGACCGGGTCTCAGGTGACGGAGGTGTAGGCGACGACGCCGCGGCGCATCGAGTCCATGGCGCGGCGGGCGGTCTTGCGGATGTGGCTGTTGGGCGGGGCGGCGTCGGCGACCTGCCCGAGCAGGTCCAGCAGCTGCTTGACGGCCCGGACGAAGTCGCCGGCGGTCATCCCGGTCTCCAGCAGCACCTCGTCCAGGTCCTGGCCCTTGGCCCACTGGAACGCCGTCCACGCGAACCCCAGGTCGGGCTCGCGCAGGAACGACACCCGGTTGTCCCTCTCGACGCCGTCCAGCTCGCCCCACAGTCCCACCATCGCCGCCAGGGCGTCGCGGGTGGGCCCGGTGGGCGTCATCGGCGGGGTGGCGTCGTCGGGCTGCCGCGACTCGAACACCAGCGCCGACACGCACGCGGCCAGCTCGGCGTGGTCCAGCCGCTCCCAGATCCCCGCGCGCAGGCTCTCGGCGGTCAGCAGGTCCAGCTCGTTGTAGATGCGGCCCAGCCGGCGGCCCTCCTCGGTGACGGTGTCGCCGGACAGGTAGCCGAGCTGGTCCAGGACGGCGCAGACCCGGTCGAACGTCCGCGCGATGACCTGCGAGCGGCCCTCCACGCGCCGCCGCAGCTGGTCGGTCTCGCGCTCGAGCCGGAAGAACCGCTCGGCCCAGCGGGCGTGGTCCTCGCGCTTGTCGCAGCCGTGCACCGGATGCGAGCGCAGCTCGGCGCGCAGCCGGGTGACCTCGCCGTCGTCGACGATGGGGGTGTCGCGCCCGCCGCGCCGCTCCCGGGCGTCGTCGGGCACCTTGTTGCGCAGCGTGGCGGCCAGGTCGCGGCGGTCCTGCGGGTTGCGGGGACTGAACGACTTGGGAATCCGGATCCGCTCGATCGGCTCCACCGGGCGCGGGAAGTCCTGGATCGACAGCCGCTGCACCGACCGGCTGATCGTCAGCACCAGCGGGGCCGCGCCGTCGGACCGGCGCCCCAGGCCCGGGTCCAGCACCACCGCGACACCCGACCGGCGCCCCGACGGGATCAGGATGACGTCCCCGGGCCGCAGGTGCTCCAGGGAGCGGGCGGCCTCGGCGCGCCGCGACGTGGACCGCTCGCGCGCCAGCTCGGCCTCGCGGTCCGACAGGCGCCGCCGCAGCGCCGCGTACTCCATGAAGTCGCCCAGATGGCAGTCGGCGGCCTTGGCGTACCCGGCCAGGGCCTCCTCGTTCTTGCGGACCTGCCGGGCCAGGCCGACCACGGCACGGTCGGCCTGGAACTGCGCGAACGACTGCTCCAGCAGGTTGCGGGCCCGCTCGATACCGACGGCGCCGACCAGGTTGACCGCCATGTTGTACGACGGCCGGAAGCTGGAGTTCAGCGGGTAGGTGCGGGTGCCGGCCAGCCCCGCGACCGAGTTCGGGTCGACGTTGGGGCTCCAGATGACGACCGCGTGCCCCTCCACGTCGATACCGCGCCGCCCGGCCCGCCCCGTCAGCTGCGTGTACTCCCCCGGCGTGAGATCGACATGGGCCTCGCCGTTCCACTTGTCGAGCTTTTCGATCAGGACGGTCCGGGCCGGCATGTTGATGCCCAGCGCCAGCGTCTCGGTCGCGAACACCGCCTTGGTCAGCCCGCGGGTGAACAGCTCCTCCACGATCTCCTTGAACGTGGGCAGCATCCCCGCGTGGTGGGCGGCGATGCCGCGTTCCAGCCCGGCCAGGAAGTCGTCATAGCCCAGGATCCGCAGGTCGTCGCGGGCCATGTCGGCCGTGCGCAACTCGGCGTGCGCGCGGATCTCCTCGGCCTCCTCCTTGGAGGTCAGCCGCAGCCCCGCGGTCAGGCACTGCAGCACCGCCGCGTCGCAGCCCGCCCGGCTGAACACGAACGTGATCGCCGGCAGCAGCCCGGCCCGCTCCAGCCGCTCGATCACGTCGGGCCGGTACGGCGGCCGGAACCGCTGCGGCCGCGGCGCGCGGCGCCGGCCCGTACGGCGGCCCTGGTTGACCTTGTTCCGCCGGACCTCCTCCACCGCCATCCGCTGCAACTGCGGATTGATCTTCGCCTGCCGGTCGCCGCCCTTGCCGGTGTCGACGAACAGGTCGTACAGCCGCGTCCCGACCAGCATGTGCTGGTACAGCGGCACCGGCCGGTGCTCGTCGACGATCACGGCGGTGTCGCCGCGGACCTCCTGCAGCCACTCGCCGAACTCCTCGGCGTTGCTG
This sequence comes from Actinomadura sp. 9N407, assembly GCF_044326315.1. Lineage (NCBI taxonomy): Bacteria > Bacillati > Actinomycetota > Actinomycetes > Streptosporangiales > Thermomonosporaceae > Actinomadura > Actinomadura sp. 9N407. Next base: position 33,456 of record NZ_JBIRAW010000033.1, on the reverse strand, counting down.
ACCGTCGCCGACAGCGCCGCGATCCGGACCGACTCCGGAACGTGGATGATCACCTCTTCCCAGACGGCGCCGCGGAACCGGTCGGCCAGGTAGTGCACCTCGTCCATCACCACGAACGCCAGGCCGGCCAGGGTCTGCGACCCCGCGTACAGCATGTTGCGCAGCACCTCGGTCGTCATCACGACGATCGGGGCCTCGCCGTTGACGCTGTTGTCACCGGTGAGCAGCCCGACCTTGCCGGGGCCGTAGCGGCGGACCAGATCGGCGTACTTCTGGTTCGACAGCGCCTTGATCGGCGTGGTGTAGAAGCACTTGCCGCCGCCGGTGAGGGCCAGATGGACGGCGAACTCCCCCACCACCGTCTTGCCGGAGCCGGTGGGCGCGGCGACCAGCACGCCGCTGCCGCCCTCCAGCGCCCGGCAGGCCTCGATCTGGAACGGATCCAGCGCGAAGTCGTAGAGGGACTGGAAGTCCAGCAGGGCGGGGCCGTTGCCGTCGGTGCGCTGCCGGAAGGCCGCGTACCGCTGCGCCGGGGAGTCGGCGGCCGACTGCGTGTCGGGGGTGGTCATACATCGAGCCTCGGTTCGGACCGGCCCGATACCGAATTCGGGCCCCTACTTCTCCGGCCGGGCGTCGCCGTCGGGCCCGTCCTTCGCCGGCCCGTCCTTCACCAGCCGGTCCTCGTGCAACTCCTCGTCCAGCCGGTCGTGCCGCGAGCCCTTCTCCAGCTCGGCGTCGATGGCCTCCAGATCCAGCGGAGACGCCTCGTCGTCGGCCAGGCCCGCGTACGGGTCGGGGCGGCGGGAGCGGCGCCGGTCGTTGAAGAACGCCAGCAGCGCCGCCAGCTCGAACAGCAGCACCGTCGGCAGCGCCAGCGCCAGCATCGTGAACGGATCCGCGCTCGGCGTGGCCACCGCCGAGAACACGAAGATCCCGAAAATGATCATCCGCTGCGACTTGCGGATCTTCGCCGAGCTGAGCACCCCGGCCATGTTCAAGATCACCACGAACAGCGGCAGCTCGAACGTCAGCCCGAACACCAGCAGCATCGCCAGCACGTAACCCAGGTAGTGGTCCACCGTGATCAGCGCGGCCACATCGTCCGGCACGAACCCCAGGAAGATCGACAGGCCCTTGTCGACGGTCACGTACGCCAGCGCGGTGCCCACGAAGAACAGCGGGATCGCCGCACCCATGAACACATACGTCCAGCGCCGCTCCTTGCGGTACAGCCCCGGCGTGACGAACGCCCACAGCTGGTACAGCCAGATCGGCGAGGACACCACCAGCCCCAGGATGAACGCGATCTTCAGCCGCAGGAAGAACGAGGAGAAGATCCCGTTGACCACCAGCGAGCAGCTGCCGTTGAGGTCCTTGGAGGCCGGCAGCGCGCAGTAGGGCTCCTTGAGGAAGTCCCAGACCGGGCTGAAGAACAGCCAGCCGACGACGGTGCCGACCAGCAGCGCCCCCATCGCCACGATCAGCCGGTTGCGCAGCTCGCGCAGATGGTCCATCAGGGGCATGCGGCCATCGGGATCGGCGGCCTGCCGCGTCATCAGCTTCATGTTGGGCACTCTGAGGTCTGCTCTGGCCGGTCCGTTTCGGGAGGGGGCGGGCTGGATCAGGTGGTCTTGCGGGCGTTGTAGTCGGCGACCGGCACACCCTCGATGGGCTGACCGGACGGCAGCGCACCCTGGCGCGGAGCCGCGCTGCGGGACTGGTCCCGGCCGGCGGCCTCACCCTCGAGCCGGGCGGCCTCCTCGCGCAGCCGGGCGGCACGCTCGCGCGCGTCGTCGGCCGGGGCCTGCGCCGCCGCGGGCGCCGCGCCCTTGCCCGCTTCGGCGTCCTCGTCCTTGTCGTCGTCGCGCAGGCCCTTGGTCTCGGCCTTCAGGATGCGGGCCGACTTGCCCAGCGACCGCGCCAGCTGCGGCAGCTTGGCAGATCCGAAGATCAGAAGCACGGCCACAAGGATGATGAGCATCTCGGGGGTCCCGATGTTCGGCATAGCGAGTCCTCTTCAGCAGCGTGGTACTTACGACGATCGTACGCCGTCGTCCGGCTCCTGCGCCTCACGGGCTTCCTGGAGGTTTCGGAGTTCATCGCGCAGCGCGGAATGTTGGGGACCCAGACGCCGCCGGGCCCGCTCCAGTTCACGCCCCAGCCGCCGCACGCCCAGATACACCCGGAACGAGCACACCGCCAGAACGGCCAGGCCGGCAAAGCCCAGCACGACCGAAACCCCACCCCACGCCACGACCGTCACGGTAGCCGAAAACCTCAAACCGTGTCGTACTGCGCCAGCGCGCGCGCCGCGTCCGCACGGACCGTCCCGGCCAGCTCGGCCGGCGCGGTGATCCGCCCCTGATCGCCCAGCCGCAGCGCCAGACCCCGCACCCACCGCGTGTCAGGGGTCCGCAACTCGATCCGCAGCCGCCCCTCCCCCAGCTCACGCACGCTCTCGCACGGGTAGTAGTCGGCCACCCAGCGGCCCTGCGCGGTCAGCTCGAACGTCACCAGGACGTCATCGGGCGAGGGCAGGAACAGCCCCGCGTCGACATCGCGCGGCTCGGCTTCCGCCGGCACCTCCGCGGGCGTCTCCAGCACGCTCAGCCGCGTGATCCGGTCCAGGCGGAACAGCCGCACCGCCTCCGCCCGCCGGCACCACCCCTCCAGGTAGGTGTTGCCCTCCACCACCAGCAGCCGCATCGGATCGACATCGCGCTCGGTGTTCTCGTCCCGCGCCGGCACGTAGTACGACAGATGCACCCGCCGCCCCGCGCCGATCGCCCCGCGCAGCAGGCCCAGCGTCTCACCGCGCGCGTCGACCTCCACCGCCACCTGGCTGCTGACCGCCGCCGCGGCCCCCGCCGCCGCCTCCAGCTTGGCGATCACACGGCTCAGCGCGTCCCGGTCCTGCAGATCGGGGATCCCCGCCAGCATCCGCAGCGCCACCAGCAGCGCGCTCGCCTCGTCCACCTTCAGCCGCAGCGGCCGCGCGATCGACTCGGCCTCCGTCACGATGATCTCGCCGCCCTCGTAGGACAGGTCGATCGGGCAGTACGGGTCCGGCGCCCGCAACTCCACGCACCACAGCAGATTGAGATCGTCGATCAGCTGCTTCTCCGACACCCCGAACGCCGCCGCCGCCTGGTCCAGCGCCACCGAATCGCGGCTCACCACGTACGGCACCAGCGCCAGCAGCCGCCCCAGCCGCTCGGTCGACGTCGACGAAGGCCCCTTGGCCTTACCGGCCGCGGCCTTGCCCGCCGCCGCCCTGTCACCCGTCCTGGCGTTCGTCACGTCGTCCTCACGGGAGTCGTCGTCTCGTCATCGCGCCCACCATCGGGAACGGTCGCCAAGATCGCCTTCAGCTGCTGGATGACCGCCTCCCGCAGATCCGGCGGATCCAGCACCACCACATCATCGGCGAACCGCGCCAGATACGGCGCGAAACGGTCCACATCACGGAACGTCAGCGTCGCCGCGTCCCAGCCCGCCTCACCCGACGCCCGCACATCCTTCGCCCAGCGCCGCAGCCCCTGCGCCGCACCGGCCCGCAACCGCACCGCCGCCGGACGCGGCTCCGTCACCGGATCGCCCATGTCGAACGCCAGCCGCCGCACGTCCACACCCTCCGGCACCGCCACCGAACCCACCGGCCCCACCGCACGCACATCCCCGGTGATACGGCTCAGCCGGAACACCCGCGTCTCACCCCGGTCACGGTCATGCCCCACCACGTACCACCGCCCGCGGCGGCTCACCACCCCCCACGGCTCCAGATGGCGCCGCGCCACCGACGTCCGCCCCACACCCTGGTAGTCGAACGTCACCGGACGGCCGTCCCGGACCGCCTCCCACAACGCCGGGAACGACGGATCCTCGGCCCCCACCCGCGGCTCGATGCCCACCGCCGTGTTCGCGTCCGTCTCCACCCCCGCCGCACGCAGCTTCAACAGCGCACCCGAGGCCGCGTCCGCCATGCTGGCCCGCTGCCACACCCGCGCCGCCAGCCCCAGCACCGCCGCCTCGTCGGGCGTCAGATGCAGCTCGGGAAGCTCGTAGGCCTGCGGCGGGATCCGGTAACCGATCTCCTCACCGCCACCGCCCTGCTGGTCGCTGCCCACCTCCAGCGGCACACCCAGCTCGCGCAGCTCCTCCTTGTCCCGCTCGAACATCCGCTTGAACGCCTCGTCGGAATCGGGATAGCCCGGCACCGCCCGCCGGATCTGCTCCGCCGTCAGATAACGCCGCGTGGCCAGCAGGCACACCACCAGGTTGAGCAGGCGCTCGGTCTTACGCCGCGACACTTCGCCACCACCTCTCCGTCGGGTGAAACCTCGCCACCGGCGGACGCCGGCGCCGCCCGTCCCCGCCTCCCCCGGCTCAGGACGCTACCGTTTCCTGGTGATCCGATGGCGCAAAGGCACCGTGGAAAGCGTCCGCCGGGAATGGCCGGGGGCGGTCGAACTGGACGTCACGATCGGGGGTGACGGCCCGCACCGGGCCCTGGCCTACCCCGCACTCGTGGGACGTCCCGAACCGGGCGACACCGTCCTGCTCAACACTACGGCCTTGGCGATGGGCCTCGGGACGGGCGGCTACGCGATGGTCGTCGCCGTCCCCGACCGGCTCCCGCCCGACCCCACCGGCCCCGGACACCTGGTCAAGGCCCGCTACACCCCCCTGCAGGCCACCGTCCTCGGCGCCGACGAGCAGGACTCCCCCCACCACGCCCTCCTGCGCGACGCCGACTCCCTGCACGGCACCCCCGTGATCGTCGCCGACCTGCACTCCGCGCTCCCGCCCATCCTCGCCGGCCTGCTCGCCGCCCGCCCCGGCACCCGCACCGTGTACGTGATGCCCGACGGCGGCGCCCTGCCCTCCTGGTTCTCGATGTCGATCGCCCGGCTCAAGGACGCCGGCGCCCTCACCGCCACCGTCACCACCGGCCAGGCCTTCGGCGGCGACCTCGAAGCCGTCACCGTCCACACCGGCCTGCTCGCCGCACACCTCGTCCTGAACGCCGACGTCATCGTCCTCGCCCAAGGACCCGGCAACCTCGGCACCGGCACCCGCTGGGGCTTCTCCGGAGTCACCGCGGGCGAAGCGGTCAACGCCGCCGCCGTCCTGTCAGGACGCCCCGTCGGCTCCCTCCGCGTCAGCGAAGGCGACCTGCGCGAACGCCACATCGGCGTCTCCCACCACAGCCTTACCGCCTACGGCCGCGTCGCGCTCGCCCGCGCCCAGATCGTCGTCCCCGAACTCGGCGGCGAATTCGGCACCCGCGTCGCCGCCGAAGCCGCCCCCCTCGGCGACCGCCACGACCTCGTCCCCGTCACCGTCGACGGACTCCACGAGGAACTCCGCGCGGCCGAGAAGGACTGGGGCCTGCGGCTGTCCACCATGGGACGACGGCTGGACCAGGACCTGCCCTACTTCCTCACCGCGGCCGCCGCCGGACGCCACGCCGCCACCCTCCTTTGAGCCCGAGGGGCTCTCTTGGGGGCTTCAGGAGTCTCTTGGAGCGTCATGGGGCCACAGGGAGCCGCTTGGGGGCTCAATCGCTTCGGGGTGTTCAGTGGGCGCCGAGGACGTCCACGACGAACACCAGCGTGTCATCGCCCTTGATCCCCGCCTGCGCCAGCCCCTTCTCGCCGTACCCGAGCGCCGGCGGCACCACCAGCAGCAGCCGGCTCCCGACCTTCTGCCCCACCAGCGCCTGATCCCAGCCCTTCATCACCTGACCGGTCCCGATCGTCGCCGCGAACGGCCGGCCCGCCTTGTACGAGGAGTCGAACGCCTTCCCGTCCCGCCAGAACAGACCCACGTACTGCAGCGCCAGCAACTGCCCCGAACGCACCTGCGCGCCCTCGCCCTGCACCAGCGTCCGGACCTCCGGCTTCGCCGGCGCCGCCACCCGAGGCACCGTCACCGACGGCCCCTTGCCCGGCTGCACCGCCCCCACCTTCGGCAGCTTCGGATCGTTCAGCGGCTGAGCCTTGCCCTTCGCCGCCGCCGACTTGGGATAGACCGCCCGCACGTCCAGCACGTACACCAGCGTGTCCCCCGCGCCCACCTGCAAATGGGCCGCGCCCTTGTCGCCGTACCCGTCCTTCGGCGGAATCTCGGCCACCACCCGGTCACCGGCCCGCGCACCCGCCAGCGCCTTGTCCAGCCCCCGAACCAGCCGCCCACTCGGGAACGCGCCCGCCTTGCCCGACTTGTAGCTGCTCGCCAGCAGCTTGTTACCGTCCTTGTTCCACCGGTAACCCACATAATCGGCGATCACCAGATCGCCCTTGGCCGCCTCCGGCCCCTTCCCCTCGGTGACCGTCTCGACCGCCAGCTCCTTGCCCGGCGCCTCCTTGGGGAACGACACCTCCGGACGCGAGCCGAACTCCCCCTTCACCGCCACCTCGATGCCACCCGAACCCGAACAGGCACCGGTCAGCAGCAGCGGAACGGCCAGCACCAGCGCCGCGGGCAGCGCGGAGAACGCGGGGAATCGACGGCTCATACGGGTCCTTCGGGGGAGAGACGAGCGGAACCGAACGCTCACACTACCGCCTCGTACCCGCCAGTAGCCCCCCATCCACCGGGGAACTCACCGAACACGTCACCCGCCGACCCCGCAGCGTCACCACACCCGGCCGCATCCCGCCGCGGCGCCGTTCCGGACTGCCCCAGCCCCGTCACAGCCCTGCCCTGCCCGGCCCGGCCCGGCCCCGGAGCGTCACCACTCCGGGACCGGGCCTCAGGTCCAGGCGCCGGGCATCACATCCCGGAGATCAGCTTGTCCACCCGCTCATCCACCGAACGGAACGGGTCCTTGCACAGCACCGTCCGCTGCGCCTGATCGTTCAACTTCAGATGCACCCAGTCCACCGTGAAATCACGACGCTTCTCCTGCGCCCGCCGGATGAACTCACCCCGCAACCGCGCCCGCGTCGTCTGCGGCGGCACCGACTTCGCCTCGAAGATCTTCAGATCCTGCGCCACCCGCTCCACCGACCCCCGCTTCTCCAGCAGGTAGTACAGCCCACGCGTGCGATGCACATCGTGATACGCCAGATCCAGCTGCGCCACCCGCGGCGACGACAGCGGCAGATCGTACTTGCGCCGGTACCGCTCGATCAGCTTGTACTTGGTCACCCAGTCGATCTCCCGCGCCACCAGATCCAGATCGCCCGTCTCCACCGCCCGCAGCGTCCGCTCCCACAACTCCAGCACCCGCATCGTGATCGCGTCACCGCCACGCCGGTCCACGAAGTCCTTGGCCTTGCCGAAGTACTCCTTCTGGATCTCCAGCGAGCTGGCCTCGCGGCCGTTGGCCAGCCGCACCTTCCGCCGGCCCGTCATGTCATGACTGACCTCCCGGATCGCCCGGATCGGGTTCTCCAGCGTCAGATCACGCATCACCACCCCGGCCTCGATCATCCGCAGCACCAGATCGGTCGCCCCGACCTTCAGCAGCATCGTGGTCTCACTCATGTTCGAATCGCCCACGATCACATGCAGCCGCCGGAACCGCTCCGCATCCGCATGCGGCTCGTCCCGCGTATTGATGATCGGCCGCGACCGCGTCGTCGCCGACGACACACCCTCCCAGATGTGCTCCGCCCGCTGCGACACGCAGTACACCGCACCACGCGGCGTCTGCAGCACCTTGCCCGCCCCGCAGATGATCTGCCGCGTCACCAGATACGGGATCAGCACATCGGCCAGCCGGCCGAACTCCCCGTGCCGCCCCACCAGATAGTTCTCATGACAGCCGTAGGAGTTCCCCGCGGAGTCGGTGTTGTTCTTGAACAGGTAGATGTCGCCCGCGATGCCCTCTTCGCGCAGCCTGCGCTCGGCATCGACCAGCAGCCCCTCCAGGATCCGCTCGCCCGCCTTGTCATGCGTCACCAGATCCACCACGCTGTCGCACTCCGGCGTGGCGTACTCCGGATGGCTGCCCACGTCCAGATACAGACGCGCGCCGTTACGCAGGAAGACGTTGCTGCTCCGCCCCCACGACACCACCCGACGGAACAGATAGCGCGCCACCTCATCAGGTGACAACCGCCGCTGCCCGCGGAAGGTACAGGTGACGCCGTACTCGTTCTCAAGCCCGAAAATACGCCTGTCCACACCGCGACCCTATGCGCCCGGGCACCGACTTGGCAGTCTCTGAAGCCCCTCGTTTCACTGGAACCGGAGAGACCAACATCGCGCGCCCCGCAACGTGTACCACCGCCACACCCGCCACCCGCACACCGGAGGACACAAGCCGAAGGGGCCCGCCGGATCCCGGCAGGCCCCCACCAAGCCCCTGCTGCTCCGAACTCCGGCTACTCGGACTCGTCCGCTGAACTCGCGCCGCCGGCACCGCCCGCGGGCCCCGACTCCTCCACCTCGACCTCGGACTCGGCCTCCGCCTCGTTCAGCAACCGCCCGATCCGCGACGCCGCAAGCGCCTTGAACAGACGATGCTCCCGATTACGGTCCAGCACCGCCACCTCGAGCGACTTCGCCTCCAGATGCCGATCCGCGTCCTGCGCCTCCAGAGCGCTCACCGCCACCCGCAGCGCCTCCGCCAGCGGCATGCCCTCCCGGTACCGATCCTTCAGCACCTGAGCCACCGCCTCGGCCTGACCGCCCATCGCCACATAACCGTGCTCATCGGCCACCGAGCCATCGAACGTCAGCCGGTAGATCTGATCCGTCTCCGCACCGTCACCCACCTCCGCCACGACCAACTCCACCTCATACGGCTTGTTGGTCTCGGTGAAGATCGTTCCCAGCGACTGCGCGTACACGTTCGCCAGCCCGCGCGCCGTCACATCCCGGCGGTCGTACTGGTACCCGTTCACATCCGCGTACCGCACCCCGCCCAGCCGCAGATTCTCGAACTCGTTGTACTTCCCGACCGCCGCGAACGCGATCCGATCGTAGATCTCACTGATCTTGTGCAGCGCCCGGGACGGATTGTCGGCCACGAACAGGATGCCGTCGTCGTACTGCAGCACCACGACACTGCGACCCCGCGCGATCCCCTTCCGCGCGTAATCCGCCTTGTCCTTCATCTGCTGTTCGGGCGACACATAGAACGGCATGGACACCGGTCTGGATCCCTTCTATCGCAGCGGAGCGGTCGGACCGCCCGGAGAGTCGTAACGTCCGTCGACCACGGTCTGCGCCAGCGCGCTCACCTCATCCTCACCGAGCCGCCGATAACCATCCGCCGACACCGACGCCACCACCGGGAAGATCCGGCGCGTCAGATCCGGCCCCCCCGTCGCCGAGTCGTCATCGGCCGCGTCGTACAACGCCTGCACGCACACCAGCGCCGCGTCCTCCGGCGACAGATCCGCACGGAACAGCTTCTTCAGCGCACCCCGCGCATACACCGACCCCGACCCGATCGAATGGAAGTCGCGCTCCTCGTACTTGCCCCCCGCCGGGTCATAGGAGAAGATCCGACCCCCCTCGACCTCCTCGTCGAAGCCCGCGAACAGCGGCACCACCGCCAGCCCCTGCATCGCCATGCCCAGGTTCCCCCGGACCAGCGTCGCCAGCCGGTTCGCCTTACCCTCCACCGACAGCGTCCGGCCCTCACGCTTCTCGTAATGCTCCAGCTCCACCTGGAACAGCCGGACCAGCTCCATCCCGATACCGGCCGTACCCGCCATCGCGATCGCCGAGAACTCATCGGCCCGGAACACCTTCTCGACATCCCGCGACGCGATCACGTGCCCCGCGGTCGCCCGCCGGTCACCCGCCATCACCACACCGCCGGGGAACGTCACCGTCACGATCGTCGTCGCATGCGGGAGATCCTCCCCCACCGAACCCGCCGGCAACGACCGCCGGCCAGGCAGCAGCTGCGGACTGTAGGCCCCCAGAAATTCCGTGAACGACGACGTACCGGGGTCACCGAACAACCCCGGCAGACGCCCGGTGTGCCAATCATGGGACGCCACGCGACTCCTTCCCTCCATCACGGCACCGGTCTCCCCTCACAGAACCCACCGGCGCTGACCACACAGACCCTACTGTTCAAGCGGCGCCCACCGCATGCCACGCCGACCCCGTCCAGTCCGCCCACGGCGAACCCCCCGCCCGCCCATTACGATGACCACGTGGTGTTGGGACCCCCAGGCCGGCCGAGCCGGCCAAGCCCCCTCGAGCAACCGACCTGGCCGAGCGCGCCCGGACAACCCGGATGGCCCCCGCGACGGCCCCCCTACAGAGCGCCGATCACCGAAGACGACATCGTCCTGCCCACCGACGCCGACCCCTTCACCACCGCCGAACACCTCACCCGCACCGCCGTCACCGCACCCTGGTGGCCCGCCGCCACCCCCGAACAACGACGCCGGGCACTCCACCCGCACCTGCTCACCCTCACCGACCACAGCTGGTGGCTCTTCGCCGCCTGGACCCGCTGGTACCGCTGGCACCCCGCCGACGGCCGCTGGTTCCCCTCACCACCCCCGCAAGCCACCCACACCCGCCGAACAGCCGCACACGGCCCCACACCCCCACCTGTCCCCACCGAAATCCTCCCCACCGGCGCCGACTACCTCACCGACTACGGCCCACCCCTCGCCATGGTCGGCACACCCCTCCCCGGCGCCCTCACCTACCGGCTCCGCTCCGTCCTCTCCGAAGCCGCCCAAGCACCACCCGCCGACTACCCCCTCGGCCTCGGCCACTTCCTGCACGGCACCCCCAGCACCATCGCCGCCACCTGGAGCACCCTCCTGTGGTGCGCCTCCGTCCCCCTCTTCGACCCCGGACTCGGCCTCCTCGACCTCTGGAAACCCCACCTCGCCCCCTCCCCGGTCCCCGCCCCGACCTCAGAAGGCCCCGGCACAGGCGGCGAACTCCGCTGGCTCCCTCCCCCACCCCTGCACACCCTCATCGGCCTCTACGCCGAACGCCTCCGCGCCGGCCGCGCCAACGCCGCCGCACAACTCGTCCGCTGCATGGTGATGACCGCCCAAGCACTCCGCGACGACCCGCGCTTCCGCGTCCGCGCCTCCGCACTCCTATCGATGATCGAACCCCTGCAGGGCAACCCCACCCTCGACCACCGCGCACTCCCCTACGGCGACCAAGTCCTCGAACGCGAATGGCGACAACGCTGCCCCGCACCCCTGTCCGCCACCCTGTTCGCCGACTCCGCCCCAGGCGAATGCCTCCAACTCGCCTTCTACGACCTCGCCACCGCCCTGCGCCCGCTCTGCGGCGACCCCGGCGACAGCAACACCCACATCGAACCCCGCCACGCCGCAACAGCCCTCCTCGCCGCCGACATGGCCGCCTACCGTCCCGATCTGGCCACACCCGTCGGCCGCTGGCTCGACCCCGAACTCCGCGCCCTGCTCACCGACATCCTCAACGACGACGGCCACCCGCTACGCGAACTCTGGCCCGCACTCACAGGCGACGACCCCAAGACCACCATCGAAGTCCTCAGCGCCTCCGCCGCACTCGGCTTCGCCTGGTGCCGCCTCGCCGGCGGAATCCCCATCCCCCCGGCCGGACTCACCGTCACCAACGCCCTCACCGCCCACCTCGACACCCTCACCGGCTCCTGACAGCTCTCCCGAGGCGTTCAGGGCCGTGGAACGACTGGGGCTGCGGGCAACCCAGGGCGGCGTTGCCGCGGCTACGGAAGCAGCGCCGCTACCCGGCGCTCCAGCGACGGCCTGCCGGACTCCCCGTTCACCAGCCCGGCGAAGGGACGCCGGCAGGACTCCGGCTTCTCGATGACGACCTGGAGCCCAGGGAAGCGGTAGCGGTACCTCCGCGCCTCCAGCTCCAGGAACAGCCTTCGATGCTCCCCGTCCTTCGCGCGGTAGGACTCCCAGGCCCCCAGCGGAACGGTGACCGGGTCCACGTCCGGCGACGTGAAAGAGAGCCGGAGGCCCCCGTCCTCTGCGGGCACCCTCCTGAGGAGGTTGCCCTGCACATAGTCGGCCGCACGGCGGAGCGCCACGGGATCGTCCCCGAGCTGGCCCATTCCCGTATTGCAACCACCGCACAGGATGCCTCGCACCGCACCGGTGGCGTGATCATGATCCACATGCTCGGCAGGCCGATCGCAGCAGATCGCGCACAGGTCCCCCTGCAGCCGCAGCAGGTCCCGGACGTCCTCCTCGCCGATGCCGTAGCGGGCTCGCAGATGATCGTCACGTACGGTGCCAGTACGCCTGAGTTCACCGGACAGGCGCCGCTGGTGCCGACTGGAGTGACCATCGATCGTCAGCACTCCGAGTTCCAGCATCATCACCCGCGAATGCGAATTCCGGCCCTCCAGATAGTCGGCGGCTTCGCGCAGGCGCCACGGATCGTCCTCGTATTGACCGAGCGCGCCATTGCAACTGAAGCACAGCACGGCCCTGAAGAGGCCCGTCATGTGGTCATGGTCTACGTGCTTCGCCGCCGCACTTAGGCAGATCACGCAAACGCCGCCCTGTAGGCGTCGATGCTCATCGACCTGCTCGACAGTGAGCCTGTAGCGCAACTTGAACAGGTAATTCCGCGAACTACCATGGTTGCGGCGCCTGTTCTCCGCCACCACAATGACATAACACGGCTTGCAATAATTCGCGAGACCACCCGATTGAGAACGGTTCCGGCCGAACTCTGCCTTCGCTTTGTTCTCCTTGCATCGAGGACAGTACTTCATGCCCTCTGGAACGGCCGACCACCTTCGGTATGGCCTGACCGTCTTACCCTGCTCTGCCGCGCGCTTGCGCTTGGCAGCGGCATTACGGAGCCCGAAGCACTCTTTGCAGTACAGCGCCAAGCCATCTATCGACGCCTTGCGCTTCCAGAATTCAGTGGCCGGTTTGACCAAGCCGCAGTCACGGCACTCTTTAACAGACACGGCCCCGACCCTACCGCCCACGTCCGTGCCTTGGCGCGCTTTTCGACTTGGTCAATCACTACGAGAAGAAGGCCACTCCTTATTCCTTATGTCCGATATGTTGGATAGCGTCACTCTCCTCCCTTTTGTACGAAAGCGCGCACGAATTCCTCTGCATTCTCTTCGAGAACTTCGTCAATTTCGTCGAGAATTGCGTCGACATCGTCGCCGAGCTTTTCCTGGCGCTCCTGCACGTCCTCGGTCGGCGCGTCCTGGGTCTCCTCGACCTCTTCGGTGCGCCGCGGGGCCTGCTTCTGACCGCCCGAGTTGTCCTTCGTGGCCATCCGTACCTCCCGTTTCGCCGGTCCCCCAACCCTATCTCCGATCACCGACGCCGAGCGGATTTCGATGCTTCGACGGCGCGGGGGCCTGCTGGGGTTATCGCCGTTCCGGGAACCAGTGAAACGGGCAAAGCGGTCACGAATGTGCGGCGTGTCAGCCCTGACCGGTGAGGGTGGCGACCAGTTCGGCCGCCGTACGGCAGCGGTCCAGCAGACCGCCCACGTGCTCCTTGGTGCCGCGCAGGGGCTCCAGGGTGGGGACGCGCTGCAGGGACTCGCGGCCGGGGACGTCGAAGATGACCGAGTCCCAGGAGGCCGCGGCCACCGAGTCGGCGTACTGCCGCAGGCAGCGGCCCCGGAAGTAGGCCCTGGTGTCCTCAGGGGGCTCCTCGATGGCGGCCTGGACCTGGGCCTCGGTGGCGATGCGGTCGACCCTCTCGCGGTTCACCAGGCGGTTGTAGAGGCCCTTGTCGGGCCGGATGTCGGTGTACTGGAGGTCGACGAGCTGCAGGCGCGGGTGCGACCATTCCAGGCCGTCGCGTTCGCGGTAGCTCTCCAGGAGCGAGAGTTTGGCGACCCAGTCGAGTTCGCGGGACAGCTGCATCGGGTCGTCGCCGAGGCGGTGCAGGACCGATTCCCAGCGGTCCAGGACGTCCTTGGTCATCTCGTCGACGTCGGCGCCGAAGCGGTCCTCGACGTATTTGCGGGACTGCTCGAGGTATTCCATCTGCAGCTGGACGGCCGTCATCTTGCGGCCGTCGCGCAGGGTGAGCAGGTGCTTGCAGGACGGGTCGTGCGAGACCGCGCGCAGTGCCGCGACGGGCATGTCGACCGACAGGTCGACGGTGAGGAAGCCGTCCTCGATCATCGCCAGGACCAGGGCGGTGGTGCCGAGCTTGAGGTAGGTGGAGACCTCGCTCATGTTGGCGTCGCCGATGATGACGTGCAGCCGGCGGTACTTCTCGGGGTCGGCGTGGGGTTCGTCGCGGGTGTTGATGATGGGGCGCTTGAGGGTGGTCTCGAGGCCGACCTCGACTTCGAAGAAGTCGGCGCGCTGGCTGATCTGGAAGCCGTCGCCGCGGCCGTCGACGCCGATGCCGACCCGTCCGGCGCCGGTGACGACCTGGCGGGAGACGAAGAAGGGGGTGAGGTGGCGGACGATGTCGGCGAAGGGCGTCTCGCGCTTCATGAGGTAGTTCTCATGGCAGCCGTAGGAGGCGCCCTTGTTGTCGGTGTTGTTCTTGTAGAGCTGGATGGGGTGGGTGCCGGGGACCATGGCGGCGCGCCGCATGGCGTCGGCCATGACGCGTTCGCCGGCCTTGTCCCAGATGACGGCGTCGCGGGGGTTGGTGCATTCGGGCGCGGAGTATTCGGGGTGGGCGTGGTCGACGTACAGGCGTGCGCCGTTGGTGAGGATGACGTTGGCGAGGCCCAGGTCCTCGTCGGTGAGCTGGCTGGGATCGGCGACTTCGCGTGCCAGGTCGAAGCCGCGGGCGTCCCGGAGTGGGTTCTCCTCCTCGAAGTCCCAGCGGGCGCGTCTGGCCCGTGCCGCCGATGCCGCGAGGTAGGCGTTGACGACCTGTGAGGAGGTCACCATCGCGTTGGCCCCTGGCTGCCCGGGTACGGAGATGCCGTACTCGGTCTCGATGCCCATCACCCGCCGAACACTCATATCGACGAGCCTATCGGGGGCGAGGGGGTGGAGCCATGGGGCTCCTGGTCGTGGGGCGCGGGTGTTTCGGCGCGGGGTTGCGTTTCGTCGGTGGGCGGTGTGTTCCGGGGCGTGTCGCGGGCGGTGCGGTGGCGGGGGGTTTCGTCGCGGTGGCGGCGCGTGTCGGTGGGCCGCAGGCGGTCGAACGAGTCGCGCAGGCGTGGTTTGAGCCAGCGGGCGAGTGGTTTTTCGATGAGGCGGTGGATGAGGTAGGCGGTGATGAGGACGATGGCGGCGATCGCCGCGGTGGCGGGCCAGTACGGGAGGGCGGGGTGCAGGAGGCGTGCCAGGGGTGGGGCGAGTTCGTAGTGGATGAGGTAGGTGGGGTAGGTGAGGAGGCCGAGGGTGGCGAATCCGCGCCAGTTGAGGCGGTGGAGTTTGCCGGTGGCGACGAGGGCCATGGTCGCGTAGATGAGGGTGATGAGGATGGGGATCGCGGGCCAGGCGTTGGAGGGGGCGATGTTGTAGGGCTCGCTGGTGCCGATGGGGAGGGCGTAGCGGATGGATACGGCCCAGGAGAAGGCGGCGAAGCCCCAGAGCAGCAGTGAGGGGCCGAAGCGGTGGATGAGGTAGAAGGCCATCCCGGCGATGAAGTAGGGCGCGTATTCGGGGATGAGGAGCGCTTGGAGGGCCTGGACACCGGTCTCCTCGGCGAAGACGGCCAGGACGGTCCAGGTGGCCATGAAGGTGATGCAGCGCTGGTAGGTGACGCCGGTGAGGACGAGGAGGGAGATGAGGGCGTAGAAGTGCATCTCGGTCCAGAGGGTCCAGAAGACTCCGCTGGCGTTCTGTACGCCCATTCCCTGCTGGAACATCGTGAGGTTGGGGATGATGTTCTCGGGTTTTCCGCGTCCTTCGCCGGTGGTGAGGTAGAGGGCGGCGATGAGGAGGACGGCGAACCAGTAGGCGGGGTAGAGGCGGGTGATGCGGGAGATGGTGAAGTCGGCCATGGTGCGGCCCCATGCGCTCATCAGGATGACGAAGCCGCTGATGAGGAAGAACAGTTCGACGCCGAGGTAGCCGAACTGGGTGAGGAGGGTGGGGGTGCCGAGGAGTTCGCGGGCGTTGTCCTGTTGCCAGGGGCCGCCGATGGTGCCCGTGTAGTGGTAGAGCAGGACGGCGATGGCGGCGAGGAAGCGCAGGAGGTCGAGCTCCCGGAGCCTTGCCGCCGGGGTTTGGCGGGTGGGGTGGTTCTGGGAAGACATCGAGGTCGAGCCTAGGGGGACGGTCCGGATGGTCGTGCCGGGGCCGTGGAACACGGCACGGCGGCCACCTGTGCGGGGTGGCCGCCGTGCCGTCGGTCGGTCGTCGTGCGGTTGTCTGCTCGTGCAGTGTCGTCTGCTCGTGCTCTGTTGTGTGTTCGTGCTCGTGTGTTCCCCGCGGTACTGGGTCGTCCGCGGGTGGTGCTGGTTCTCGGGTACCGGTTCTAGAGGTACTGGCCGGTGTTGGCGACGGTGTCGATGGAGCGGCCGGCTTCGGTGCCCTGCTTGCCGGAGACGAGCGTGCGGATGTAGACGATCCGTTCGCCCTTCTTGCCGGAGATCCGGGCCCAGTCGTCGGGGTTGGTGGTGTTGGGGAGGTCTTCGTTCTCGCTGAACTCGTCGACGCAGGCGGCGAGGAGATGGGTGACGCGCAGGCCCTTTTGGCCGGTGTCGAGGAACTGCTTGATCGCCATCTTCTTGGCCCGGTCGACGATGTTCTGGATCATCGCTCCGGAGTTGAAGTCCTTGAAGTAGAGGACTTCCTTGTCGCCGTTGGCGTAGGTGACCTCCAGGAAGCGGTTCTCCTCGGTCTCGGTGTACATGCGTTCGACGACGCGCTGGATCATGGCGTCGACGGTGGCGATGTCGTTGCCCCCGTGTTCCTTGACGTCGTCGGGGTGCAGGGGGAGCCCGGTGAGGATGTACTTGGAGAAGATGTCCTTGGCGGCTTCGGCGTCGGGGCGTTCGATCTTGATTTTGACGTCGAGCCGGCCGGGGCGCAGGATCGCGGGGTCGATCATGTCCTCGCGGTTGGAGGCGCCGATGACGATGACGTTCTCCAGTCCTTCGACGCCGTCGATCTCGCTGAGCAGCTGCGGGACGATGGTGTTCTCGACGTCGGAGGAGACTCCGGATCCGCGGGTGCGGAAGATGGAGTCCATCTCGTCGAAGAAGACGATCACGGGGGTGCCCGCGGAGGCCTTCTCCCTGGCGCGCTGGAAGACCAGGCGGATGTGGCGCTCGGTCTCGCCGACGTACTTGTTGAGCAGTTCGGGGCCCTTGATGTTGAGGAAGAAGCTCTTGCCTTCTTGGCCGGTCTTCTCGGCGACCTGTTTGGCCAGCGAGTTGGCGACGGCCTTGGCGATGAGGGTCTTCCCGCAGCCGGGGGGGCCGTAGAGCAGGACGCCCTTGGGCGGGCGCAGCTGGTGCTCGCGGAACAGGTCCGCGTGCAGGTAGGGCAGTTCGATCGCGTCCCGGATCATTTCGATCTGTGAGCCGAGGCCGCCGATCTCGCTGTAGGAGATGTCGGGGACCTCTTCGAGGACCAGTTCCTCGACCTCGGCCTTGTGGATCTTCTCGTAGGCGTATCCGGAGCGGGATTCGAGCATGAGGGAGTCGCCGGCCCGCAGCGGTACCCCGCGCAGCGGTTCGGCGAGCATGATGACGCGCTCTTCGTCGGCGTGCGCGATCACCAGTGCGCGTTCGCCGTCGGCGAAGACCTCCTTGAGCATGACGACTTCGCCCTGCTCTTCGAATTCGAGGGCTTCGACGACGTTGAGCGCCTCGTTCAGCATGACCTCCTGGCCACGCTGTAGTTCTTCGGCGTCCACCGCCGGACTGACGTTCACCCGCAGCTTGCGTCCGCCGGTGAAGATGTCCACGGTGCCGTCGTCGCGGGCCTCCAGGAACACTCCGTAGCCGGACGGCGGCTGTGCCAGCCGGTCGACCTCCTCCTTGAGCGCCACGATCTGTTCGCGGGCTTCTTTGAGTGTCCCCACAAGGCGCTCGTTCTGGCCTGTCACGGCAGCCAGATTGGCCTGTGCCTCATGGAGACGTTCCTCCAGAACACGTACTTGGCGCGGGGTTTCCGCGAGTTTGCGGCGCAGCACGGAGATCTCCTCCTCCAGGAAGGAGATCTGCGTTTGGAGGTCTCTGACCTCCTTGTCGTGCTGCGCCCTGCGCGCCCCTGCATCGTCACGAGCGGCCACGCCCCGTCACCTCCTCACGAAGAGCCGACGACCTACAGAGACCCTACCTATCTGGAGGGCTTCCGTAACCTGCCCTTTCGGTGCTCGTGTCGTGGGCGCCGGGTCTCGGCGGGTCGGAGCGGGGGCGGTGGGGGCGGTACGGAATGTCCGTAGCGGGCGGGAGGGGCGCCGAAACGGCGGATTCCGTTGTGTGCGGGGGTGGGTTCGGCGCTTTCCGTGCCTGGTGGCCGGAGGTGTGGGGGGCGTGGCGCGGGGGTGTGAATTCCGTGTTGCTTCGTGGGCGGTGGTGTCCGCGGCGGGTGGGGCGGGGCTGCGGCGACGGCGGGTGTGGTCTAGGGCGTGTTTCAAAGTCCCGGCCCACGGTGCTCGCCTGGCGGCTCGCACCGTGACCGGTTCTTGGGCGAGCGCGGCATCGCTTCGCGATCTGGCCGGTGAGGCTCGCCTCCGGCATCGCCCCACCGGCCAGGTAACGCGCTCGCGCGGTGGCCGAGCCACTATGAGACAGGCCCTAGGGCTCGCGGGTTTCGGCGGTCGTGTCGCCGGGCGTGGCGGGCTCGGCGGGGGGCGTGGCGGGGGCGGTCGGCTGGGCGCCCTTGGCGGGGCGGCGGCGCCGGGCGGGCGGGGTGACGCCGTCGGCGAGGCGGCGGGCGGTGACCAGGAAGCCGGTGTGGCCGATCATGCGGTGGTCGGGCCGTACGGCGAGGCCTTCGACGTGCCAGGAGCGCAGCATGGTCTCGAAGGCGTAGGGCTCGGCGAAGGCGCCGTGGCCGCGCAGTTCTTCGACGATGCGTGACATCTGGGTGGTGGTGGCGACGTAGGCGCAGGCCATGCCGCCGGGGATGAGGGCCTTGGCGATGGCGTCGACGCATTCCCAGGGGGCGAGCATGTCGAGGACGACGCGGTCGATCTCGGTTTCGGCGAGGGCGTCCTCGAGGGAGCCGACGGTGATGCGCCAGGAGGGGTGGGGGCCGCCGAAGAACTTCTCCACGTTGGTGCGGGCGACGTCGGCGAAGTCGGGGCGGCGTTCGTAGGAGGAGACGATGCCGTGTTCGCCGACGGCGCGCAGCAGGGAGCAGGTGAGGGCGCCGGAGCCGGCGCCGGCCTCGACGACGCGGGCGCCGGGGAAGATGTCGGCCATGGCGACGATCTGGGCGGCGTCCTTGGGGTAGACGACGGCGGCGCCGCGGGGCATCCGGACGGTGAAGTCGGCCAGCAGGGGGCGGAAGGCGAGGTATTCGACGCCGCCGCTGGAGCGGAAGACGGTGCCTTCGGGGCTGCCGATGATGTCGTCGTGCGGGATGGCGCCCTTGTGGGAGTGGTAGTCCTTGCCGGGCTGGAGGGTGATGGTGTTGATCCGGCCCTTGGGATCGGTGAGCTGAACCTGGTCGCCGGCGCGGAACGGCCCGTGCGGGATGCGGCCTGTGGTGGGGGCCGTGGGGCCGGGGGCGGGGGTCGGCGGAGTGGTTTGGCTCATGGGTGTCAAGGCTAGCCGCCTGCGGGTACCGCTCCGGCAGGGCGGAGGCGGGCGGGGAGCGGGGCCGGGGCTGGTCAGATGCCGGTGAAGATGCGGTCGACGTCGCCGGCGGTGAGGACTCCGTAGACGCGTCCGTCGGGTTCCAGGAGGAGGTATTCGGAGGCGGGGGCGCGCCGCAGGGCGGTGAGCAGTTCTTCGCCGGCGAGGTCGGCGGGGAGGGTGAGGCCGTCGTCGATGCCGCGGGACAGTTCGCCGACCTGGATCCAGGGGCGGCGCTTGTCGGGGGTGGCGGTGACGGCCTTCTCGCTGACCAGGCCGCGGGGGCGGCCGTCGTGGTCGACGATGACGAGTGCGCCGGAGTGCTGGTCGTGGGCGCGGCGGATGGCTTCGGCGAGGGGGACGTCGGCGGTGACGAGGGTGGCGCGGCGGGCGAGGCCGCGGGCGTGGAGGGCGGGGATGCGGTCGCGGACCTTCTCGGCGCGCAGGGCCTGGGTGGCGCCGACCCAGATGAAGGAGGCGACGAGCGCGGACCACAGGAGGGCGAGCCAGCCGAAGCCGGGGCTGTCGCCGGTGCCGGGGTAGCTGGCCATGAAGGCGCCGGCGGCCAGGCAGAGGATGGCCAGGCCGCGGCCGATCCAGCCGGCGACGATGGCGCCGCTGCGGCTGCGGCCGGTGATCTTCCAGACGGTGGCGCGGACGAGGCGGCCGCCGTCCAGCGGGAGTCCGGGCAGGAGGTTGAACACGCCGACGAGGAGGTTCGCGAAGGTGAGGGCGTCGACGAGGAGGAGGGCGACGGGTGGGAGCGGGAGCAGCAGGTGGGCGAGGAGGCCGAGGGCGGCCAGGACGAGGTTGACGACGGGGCCGGCGAAGGCGATGAGGAATTCGCGGCCGGGTGTGGGGGCCTCCTTCTCGATGGAGGTCTCGCCGCCGAGGATGTGCAGGACGACGGAGCGGACGGGGAGTCCGAGGGCGCGGGCGGTGACGGCGTGGCTGAGTTCGTGGACGAACACCGAGGCGTAGAGCAGGACGGCGTAGGCGAAGGCGACGGCGAAGCTGGCGGGTCGGGCGACGATGCCGTCGACCTGTCCTTCGAACATCACGGTGATGACGATCGCGACGAGGAACCAGCTGGGTGAGACGTAGACGGGGACGCCGAAGGGCCGTCCGATGAAGAGGCCGGGGTCGCGGGCCGGGGCGGCGCCTCCGGGGCCCCCGCCGCGGGTCTTGTCCTGGGTGGGGGGTTCGGTCGGAGGTGCGCTGTCTGCCACGCGGTCGATGCTACGGCCCCGGCGGGGATGTTCGGTGATCAGGCGGCCGGGGGGCGTGGTTTCGTCGGGGGCGTCCTTTAGTCTGCTGGCCATGACGACCACCGAGGCGGGCCATGGGGCGGGCGAGCGGACGGGACCGGGTCCGGTGGTGATCGGTTCGCTGTCGCCGTCGCGGGCGGGGGATTTCATGACGTGTCCGCTGCTGTACCGGTTCCGGGTGATCGATCGGATTCCGGAGCGGCCGAGTGCGGCGGCGGTGCGGGGGACGCTGGTGCACGCGGTGCTGGAGCGTCTGTACGATCTGCCGGCCGAGCGGCGGGTGGCGCCGGAGGCGCTGGAGTTGCTGGGGCCGCAGTGGGAGCGGCTGCTGGCGGCGGAGCCGGAGTTGTCGACGCTGTTCGATGAGGGCGCGGCGGGCGAGGCGGAGCGGGCGGCGTGGCTGGATCAGGCCCGGACGATGGTGGAGCGGTATTTCACGTTGGAGGATCCGCGGCGGCTGGAGCCGGCCGAGCGGGAGTTGTTCGTGGAGACGGTGCTGGAGTCGGGGTTGAAGCTGCGCGGTTATATCGACCGGGTGGATGTGGCGCCGTCGGGTGATGTGCGGATCGTCGACTATAAGACGGGGTCGGCGCCGCGGGCGGATTTCGAGGCGCGGGCGCTGTTCCAGATGAAGTTCTATGCGCTGGTGCTGTGGCGGCGGCAGGGCCGGGTTCCGCGGTTGCTGCAGTTGATGTATCTGGGTAACGGCGAGGTGCTGCGGTACGAGCCGGACGAGGCGGATCTGCTGGCGACCGAGCGCAAGGTGGAGGCGTTGTGGGCGGCGATCCGGCGGGCGATGGAGACGGGTGAGTGGCGGCATCGGACGAGCCGGCTGTGCGACTGGTGTGATCATCAGTCGCGGTGTCCGGCGTACGGGGGGACGCCGCCGCCGTTGCCGCGGGTTCCGGTGGATCGGCCCTCCCCCGCGGATCTGGAGCCGGCGGGGCGCGAGCGGGACGATCTTTGAGGTCGGTGGCGGGGTCGTGGCCTGCGGTGCCGTGCCGGTGCCCTGGCGGGTTAGGGCGGGTGCGGGGGCGTCATCCTTGCGGAGGATCGCGGTTCGGCGTTCAGGAGGGCTCACGACCTGGCATGACCTCCTAGGGTGAGTCTTGTGTCACCCCGCATCCGAGGTCTGCGTACCTGCCGTGCCTGGCTCCAGGCGCGTCCGCAGGCGTCCGATGCTGCGCTGGCGCTGGCGTTGCTGCTGGTGGGGTTGCCGCAGCTGTATCTGGAGGATCTGCCGCGGGGGCTGAACGGGCACTACGCCGATACCGATCCGTGGCATCTGCTGCTGGTGGTGGCGACGACGATGGCGCTGGCGTTCCGGCGGACGCGGCCGCTGGCGGCGCTGCTGGTGATCGCGGCGGGCGAGTTGGTGATCACGGGGGCGGGGTATCCGCCGACGGTTCCCGATCTGGTGGCGTTCCTGGTGGCGATCTACAGTGTGGCCGCGCATCGGGGGCTGGCGGTCGGCGCGGTGGGCGGGCTGGTGGCGCTGACGGTGCTGAACGCGGTGCTGCTGGCGTTTCCGGCCGACATCGGGTTGATCAATTACATGACCAACAACGCGCTGGTGGTGGGGGTGTGGGTGCTGGGCCGCAATCTGCGGCTGCGGCGGGCCTATTTCACCGAGCTGGAGGATCGCGCGGCGCGGCTGGAGCGGGCGCGGGGCACCGATGCGCGGGCGGCGCGGGTGGAGGAGCGGTCGCGGATCGCGCGGGAGCTGCATGATGTGGTGGCGCATCACGTGAGCGTGATGACGGTGCAGGCGGGCGCGGCGCGGCGGATCATGGATCGGCATCCGGCGGGGGCGCGGGAGGCGATGACCACGATCGAGGAGGTCGGCCGTACGGCGCTGAGCGAGATGCGGCGGATCGTGGGGGTGCTGCGTACGGAGCGGGACGCCGAGACGGCGGGGGCGGAGCTGGCGCCGCAGCCGGGGCTGGGTGATCTGGGCGAGTTGCTGGACCATGTCCGGGAGACGGGTCTGTCGGTGCAGTTGTGGATCGAGGGTGAGGCGCGGACGCCGTCGCCGGGGGTGGACGTGGCGGCCTTCCGGCTCATCCAGGAGGCGCTGACCAATACGCTCAAGCATGCCGGTCCGCAGGCGCGTGCCTGGGTCCGGCTCCATTACACCGACGGGGATCTGACCGTGGAGATCGAGGACGACGGGCGTGGCACCGCGACGATCATCGCCGACAACGGCGACAATCCGGGTCATGGCCTGGTCGGCATGTACGAGCGGGTCGCGCTGTACGGCGGCGAGTTGCGGATCGGCCCGCGGGTCGGCGGGGGTTTCGGTGTCCGCGCCAGGTTCCCCCTTGAGGCTTAGTGAAGAGGCGAAGTGATGAGCGCGAGCGGCCGGGCGGCAGCTGGACTGAGGAGCGCAGGGAGCCTGCGACCGGAGCGACGAGGCCGAGGGGGTCGGCGGGGTCGGTGGGCCGGGACCGGCACGCCGGCGCCTCAGGCGGCCGCGAGCCGCCGAGCGGGGGCGGGGCGATGAACACCGTACGGGTGTTGCTGGTCGATGATCAGCCGCTGTTGCGGACGGGGTTCCGGCTCATCCTGGAGGCCGAGCCGGATATCGCGGTGGTGGGTGAGGCGGGGGACGGCGCGGTCGCGGTGGAGGCGACGCGGTCGATGATGCCGGATGTGGTGCTGATGGACATCCGGATGCCGGGGATGGACGGGATCGAGGCGACGCGGCGGATCGTGCGGGACGGTGCGGCGTCGCATGATCCGCGGGTGCTGATCCTGACGACGTTCGATCTGGACGAGTATGTGATCGAGGCGGTGCGTGCGGGGGCGAGTGGTTTCCTTCTGAAGGATTCGCCGCCGGAGGATCTGGTGACGGCGATCCGGATCGTGGCGCAGGGGGACGCGATCGTGGCGCCGAGTGTGACGCGGCGGCTGCTGGACAAGTTCGCGACGCGGTTGCCGGCGGTGCGGGACGCGACGCCGCCGCCGGGGTTGAGCACGCTGACGGAGCGGGAGCGGCAGGTGCTGGGGCATGTGGCGCGGGGGCAGTCGAACGCGGAGATCGCCAGGGAGCTGGTGGTGAGCGAGACGACGGTGAAGACGCATGTGGGGAACGTGCTGGCCAAGCTGGGGCTGCGTGATCGGGTGCAGGCGGTGGTCTACGCCTACGAGACGGGGTTGAGCCGGCCGGGCGGGCAGGGCTGACCCGCGGGGTTACCGGGGTTCGGTCTGGTCCCCTTGGGGGTCCCCTTAGGGGTGGTGCCCTCCTCAGGGATGACGGTCGGCGGGGGTTCTCCTGCGAGCGGCGGAGCGTGAAGTCCCTTCCCGGGGATCATCCGCCGGGGGCGCGGGGCTTCTAGAGTTCTGTGTGCGAGGGCGGCCGGGCGGAGGCGTTCGGGCGCGTCATCGGGCCTCGCCGGTGACGGATACATCGTGAAGGCCCCGGCCGTGCCGGGGCCTTCGGTGCACGACGGGCACGTACGGCATGCGGGATGACGGCATGCGGGACATCGACGAGACAACGCTGACATGGGAGTTTCACTGTGACGAACACCGCCCCTTCGACCGCCGGCGCTCACTCCGCGCCGGGGGCGGGCGATTTCGCGGCTCGGGCCGATCGGGTCGCCAAGGTCTACGGTTCGGGGGACGCGCAGGTGGTGGCCCTGGACGGGGTGAGCCTGGACGTGCCGCGCGGCCGGTACATGGCGATCATGGGGCCGTCGGGGTCGGGGAAGTCGACGCTGATGCACTGCATGGCGGGGCTGGACTCGGTGGATTCGGGGGAGGTCCACATCGGCGGTACGAAGGTGACGGGGCTGAAGGACAAGCAGCTGACCCGGCTGCGGCGCGATCATGTCGGGTTCATCTTCCAGGCGTTCAACCTGGTGCCGACGCTGACGGCGCTGGAGAACATCACGCTGCCGATGGACATCGCGGGCCGCAAGCCGGATCGGGAGTGGCTGGACCATGTGGTCGACACGGTGGGGCTGCGGCCGCGGCTGAAGCACCGGCCGAGCGAGCTGTCGGGCGGGCAGCAGCAGCGGGTGGCGTGCGCGCGGGCGCTGGCGTCCCGCCCGGAGATCATCTTCGCGGACGAGCCGACGGGGAACCTGGACTCGCGGTCGGGTGCGGAGGTGCTGGGGTTCCTGCGCGATTCGGTGCGGGAGATGGGGCAGACGATCGTGATGGTCACCCATGACCCGTCGGCGGCGGCGTACGCCGACGAGGTGGTGTTCCTGACCGATGGGCGGATCGTGGACAGCATGACGGGGCCGACGGCCGAGCGGGTGCTGGAGCGGATGAAGGGCTTCGATCTGCCGGGGGTCGGCGCCCGATGATGGGGAAGGTCACGCTCCGCAATCTGGCGGCGCACAAGATCCGCCTGGTGCTGACCGCGGTGGCGGTGATCCTGGGGGTGGCGTTCGTGGCGGGCACCCTGATCTTCACCGACACGATGAACCGGCAGTTCGACGATCTGTTCAACGGGATCGGCAAGGGCGTCGCCGTCGATGTGCGGGCCAAGCAGGTGGTGGACGATCCGGCCGACACGGGCCAGTCGGCGCAGCCGGTGCCGGCGTCGGTGCTGGAGACGCTGCGCGGGGTCGAGGGGGTCAAGGACCCGGTCGGCAACGTCACCGGGTACGCGGCGGTCGTCGGTAAGGACGGCAAGATCGTCGGTACGGGGCAGCAGGGCCCGCCGCAGATGGGCGTGAACTGGACGGCGTCGGGCGACTTCACGATGGTGACGGGGAAGGCGCCGGCGAGCGGGGCGGAGGTGGCGCTGGACTCCTCGACGGCCGAGAAGGGCGGGCTGAAGGTCGGCGACACCGTCCAGGTGCTGACGCAGGGCCCGCCGCAGCGGATGCGGATCTCGGGGGTGTTCGACGGCGGCGACATGATGGGCGCGTCCATCACGGCGTTCGACACCGCGACGGCGCAGCGGCTGATGCTGAAGCCGGGGTTCTTCACCGACATCCAGATGGGGTCCAGCGGGCCGGCGGAGGCCGAGCTGCGCGCCGCGGTGGCGAAGGTGCTGCCGGGCGACATGGAGGCGATCACCGGGACGCAGCTGCGCGAGGACGCCAAGAGCGACATCGCGACGTTCCTGGGGTTCTTCCGGACGTTCCTGCTGGTGTTCGCGCTGATCTCGATCTTCGTCGGGGCGTTCATCATCTTCAACACGTTCTCGATGCTGGTCGCGCAGCGCACCCGTGAGCTGGCGCTGCTGCGCGCGATCGGCGCGGCGCGGTCGCAGGTGACGCGGGCGGTGATCGGCGAGGCGGTGGCGGTCGGCGTGGTCGGCTCGACGCTGGGGCTGGCCGCCGGCGCGGGGCTGGCGGCGCTGCTGCAGGCGCAGGTGATGGGCGATGCCGGCGGCGGGCTGGTGCTGACGGCCACGCCGGTCATCTGGTCGTACGTGGTCGGGATCGTCGTCACGGTCGTGTCGGCGTACTTCCCGGCGCGGCGGGCCGCGAAGATCCCGCCGGTGGCGGCGATGCGCGACGATGTCGCGCTGCCGCAGCGGTCGATGCGGATCCGGCTGGCGCTGGGCACGCTGCTGACGCTGATCGGCGCGGCCCTGATCGGGCTGGGGCTGGCCGGTGGCGGCGGCAATCCGGCGATCCCGGTCGGGGTGGGCGCGTTCGCGGTGTTCATCGGTGTGACGCTGCTGGCGCCGGTGATCAGCATTCCGGTGATCCGGGTGCTGGGGGCGCCGGCGGCGCGGCGGCTGGGCGCGCCGGGGCGGCTGGCGCGGCAGAACGCGCTGCGCAACCCGCGCCGGACGGCGGCGACGGCGTCCGCGCTGATGATCGGGCTGGCGCTGATCACGACGGTGAACGTGCTGGGCGCGTCGATGCGGTCGTCGGTGGAGGCGCAGGTCGACAACCAGCTCGGGGCCGACTACATCGTGATGCCGACCGGGATGGGCGGGCTCAGTTCGGACGTGGTGGACCGGGTGAAGGCCACGGCCGGGGTGCAGAGCGCGGCGGCGTACTACACCGGCAACGCCAACATCAAGGGCGAGCGGGCCGCGTACGTGGCCGGGGACGCCGCCGCGCTCGCGCAGGGCACCCGGCTGAAGCTGGTGTCGGGCGGGCTGGAGACCGGGCGGGACGGGATGCTCGTCGACGAGGACACCTCCCGCGCCCAGGGCTGGACGGTCGGCGTCGCGGTGCCGGTGCAGTTCACCGACGGGAAGACCGAGAATCTGAAGGTCACCGGGGTGTACGCCAAGAACGACTTCCTCGGTCCCCGGCTGATCAACGAGCAGGCGCATCGGGCGCACGCGGCCCGGACCACGGTCGGTGCGGTCATGATCGACGCCGGCGCCGCGAACGCGTCGACGATGAAGGCGCTCGAGCAGGCGCTGCGTGATCATCCGAACGCGGAGGTGCAGGATCAGGCGGGGGTCAAGGAGCAGGCCCGCCAGCAGGTGGACGGGTTCGTGTCGTTCCTCACCGTGCTGCTGATCATGTCGGTGATCATCGCGGCGGTCGGGGTGGTGAACACGCTGGCGCTGTCGGTGATCGAGCGGACCCGGGAGATCGGGCTGCTGCGGGCGATCGGGATCAGCCGGCGGCAGCTGCGCCGGATGATCCGGCTGGAGTCGATCATGATCGCGGTGTTCGGGGCGGTGCTCGGCATCGGGATCGGGGTGTCGTTCGGTGCGGCGCTCCAGCGGGCGCTGCGCGAGGACGGTCTCAGCGTGCTGAGCATCCCCACCGGCACTCTGGTCATGTATCTGGTGATCGCCGCCGTCATCGGTGTGCTGGCCGCGCTGTGGCCGGCGTGGCGGGCGGGGCGGATGGACGTCCTGAAGGCCATCTCCACCGAGTGACACCGCTGTACCGGGTGGCACCGGTGCGGGTCGGGTGAGGGCGCCTCGTACGGTCCGCGGACCGTGCGGGGCGCCTTCATCGTCGGGCGGGGCGTTCCGCGTCCTGGGGCGGGTGGACGGTGCGGCGCACGCGGGCGAGGCCGCCGCGCAGGCACAGCGCGGTGGCCAGGGTCGCGGTCCCGGCCAGGGCGATGGCCTGGCCGATGTCCAGGACCTCCGCCAGGCCGCCGAACAGGACCGGCCCGGCGCCCTGCAGGGTCATCACGCCGGTCGACAGGAGCCCGAACGCCTGCCCTCGCGCCGCCGGGGGCACCGCGTCCGCGAAGGGGCGCTGCAGGCCCAGTTCGTAGGCGAATCCGGCGCCGGTGACGGCCAGCAGGCCCGCGGTGACCGGCAGCGGGAGCGTGGCCACCAGCGGCAGCAGCGGCAGGCCGAACAGCGCCATCAGGGGAACGACGAGCCGCTCGCGGGTGGCCGGGCGCAGCATCCGGCCGCCGACCGCGTTGCCGGCGATCATCCCCACCGGCAGCGCCGCCAGCAGTAGCGCGCCCGCTCCCTCCGGGTGGCCGCGGGCCTGCGCGTACGGGATGAGCAGGCTTTCGGCGCCCGCGACGAACGCCACCGGGAGCCACTGCGCGAGCAGCATGACGCGTACCGCCGGGTCTGCCCACAGCCGCCGGTTGACCGCCCGGCTCTCCCCCAGGACCGACCGCCGCGCGCCCGTCTTCGCGGCGGCGGGCGGCGGGTCGTCCAGCAGCAGCCGGACCAGGACGGCCGCGGCCGCGTACGCTCCGGCGGTGGCCAGCAGCGCGTGCCGCTCCCCCACCGCGGCCACCGCGATCCCGCCGGACGCCAGCCCCAGCAGCTGCGCCGCCGACGCCGCGATCATCATCAGCGAGCGCCCCAGCACGAAGCCGTCCCCGGGCAGCACCTCGGCGGCCAGCCGGTTCACCGCGCCCGACACCACCGGCGTCACGCACGCGATCGCGGCGACCAGCGCCAGGCACGCCGCGATCGGCAGGTCCAGCAGCGCCAGCGCGGCCGCGACGGCCGCCTCCGCCGCGTACACGGTGGTGATCAGCGGCCGGGGCCGCAGCCGGTCGGCCAGCGCACCCAGCAGCGCGCCGCCCGCCACCTGCGGCAGGAACCCGATGCCGAACGCGATCGCGGCCAGCAGCGGCGAGCCCGTCCGGCCGTACACCAGCACCGACAGCGCCACCATCCGCAGCGTGTCGGCCGCGATGACCAGCGACCGGGTCCCGAACAGCACCCGGAAGCGGGGCTCGGCCAGGATCCGCCGGTACGTGACGCGCGGGGAGTTCGCGATCATGCCGGCCACGCTGCCCGGCCGGGCTCGGCGGCACCAGCTTTACGTTCCTGGACGTAAGGTCGCGTAGGGTCCGGTCGTGATCCGTTTCGAGATGCGGACCGAGGACCTGCTGCACAGCCGGTTCGCGCTGTCGCCGCTGTTCGAGCTCGACTGCCTGCTGCGGGCCCTCAGCGGGCTGCCCGGGAGGCGGCCGCCGGCGGCGTGGGCCGCGCGCCTGGATCCGGTGTACGGGCGGCTGCTGGCCGAGACACCGCTGAAGGCCGTCCTGGCTCTCCAGTCCCCCGTCTACGGCGCGGGGTTCACCGCCCCGCCGCCGCGGCGGGGCCTGGCGCAGACGATCGAGGACGATCTGGAACAGGTCCGGGCCACGCCGCTCGAGCTGGCCCGCCGCGAGATCGCCGAATCACTGCGGCACCGCCGCGACGTCCCCGAGTCCACGGCCGCGCTGCTGCGCGACCCGGGCGTCGTCGGGCTGGTCGCCGCGACGCTGGAGACCGCCTGGCGTGAGCTGCTGGCGCCCGGCTGGCCGCAGCTGCGCGCCATCTGCGAGCGCGACGTCGTACACCGGGCGGGACGGCTCGGCCAGGGCGGCTGGGAGGCCGCGCTCGCCGACCTGAACGCCCGGGTCCGGTGGCGCGACCGGGGCGTGGAGATCCTGCGCACCCACGGCCGCGAGACCGTCGCGGTCGGCGGCCGCGGGCTGCTGCTGATCCCCTCGGTGTTCCTGTGGCCGCGCGTGGCCGCGCACACCGAGGACCCCTGGCCGTACACGCTGATCTATCCCGCGCGGGGCGTCGCCGCCCTGTGGGAGGACACCGCCCGCCCCGAGCCGGGCGCCCTGGCCGGCCTGCTGGGGCGGACCCGCGCCCGCGTGCTGCTGGCGCTGGAGGACCCGGCCGGGACCACGCAGCTGGCCCGCGCGCTGGGCATCGCACCCGGCGCCGCCGGCGATCACCTCACCGTGCTGCGGCGTGCCGGGCTGCTGGAACGGGCCCGTTCCGGGCGCCGCGTGCTGTACCGGCGCACCCCGCTCGGGGACGCGCTGGCCCGCGGCGCCCAGGACGAATGACCCGGTCGGCCGTCAGTCGTCGTCGTCGGCCTTGCCCTTGACCTTGTCGAGCAGCACACCGGACTCGGGCGGCTGGCCCTTGAGCGCGGCGGTCTGCGCGGCCACCAGGTCGGTGGCGCTGACCGTGGTGTTCTCGGGGAAGTGGCAGGCCGCCTCGTGCCCGGGGCTGAGCTCCACCAGCGGGGGCTCCTTCTCCTTGCAGATGTCCTGCGCCTTCCAGCAGCGGGTGTGGAAGCGGCACGCCGGCGGCGGGTCCAGCGGGCTGGGTACGTCGCCCTGCAGCCGGATCCGCTGCCGGTTCTCGCGCTCGGCGGGGTCGGGGATCGGCACCGCCGACAGCAGCGCGTTGGTGTAGGGGTGCATCGGCCGCTCGTACAGGTCGTTGCGGTCCGCCACCTCGACGATCTTGCCGAGGTACATGACCGCGACCCGGTCGGCGATGTGCCGCACCACCGACAGGTCGTGCGCGATCACCACGTAGGTGAGGTCGAGCTCGTCCTGCAGGTCCTCCAGCAGGTTGATCACCTGGGCCTGGACCGACACGTCCAGCGCCGAGACCGGCTCGTCGGCCACGATCAGCTTGGGCCGCAGCGCCAGCGTGCGGGCGATCCCGATGCGCTGCCGCTGGCCGCCGGAGAACTCGTGCGGGTAGCGGTTGTAGTGCTCGGGGTTGAGGCCCACCAGCTCCAGCAGGTCCTGGACGGCCTTCTTCGTCGGGACCTTCGTCTGGATCTTCTGCAGCCGGAACGCGGCGCCGACGATCGCGCCGACCGTCTGCCGCGGGTTCAGCGACGAGTACGGGTCCTGGAAGATCATCTGGATGTCCCGGCGCATCGGGCGCAGCTTGCCCTGGGACATCTTGGTGATGTCCCGGCCCTCGAAGACGATCTGGCCGAAGCTGGGCTCCAGCAGCCGCATCACCATCCGGCCGGTGGTGGTCTTGCCGCAGCCCGACTCCCCCACCACGCCGAGCGTCTCGCCCTTGCGCACCGAGAACGACACCCCGTCCACGGCCTTGACCGCGGCGACCTGGCGGCGCAGCAGCCCGGACTTCACCGGGAAGTGCTTGCCGAGGTTGCGGACCTCCAGCAGCGGCTCCCCGTCGTTCACCGGCCGCCGCGCCGCGGCGACCGCCGCGTCCGTCGCGCCGGACTCGGCCGCGCCGGGCTCGGCGGTGTCCGAGCCGGGACCGTCCTGCGCGGGACGCTTGTCGTCGGTAGTGCTCACGATGTCTCCACTGCTCCCGTCACAGCTTGGGAGCGATCTCGTCGGTCCAGATGCGGCGCCGCTGCTCGACGGCCAGATGGCAGGCCACGCTGTGCCCGGGCGAGGTCTCGCGCAGCTCGGGACGCTCGGTGGTCCCCTTGCCCTGCGTGAGGTCCTCGAACGCGCAGCGCGGGTGGAACGCGCATCCGGTCGGCAGGTTGATCAGGCTCGGCGGGGTGCCCTTGATCGGCATCAGCCGCTCGGACGGCGGCCGGTCCAGCCGCGGCATCGAGCCGAGCAGGCCCCAGGTGTAGGGGTGCTCGGGCCGGTGGAACACATCGTCGACCGGGCCGTACTCCACGCACCGGCCGCCGTACATCACCAGGATGTCGTCCGACAGCTCGGCGACCACCCCGAGATCGTGGGTGATCATGATGATCGCGGAGTTGAACTCCTGCTGCAGGTCCCGCAGCAGGTCCAGGATCTGCGCCTGGACGGTGACGTCCAGCGCGGTGGTGGGCTCGTCGGCGATCAGCAGCTCGGGGTCGCACGACAGCGCCATCGCGATCATGGCGCGCTGCCGCATCCCGCCGGAGAACTGGTGCGGGTAGTCGTCCACCCGCCGGTCCGGCCGGGGGATCCCGACCCGGCCCAGCATGTCGATCGCGTGCTTGCGCGCCACGCCCTTGGAGACGTTGTTGTGGACTCGGTACGCCTCGATGATCTGGTTGCCGACCGTGTAGTGCGGATGCATCGCCGACAGCGGATCCTGGAAGATCATCGCCATCTCGCGGCCGCGCAGCCGGCGCACGTCGTCGGGCGGCGCCGCCACCAGTTCGGTGCCGTCCAGCCAGATCTCGCCCGACACCTCGGCGTTGCGCCGGTTGTGCAGGCCGAGGACGCCCAGGCTGGTCACGCTCTTGCCCGAGCCCGACTCCCCCACGATGCCCAGCGTGCGGCCGCGGTCCAGCTGGAACGTCAGCCCGTCCACCGACTTGACCAGGCCGTCGTCGGTCGGGAAGTGAATACGCAGGTCGCGCACGTCCAGGAAGGACTTCGCCCCGTCCACTGTGCCTCCCGTCTGCTCGTCCATCAGCTGTGCCTCACCCTCGGGTCGACGACGCCGTACAGGATGTCGACGACGAGGTTGGCGATGACGATGAAGACCGCCGCGACCATCACCACGCCGAGCACCACCG
Organism: Actinomadura sp. 9N407; assembly: GCF_044326315.1. NCBI lineage: Bacteria > Bacillati > Actinomycetota > Actinomycetes > Streptosporangiales > Thermomonosporaceae > Actinomadura > Actinomadura sp. 9N407. The sequence goes on along the minus strand of NZ_JBIRAW010000033.1, from coordinate 947 downwards.
GCAGGTCGCTGCCGATCACTCCGTCCAGCGCCAGCCGTCCCAGCCCCTTGAGCGAGAAGGTCTGCTCGGTGAGCACCGCCCCGCCCAGCAGCAGCCCGATGTCCAGGCCGAACAGGGTGAGCAGCGGCGTCAGCGTGGCGCGCAGCGCGTGCTTGGTGATGACCTTGTTCTCTTTGAGCCCCTTGGCCCGCGCGGTACGGATGTAGTCCTCGTTGAGGGTCTCCAGCATGCCCGCCCTGGTCATCCGCGCGTACATCGCCGCGTAGAGGAACGCCAGGGTCACCCAGGGCAATATCAGGTTACTCGCCCACGAGAACGGGTTGTCCAGGAAGCCGACGTAGTTGACCGGTGGCAGCAGCCCCCAGGAGTGCACCACGAACGTCAGCGACAGCAGCCCGGTGAAGAAGATGGGCAGCGACACGCCGGCCAGCGCCACCATCATCGCCGCGCGGTCGAAGAACGAGCCGCGGCGCAGCGCCGACAGCACCCCGATCGAGACACCGATCGCCAGCCACAGCACCGCCGCGCCGACCACGAGTGACATCGTCACCGGGATCCGGTCCACCAGCTGCTCGGTCACGCTGGTGTTGGTACGGAAGGAGTACCCGAAGCACGGCGCGGGACAGTCGATCTTCTCGGTGCCGGTGTCGTAGGTGTCACCGGCGACGATGGCCTTGATGAACTCCGCGTACTGCACGGCGATCGGCTCGTCGAACCCGAACCTCTCCTTGACGGCCTGGATGGTCTCGGGCGTCGGAGCCTTGCCGGAGAACCGGGCGGCGAGATCGTTGCTGGTGGTGCCGGCCAGCCGGGGCAGCAAGAAGAAGATCGAGAAGGTCACCGCGCTGATGACCAGCAACAGCGCGATCGCGCCCACGAACCGGCGAACGATAAATGCGATCACGGTCTGCGGCGGTGGGCGGCCTCCCGGGGCCCGTGCCCCGGGC
>NZ_JBIRAW010000032.1:0-116277 GCF_044326315.1 Actinomadura sp. 9N407 | reverse complement strand
AGCGTTCGGTGGTCATGGCGAAGGGGAAACACCCGGTCCCATCCCGAACCCGGAAGTTAAGCCCTTCAGCGCCGATGGTACTGCATGGGAGACTGTGTGGGAGAGTAGGACACCGCCGGACATATATTAAGGGAAAGGCCCCGCCAGAAATGGCGGGGCCTTTCTCATTTCACGACCCTTTTCAAGGTCATCGGTGTACGCGATAGCGCAGCCATACGAGCCCGCCGTCGAACGACTCCGACGTCTTCAGCTCCAATTCTGAAATTGCCGGGCGTTCGGTGCCGTACCAGAAGTGGTCGCCGTGGGCGCCGGCGAGACGAGGGTGGATGAGCAGGCTCACCTCATCGATGAGGTGAGCCTTGAGCAAGGCTCCGATGAGCGCGCCTCCGCTGTCGACCCTCACGACCTGCGCGCCTTCCGTCCGTCCGAAGGCTTCCAAGGCTCCGGCGAGATCTACCCGCGTCCGGCCCATCACCAGCTCGCGTACCGGCCGTTCGGGCGGACGCGGGGGAGTGGTCTCCGAGTGCAGCAGAAGCACATCTGACCAGTGCCCCACCTCCCGCAGCGCGTCCCACTGCCGGATGCGGCCCTGCCCATCGACCACGGCCAGCAGGGGGCCGTCCGCGGCCGGCCCTGGGCGCGGAGCCGTCGCGAGTGCTGGTTCCTGAGCCAGGATCGTGTCCGCTCCGGCGAGCGTGATGTCCTCGTTGAAGGTGCTCGCGAGCTGGTAGAACCTGCCCACATCCGGCTCGAAGCCCGTGGTGGCGCCCTCTAGGGAGATGGCCACGTGGGCGACGACATACGGTCGCTTCCCGGGTCCGCTCTGCATGCGAGCCACCCTAATCAGCAAAGAGGACGGAGGCCGACCTCCTTACCCGCAGCTTCCCCGGCAGCTTCCGCTGAGCACGCTAAAGGACACAGAGGGATGTTGGGATTGTCGGGCGTCTGGTTCCCCGTCTGCCGTGCCACAGAGACGATCATCTCGCCCATGTTCTTCCAACCTCGCGATCGGACCTCAGCCGGCCTGCTCAGCCGGTGCGGACCTCAGGCGTTGCGAGCGCGTCCGAAGGCCTGCACGAGATCAAAGCCGAAGGCGAGATCGAGGGCAGATCGCGAAGCGATGCCAGCGCGAGCCGCATCCGCGACAAGCGACGAGCGCTAGCGAGGAGTGCAGCTCGCGGAGGCAATAAACACAGCGTCGAGTGTGACCGCCCATTGGTGGAGGAGGCGGGTGCGGCGGGCGGAGTCGTCGGTGAGGAGGTCGGCGAGGCCGAGGCCGCGGACGAGGTCGAGGGTGGCCTGGACGCTCTCGCGGACGCCGGGGACGGTCTCGTCGGCGCCGAGGGCTTCGACGGTGAGGCGGTGGGCCTCGCGGCCGACCTTGGCCTCCAGGGGGAGGACCTGGGCGCGGAGCTGCTCGTCGGAGCTCGCGGCGACCCAGAGCTGGAGGGCGGCGCGGAAGAGGGGGCTGGTGTACATCTCGCCGAGGAGGGTGAGGACGTCGCGGGTGGAGGGGCGGCGGTCGGCGAGGGCGTCCAGGTGCTCGCGCATCTGCTCCATGCGGATCTCGGTGCCGTACTCGACGGCGGCGGTGACGAGTTCCTCGCGGGTGCGGAAGTGGTGCTGGGCGGCGCCGCGGGAGACACCGGCCTCTTCGGCGACGACGGCGACGGTCGTACCGGACCAGCCCTTGGCGGCCAGGCAGCCGATGGCGGCCTCGAGGAGGCGGGCCCGGGTGGCGCGGCTGCGGTCCTGGCGCGGCTCGCGGGGGGCTGCCTGCGTGGTCATGGTCTCCTCGGCTCGGTGGACGTCCAGTCAACCAAAGGGGCCGGGCAGAAAACAAGCATGCACGATTGATTTTTTCTGGTCCGGCTGGCAGGGTTCAGGGCATGACGCGACCGCTGCGGATCGGCAACGCCTCGGGCTTCTACGGCGACCGGTTCACCGCCGTACGGGAGATGCTGGACGGCGGCCCGCTGGACGTCCTGACCGGTGACTACCTGGCCGAGCTGACCATGCTGATCCTCGGCCGCGGCAGGCTGAAGGATCCGGACGCCGGGTACGCGACCACGTTCCTGCGGCAGATGGAGGAGTGCCTCGGGCTGGCCGCCGAGCGGGGTACGAAGATCGTCACCAATGCCGGCGGGCTCAATCCGGCCGGGCTGGCAGGCAAACTGCGCGAGCTGGCGGAGCGCTTGGGCGTCGACGTGCGGGTGGCCCATGTGGAGGGCGATGATCTGCTGCCGCGTGCCAAGGAGCTGGGCCTGCACCATGCGCGGTACGGGGCGCCGCTGACCGCGAACGCCTATCTGGGTGCGTGGGGCATCGCCGAGTGCCTGAAGGGCGGCGCCGACATCGTGGTGACCGGCCGGGTGACCGACGCGTCGCTGGTGGTCGGGCCGGCGGCCGCTCACTTCGGCTGGGCGCGGGACGACTGGGACGCGCTGGCGGGCGCCACCGTGGCAGGCCATGTGCTGGAGTGCGGCGCGCAGGCCACCGGCGGCAACTACGCGTTCTTCCAAGAAATCTACAACGTAAAGGCGTCGGGCCCGATGAAGGCACCGGGTTTTCCGATCGCCGAGATCGGGGCCGACGGCTCCGGCGTCATCACCAAGCACGAGGGCACCGGCGGTGCCGTCACGCCGGAGACCGTCACGGCCCAGCTGCTGTACGAGATCGGTGCCCCGGGTTACGCGGGTCCGGACGTGACGACCTGGTTCGACACCATCGAGCTGGGGGAGGACGGGCCCGATCGCGTCAGGATCAGCGGTACGAGGGGTTCCCCGCCGCCGGAGACGACCAAGGTGTGCCTCAACCATCTGGGCGGTCATCGCAACGAGATGACGTTCGTGCTGACCGGCCTGGACATCGAGGCCAAGGCGGATTTCGCGCGGGCCCAGCTCGAGGCGGCCATGGGCGGGGCCCGTCCGGCGAAGGTGGAGTGGACGCTGGTCGGTACGCCCAAGCCCGATCCGGAGACGCAGGGCGAGGCCACGGCCCTGCTGCGCTGCGCCGTACTGGACCCGGATCCCGACAGGGTGGGCCGGGCGTTCAGTGGCGCGGTCGTGGAGCTGGCGCTGGCGGGCTACCCGGGCTTCACGATGACCTCGCCACCGGGCAAGGGGAGCCCATACGGGGTCTACAAGCCGGCGTTCGTACCCAACGATGAGATCGAGCATGTCGCGGTGCTGCCCGATGGAACGCGCGAGATCATCGATCCCGCGCCGCAGACCTCGCCCGTCGAAGCGTCGCCCGTCGAAGCCCCTACGCAAGCGCGGCTCGAGCCGGCACCGGAAGGGGACCTTGTACGGGTGTCCCTCGGACGGGTCGCGGGCGCGCGCAGCGGAGACAAGGGCGGGGACGCCAACATCGGCGTCTGGGCCCGTACCGGCGAGCAGTGGCGCTGGCTCGCGGGGTTCCTGACGGTCGAACGGCTCGGGACGCTCCTGCCCGAGACGCGCGAGCTCACCGTCACGCGCCATCTGCTGCCCAACCTCCGCGCGGTCAACTTCGTCGTCGAAGGGCTGCTGCAGGAGGGAGTTTCGGCGTCGACCCGGTTCGATCCGCAGGGCAAGGCCCTGGGGGAATGGCTGCGGTCGCGCCTCGTCGACGTTCCGGAGGCCATCCTTTGACTCTGAAGAGCACGCTGGACACCCGCGGTCCCGAGTACGGCGACCGGCGCGCGGCCATGCTCGCCAAGCTGGACGGGCTGGAGGAGGAGCACACGAAGGCGCTGCTGGGCGGCGGTGAGAAGTACGTCGAACGGCATCGCAGGCGCGGCAAGCTGCTGGCGCGCGAGCGGATCGAGCTGCTGATCGATCCCGACTCGCCGTTCCTGGAGCTGAGCCCGCTGGCGGCGTGGGGCAGCGACTTCCCGGTCGGGGCCAGCGTGATCACCGGGATCGGGGTGGTGGAGGGCGTGGAGTGCCTGATCATCGCCAACGATCCGACGGTACGGGGCGGCTCCAGCAATCCGTGGACGGTCAAGAAGACGTTCCGGGCCAGCGACATCGCGTTCGAGAACCGGCTGCCGGTGATCAACCTGGTGGAGTCCGGCGGTGCCGACCTGCCCACCCAGAAGGAGATCTTCATCCCGGGCGGGCGGATGTTCCGCGATCTCACCCGGCTGTCGGCGGCCGGGATCCCGACGATCGCGCTGGTCTTCGGCAACTCGACCGCGGGCGGCGCGTACATCCCGGGGATGTGCGACCACGTCGTCATGGTCAAGGAACGCGCCAAGGTGTTCCTCGGCGGGCCGCCGCTGGTGAAGATGGCCACCGGCGAGGAGGCCGACGACGAGGAGCTCGGCGGCGCGGAGATGCACGCCCGCACCTCCGGCCTCGCCGACCACATGGCGGTGGACGAGGCCGACGCGCTGCGGCTGGGGCGGCAGATCGTCAAGCGGCTCAACCACCGCAGGCTCGGGCCGCCGCCGTCCGTGCCGTACCAGGAGCCTCGGTACGACCCGGAGGAGCTGGCGGGGATCGTCCCCGCGGACCTGAAGGTGCCGTTCGATCCGCGCGAGGTCGTCGCCCGGATCGTGGACGGCTCGGAGTTCGACGAGTTCAAGCCGCTGTACGGGACGAGCCTGGTCACCGGGTGGGCGCGGCTGCACGGGTATCCGATCGGGATCCTCGCCAACGCGCAGGGCGTGCTGTTCAGCCAGGAGGCGCAGAAGGCGGCGCAGTTCATCCAGCTGGCCAACCAGAGCGACACGCCGCTGCTGTTCCTGCACAACACCACCGGCTACATGGTCGGCAAGGAGTACGAGCAGGCCGGGATCATCAAGCACGGCGCGCTGATGATCAACGCGGTGGCCAACAGCACGGTGCCGCATCTGACGGTCGTCATGGGCGCCTCGTACGGGGCGGGCAACTACGGGATGTGCGGCCGGGCGTACGATCCGCGCTTCCTGTTCACCTGGCCGAGCGCCAAGTCGGCGGTGATGGGACCGCAGCAGCTCGCCGGGGTGCTGTCGATCGTCGCCCGCCAGTCGGCGCAGGCGCGCGGGCAGGACTACGACGAGGACCAGGACCGCGCGATGCGCGAGATGGTGGAGGGCCAGATCGAGGCCGAGTCGCTGCCGTACTTCCTGTCCGGGCGGCTGTACGACGACGGCGTGATCGACCCGCGCGACACCCGTACCGTGCTGGGGCTCTGCCTGTCGGTCGTGCACAACGCCCCGGTCCGCGGTGCCGGGGCCGGCGCCGGCGGCTTCGGCGTCTTCCGGATGTGAGGCCGCCCATGAGCCCGAACGTCGCGAGCGAGGAACGAATGATCGACAGACTGCTGGTGGCCAACCGGGGCGAGATCGCGCGCCGCGTCTTCCGTACGTGCCGCGACCTCGGCATCGGCACCGTGGCGGTGTTCTCCGACGCCGACGGCCCGGCGGCGCCGCACGCGGCCGAGGCGGACGCGGGCGTGCGGCTGCCGGGCGCCGCGCCCGCCGACACGTACCTGCGCGGTGACCTGGTCATCGCGGCGGCCCGGGCAGCGGGCGCCGACGCGGTCCATCCGGGGTACGGGTTCCTGTCGGAGAACGCCGCGTTCGCGCGGGCGGTCGCCGAGGCGGGGCTCACCTGGGTCGGCCCGCCGCCGGCGGCGATCGAGGCGATGGGCTCGAAGATCGAGGCCAAGAAGCTGATGGCGGCGGCGGGCGTGCCCGTGCTGACCGAGCTCGATCCGGACGCCGTCACCGAGGCGGACCTGCCGATCCTGGTCAAGGCGTCGGCGGGCGGCGGCGGGCGCGGGATGCGGGCCGTCCACACGCTCGGCGAGCTGCCCGAGGCCGTGGCCTCCGCGCGCCGGGAGGCGCAGTCGGCGTTCGGCGACCCGTCGGTGTTCTGCGAGCCGCTGCTGCGGCACGCGCGGCACGTCGAGGTCCAGCTGCTGGCCGACGCGCACGGGACGGTGTGGGCGCTCGGCGAGCGGGACTGCTCGGTCCAGCGCCGCCACCAGAAGATCATCGAGGAGGCGCCGTCGCCCGCCGTGGACCCGGGCCTGCGCGAGGAGCTGTGCCGCGCGGCGGCGAACGCGGCCCGCGCGATCGGCTACACCGGCGCCGGAACGGTCGAGTTCATGCTCGCCGGCGACGGGCGCTTCTTCTTCCTGGAGGTCAACACGCGCCTGCAGGTCGAGCATCCGGTCACCGAGTGCGTCTACGGCCTCGACCTCGTACGGCTGCAGATCGAGGTCGCCGAGGGGGCGCGGCTGCCGGCCGGGCAGCCGGAGCCGCGCGGGCACGCCATCGAGGTGCGCCTGTACGCCGAGGACCCGTCCGCCGGCTGGCGGCCGGGCAGCGGCACCCTGCACACGTTCGAGGTGCCGGACGTCGATGCCGCGTTCCGGATCCCGGCGGAGTACGGGCTCCGGCTCGACAGCGGTGTCGAGAGCGGCAGCGAGGTCGGCGTCCACTACGACCCGATGCTCGCCAAGCTCATCGCGTACGGGCCGACCCGCAAGGCCGCCGCCCGCCGCCTGCGTGCCGCGCTCGCGGGCGCGCGCGTCCACGGCGTCACGACCAACCGGGACCTGCTCGTCCGCATCCTGTCCGAGCCCCGCTTTCTCAACGGCGAGGCGACCACCGGCTATCTCGACGACGTGGGCCTGGACGTCCTCGCCGCGCCCCTGGCCGACGAGGAGGCCGTACGGCTGTCGGCGCTGGCCGCCGCGCTTGCCGACGCCGCCGCCAACCGGGCGTCGGCCCAGGTGCTGGACGGCCTGCCGTCGGGATGGCGCAACCTGCCGTCACAGCCGCAGCGCAAGTCGTACGAGACGCAGGACGGCACGGCGATCGACGTCGCCTACCGCTTCACGCGCGGCGGCGTCCTGCGGGCCGAGGGCCATGACGGTGTGCGGCTCATCGCGTCGTCCGCCGGCGCCGTCACCCTTGAGGTGGCGGGCGTGCGGCGCGACTTCGACGTACGTCGCGTCCAGGACGACCTGTACGTCCACTCGCCGCTCGGGCCCGTGACACTGCGCGCGCTGCCGCGCTTCGCCGACCCGAGCGATCTGGTCGCGCCCGGCTCGCTGCTGGCCCCGATGCCCGGGACCGTCATCCGGGTCGAGACCGAGACCGGAGCGACCGTGACCGAAGGGCAGACGCTGGTGGTGCTGGAGGCGATGAAGATGGAGCACCGCATCGCCGCCCCCGCCTCCGGCATCGTCGCCGAACTCGCCGTCGCCGCCGGGCGGCAGGTCGAGTCCGGCGCGGTCCTCGCCGTCATCGCCGCCCCCGAGCCCGCTCCCGAATCCGAAGGGAACCCCCAGTGAGCTTCATCGAGACCGAGGAGCGGCAGGCCCTGCGCGCCGCCGTCGCCGACCTCGGCGCCAAGTACGGCCCGTCCTACTACGTCGAGAAGGCCCGGTCAGGGCAGAAGACCGACGAGCTGTGGAACGAGGCCGGCCGGCTCGGCTACCTCGGCGTGAACGTGCCCGAGGAGTACGGCGGCGGGGGCGGCGGCATCGGCGACCTGGCCGCGGTGTGCGAGGAGCTGGCCGCGGCCGGCTGCCCGCTGCTGCTGATGGTCGTCTCCCCGGCCATCTGCGCCACGATCATCGCCCGGTCCGGCACGGACGAGCAGCGCAAGCACTGGCTGCCGCGCTTCGCCGACGGCTCGGTGAAGATGGCGTTCGCGATCACCGAGCCGGACGCCGGCTCCAACTCGCACAGGATCACCACGACCGCCCGGCGGGACGGCGACGGCTGGATCCTGTCCGGCCAGAAGACGTTCATCTCCGGCGTCGACGAGGCCGACGCCGTGCTGTTCGTCGCCCGCAGCGCCGATCAGAAGGGCAATCTGCGGCCCTCCCTGCTCATCGTGCCGACCGATGCCCCCGGCTTCTCCTGGACGCCGATCGACATGGAGATCGTGTCGCCGGAGAAGCAGTTCGTCTGCCACCTGGACGATGTGCGGCTGCCGTACGACGCGCTGATCGGGGACGAGGACGGCGGGCTGCTGCAGCTGTTCGCCGGGCTCAACCCCGAACGGATCATGGCGTCGGCGATGGGCGCCGGGATCGGCCGGTTGGCACTGGACAAGGCGACGGCGTACGCCAAGGACCGGCAGGTCTTCACGACCCCGATCGGTGCCCATCAAGGACTCGCGCACCCGCTGGCCGAGGCGAAGATCGAGCTGGAGCTGGCCCGGCTGATGGGGCAGAAGGCCGCCTGGCTGTACGACGAGGGCGACGACGCGGGTGCGGGCGAGGCGGCGAACATGGCCAAGTACGCCACCGCCGAGGCCGCGATCCACTGCGTCGACCAGGCCATCCAGACCCATGGCGGCAACGGCCTGACCACCGAGTACGGCGTCGGCATGCTCGCCGGGGTCGTCCGGCTGATGCGGATCGCCCCGGTCAGCCGCGAGATGATCCTCAACTTCGTCGCCCAGCACTCCCTGGGACTGCCCAAGTCGTACTGAATCTCCAGAATGGCGTCGGTGCCGCCGTGGGCGCGCTCGAGATCCCGGAGGGCTTCCCACGGCGGCACGGTGCTCGCGTGAAAGGGGTCCCCATGTCGGTACCCTGCACTACATTTCCGTCGTGATCAAAACAAGCCCCCCGCTTCCCGACGAGAACGTCCTCGAGATCCCGCGGTCCTGGAAGCGGCATCTGCATCCCCGGCGCGGCGGCCATCCCGGTCCGGATATCAAGGTGGCCGATCTGAGCGAGGAAGGGCTCCTGGCCCCCTATGCCGGCCGGATCGAAGAAGTGCTGACCCACCGCGATACCGATCCGGTCCTCGCGGCGGCGGCGCGGGAGCATCTCGCGGGCAAGGCCGGGCCGCGGGGCGCGGCGGCACTCGCGGCCATCCCGGACTCGGACCATCAGGCGGGCGAGATGACGGTCCGGTTCGTGGACGCGTGGATCACCACGTACGGCCTGCCGTTCGCCGTCCACGCCTTCGTCGAACGGTGCGGCATCGAGGTCGGCGGCCCCTACCGCGCGAATAAAGCCGGCCTGGTCTTCCACGAAGGCTACTGGGGCGGCGACGACGCCAAGCGGCTACGCGCGATTCTCGCCACGGCGGACGACACCGAATACCAGGAGGTCGTCGCGTTGCTCGGCGGCCTTCGTACGTCACCGGCCCGGCAAATGCTCGCCGCCTATCTCGTCCCGACACAGCTGGACTGGGTCGCCGAATGCTGCGCCGCGCCCGCGAACACGATGCCGAGAGACCTGCTGCTGCAGTCTCTGGGATCTCCCGAACATCTCGAAATCCTGGGCACCGAAGCACGTATCTCTGTCTCTGACTGCTATTACATCGAGAACCTCCTCACCCTGGCCGAGGGGGTGGGGCCCGCCATCGCCCCGTTCATGGCCGACGCGTTCGACCGGCATCACGACAGTGCCCCGCGCCGCAAGGGATTGCTGGAGGCACTGGGCCGGCTGCCCGGCGACGAGGCGTTCCGGCTCATGCTGGAACGCTCCGGGAACTCCCATATGCGGGCCGCGCTGCGCGAGACCATGCGGCGCAATCCCGTCCGCGCGATCCGCGTTCTGGCGGCTGCCATGACGGTTGGGGACGCGACGGCGGAAGAACTGCTGACCGACCACCTGCGCGCCAACACCGGACTGGTGACGCGCGTCCTGCCGGACCTTCCTCCGGAGGCCCGCGCGATCGCGGAGAAGCTGACCGCCGCGGACGGCCACGTTCCCGAGGCCTCGGCGGACGAGCTCCCCCCGCTCCTGGTCGATCCGCCCTGGGCCCGCACGGAGCCGAAGCGCAAGCCGGTCGTCCTCAAGGGCCTGCCCCTGTCCGGAGAACAGGCCGTCGTCTGGGCGCCCGGTGAGCACGACGCCTGGATAGGCACGCCGATCGCCGATCCCAGCGGAGGCGGCGTCACCGTGCGACAGGTTACGCAATCCGCCGGACGCGACGCGAAGTGGGAGAAGCGACTCGAGGGCATCCGTACGGGCGTGGCGGCCGACCCGCTCCACCAGATGGCCTACTGGCAGGCCGCGATGCTGGCGAAGGGCCCCGAGGAGCTGGCCCGCCCCGCACTGCGCGAGTGGAGGCCGTCGTGGAACCAGAGCGGACTCGGCACCCGCAACCCGTGGAGCCCCGACCATTGGCTCAAGCCCCTCATCGCCCGCTTCGGCCTCGACGCGCTTCCGGTCACGCTGGACTTCGCCCGCTCCAGGCCCGCCCGGGGCGCCGAACTGCTGCTGCCGTTCCTGGACGGTGAGGTCGCGAAGGCGATGGCCGACTGGCTGCTGCGCGTCGCCGGGGCGCGCGAGCCCGCGGCCGCCTGGTTCACCCGGCACGGTCAGGCGGCACTGCCGCACCTGATCCCGGTCGCCCTGGGCAGGGCCGGGCGGGCTCGGGCGGGCGCCGAGCACGCGCTGCGTTTCCTCGCGGTCAAGGAAGGCGAGGGCACGGTGCTCGCCGCCGCACGCCCGTACGGCGAGCAGGCCGTCGCTCTCGTGGAGGCGCTGCTGGCCGAGGACGCGGAAGAAGCGCGTCCCTGGAAGAAGGCCGCCGAGTACACCGACGTGAACACCGACGGCCTTCCGCAGGTGCTGCTGCGGAACGGGGAGCGCGCGCTGCCCGTACCGGCCGTCCGCCATCTGCTCACCCTGCTGGCGCTCTCCGTGTCCGGCGAGCCCGAGCCGGATCCCGGCCTCGCGGGCGTGCTGGAGGCCTGCGACGAGCGCTCCCTGGCGGGGTTCGGCTGGGCGCTCTTCCGCCGCTGGAATGAGGACGGCGCGTCCGCCAAAGACGCTTGGCACTTCAGTGTCCTGGGACGGATCGGGGACGACGAGGCCGTGCGCGGTCTCGTCCCGCTGATCCGTGCCTGGCCGGGGGAGGGCGGCCACCACCACGCGGTACGCGGGCTCGACGTGCTGGCCGAGATCGGAACCGATCTCGCGCTCCGCGAGGTCCACGCCATCGCCCAGAAGGCCAGGTTCAAGGGCCTGAAGGAGCGCGCGCAGGACAAGGTCGAGGACATCGCGGCGGCGCGCGGCCTCACCCCGGAGCAGCTCGGCGACCGGCTCGTTCCCGGCTTCGGGCTGGACGCCACCGGCACCCTCGTCCTCGACTACGGCCCGCGGCGGTTCACCGCCGGCTTCGACGAGGCGCTGAAGCCCTACGTCGTCGACGAGCAGGGCAAGCGGCGGCCGAGCCTGCCCAAACCCGGGGTACGCGACGATGCCGCGCTCGCCTCCGCCGCGTACGGGCGCTTCGCCGATCTGAAGAAGGACGTCCGCGCGATCGCGGGCATCCAGCTCCAGCGCCTGGAACTGGCGATGACGACGGGCCGCAGGTGGACCCTGGACGAGTTCCGCGAGTTCTTCGTCCAGCATCCGCTGGTGTGGCACATCGCCCGGCGGCTGGTCTGGCTCGCCGAGCACGGCGGCACGGCGTCGGCGTTCCGGCTCGCCGAGGACCGCACCTTCGCGGACGTCACCGACGCCGCCGTCATGGCACCCGGTGACGCCGCCATCGGGATCGCCCACCCGCTGCACCTCGCGGGCACCCTGGAGGAGTGGTCGCAGATCTTCGCCGACTACGAGATCTCGCAACCGTTCCCGCAGCTCGGACGGGACGTGTACGGGCTGACCGGGGAGGAGAAGGCCGGCGGGAGGCTGGCCCGGTTCGAGGAGGCGACCGTGCCCTACGGGAACGTGCTCCAGCTGGAGCGGCGCGGCTGGTACCGCGGTCCCGTCGGCTCCGGCGGCGGGATCGAGTGCTTCGTCCGCCCGGCCGGGCACGGGCGGTACGTCGTCGTCACGCTGGAGACGGGGCTGTTCGCCGGCCAGGTCAGCGAATCGGGAGACCAGACGTTCAAGGCGGTCTGGATCGGTGCCGACCCCGCTCCCGACCGGTCCTCCCACCCTCCCGTTCAGGGCGCGCCGTACACCTTCGGCGAGCTGGACCCGTTGACGGCCTCCGAGGTCATCGCCGATCTCGAGGGGGCCACAGCGCGTAACTGACCAGGGGATCGGCCGGGATAGGGGAAGGCGACCCGGGTCACCCTGGAGAGCTAGCCGCGAAGCTCCGCCCGCAGGGTGATGCCGCCGCGCGTCCCGTTCGCCTAGCGTCGGCCTGACGATGACGGTGATGACGCGAACGGCCGGATGGCTGCGGACCCTGGGCACGGACCTGGCCTTCACGGCCGGGGCGCCGATGATGCCGCTGCGGCGCCCCGGCTGGACGGCTTGGGCGCCGCACGCCGCCGTCGGGCTGTATGCCGCGATCCTGTCCGGCGTCGCCTGGCACACGCTGATCGAGGACTTCGGCGTCCCCAACCAGGCCGCGGCCACGCTCGGCATCGCGCACGCGCTCGCGCTGCCGATCGCGCTGTACTGGCCGCCGGCGGGCTGGTGGACGTCGCTGGCCCTTGGGGTGGCCATGGCGCTGGTGGCCGTTCCGGAGGCCGGCGCCGGGCCGCTGTGGCCCGGCCCGGCGCTGGCGATCCACCTCAGCGTGCTGGCACTCGTCGGGGCGCGGGTGCGGGCCCGGGTATCGGTCGCGATGTGGGCGCTCACCCTGCTGGCCGGATGCGCGCTCGGCCTCGTCCTGCCGGGAAGCCGGGAGCCGCTGTTCGGGATCGCCGCGATGGCGGTGTACTCGGCCGTGGTGCTGACCGCCTCCGGCGCGCTGCGGTCGCGGGCCGAAGCGCTGCGCCGCCTGGCCGAGCAGGAGCACATCAGCGGCCGGGAACGGGCCCGCCGCGCGCTGCTGGAGGAGCGCACCCGGATCGCGCGCGAGCTGCACGACGTCGTGGCCCATCACATGTCGGTGATCGCCATCCAGGCGGAGGCGGCACCGCTGCGCGTCGCCGACCCGCCGGCCGAGCTGGCCGGATCGTTCGCGACCATCCGGCAGAACGCCGTCGAGGCCCTCACCGAGCTGCACCGCGTGCTGGACGTCCTGCGCGCCGACCCGTCGGCGAGCCGGGCGGCGGACGAGGGCGACGCTCCCCAGCCGACCCTCGACCGCCTGGACGACCTCCTGTCCGGTGTACGGGGCGCGGGCCTTCGCGTGACGGTCGAGACGCTGGGGGCGCCGGGTCCTCTCGCGCGAGGCGTGCAGCTGACCGCGTACCGGATCGTCCAGGAGGCGCTGAGCAACGTCATACGGCACGCGCCCGGCACCGACGTCACGGTGACACTCGACCACCGGCCCGGCCGACTCGACCTCGAGGTGGCCAACACCGCTCCCGAGCACCCGCGCGCGCCGTCCCGTGGCGGGCACGGGATGATCGGCATGCGCGAGCGGGCCGCGATGCTCGGCGGCACGCTGACCTCGGGCCCGCGCCCGGACGGCGGCTACACGGTACGGGCGGAGCTGCCCACCGGGCGGGAAGGGACGGCGCCATGACGATCCGGGTGCTCATCGCCGACGACCAGGCCATGGTCCGCGAGGGCTTCTCCGTCCTGCTCGGTGCCCGCCCCGGCATCGAGGTCGCGGGTGAGGCCTGCGACGGGCGGGACGCGGTGGAGCGGGCCGCCGCGCTGCGCCCCGACGTGGTCCTGATGGACGTGCGGATGCCCGTGATGAGCGGGCTGGAGGCCACCCGGATCATCACCGAGGCCGGTACGGCGCGCGTCCTGGTGCTCACCACCTTCGACCTGGACGAGTACGTCTACGAGGCCCTCCGCTCCGGGGCGAGCGGCTTCCTGCTCAAGAGCGCCACCGGCCAGGCGCTCGCGGAGGCGGTACGGGTCGTCGCCGGCGGCGAGGCGCTGCTGGCGCCCAGCGTGACGCGGCGGCTGATCTCGCACTTCGCCCGGATGGGCGGCCGGGAGTTCCGCCCGCTGAAGCGCGACGCCGCGCTCACCGAGCGGGAGACCGAGGTCCTGGCCCTCGTCGCGGGCGGGTTGTCGAACGCCGAGATCGGCGAGCGGCTCGTCGTCGCGGAGCAGACCGTCAAGACCCACGTCAGCCGCATCCTCATGAAGCTGGGCCTGCGCGACCGTACCCAGGCGGCCGTGTACGCGTACGAGACCGGGCTGGTACGTCCCGGCGTCAGCTGAGCCGCGCGAGCCGGGTCTCCAGGGGTGGCGCGCTCAGCCGGTTGTCGACCTCGGTGTGGGGAACGGGCGGGGGCTCCTCGGGGCGCATCCGTTCGACGAACTCCGCGAAGCACTCCAGCTTGCCGCGGTCGCGTTCCAGGCCGCGCGCCTCCAGGCGGTGCCGCAGGGTCGCGGGGTCCGTGCGGATCCAGACCAGCCGCACGTCCGGGCCGCCGAGTTCGTCCACCCATCGCGCCCATCGCCGCGGCGAGCGGATCTGGCCGGTGAACGGGCCGCTCAGCAGCACCGGGCAGCCGGACGCGCGGATCTCCCGGGCGGTGCCGGTCAGGCCCGCGTACTCGTGCCGCTTGATGTGCTCGTCGTACCAGGGACCCTCGCGCTCGCCCGGATCCCGCCCGGAGGCGGCCAGGATCGCCGTGACGAACGGGCCGTACAGCGTGTCCTTGTCCAGCAGCGCGGGGACGGGCCGCAACCGGGCGAGCAGCAGGCCGGCCACGGTGGTCTTGCCGCCGCCCGGCGGTCCCGCGACCACCCACACCGTGCCCTGCCCGCGGCTCATGCCGGGATGGACAGGCGCCGCGACGCCAGCCGCTCGATCCGCGCCTCGTCGATCTCGTGGCCGAGCCCGGCCTGGGTGTACGGGACGCCGACGACCCCGCCCGACGACCGCACCGGCGGTGACACGAACGCCGGGCCGCCTGCGGGGTCGGACACCTCGCTGGGCAGCGTGACACCGGGCAGGGCGGCCAGCGCGACCGCCGCGGCCTGCCCGATGCCGAACGCGCCCGTACCGGTGCACCAGACGTCCCAGCCGGCGGCGTAGGCCAGGTCGTGCGCGCTGCGGGCCGCGGTGAGCCCGCCCATGGCACTGGCGCGCAGGTCCAGCACGCGCCCCGCCTCAAGGGAGATCGCCGCTTGCAGCGTGTCCAGATCGCCGACCGCGGGTGCGATGGCCGCGCCGATCCGGTGCTGCAGGCGGGCGTGCGCGGCCAGGTCGCCGGCGGGGAAGGGCCGTTCGATCGCGAGGATCCCGTAGGCGTCCAGCCCTTCGAGGACGGCCAGGTGCTCGGGCGTCTCGCGGTAGGCGTGCCCGGCGTCGGCGACCAGCGCCAGCGCGGGGAAGGCCTGCCGGATCGCCCGTACCGGCTCGATGTCCCAGCCGGGCCGCACGTCCAGCGTGACCCGCGTGTGCCCGGCGCCGACGGCCTGGTTGACGCGGCCCACCACGGTCTCCAGCAGCGGCTCGGGGGTGATCCTGGCGCCGGTGACGATCGAGGTGCGGGTGCCGCCGAGCGCGTGCGCGAGCGGCATCCCCTTGGCCCGGCACCACAGGTCCCAGCAGGCGGTGTCGATCGCGGCGGCGGCACCCGGGCAGCCCAGCTCGGCCGCGGCCGAGACGTCCTCGGGACGTTCCAGCTCCAGGCCGATCAGCGCCGGGCCCATCCGCTCCTCGATGTCGGTCCAGACCGGCCGGGGCCCGCCGGACGCGACGGCGGCCTCGCCCCAGCCCACCGTGCCGTCCTGGCCGCGCAGCCGTACCAGGACGCTCTCCGGCCGCCGCCCGCGCGGCATCGCCACCCGGAAGGCATCGCAGCCGTGGATCTGGGGCACCCGTCACCCGCCCTTCACACTCGGAAGTCCTGCCACCATGATCCCCCTTTCCGGGACCGGTGAAGACACCGCGGCGGCCCTAGCGGCGGCGGAACCGGAGCGGGCGCCTGGCGTAGCCGCCGTCATCGAGGCCCGCGAGGCGCTCGAACGGGTTGTACGAGGCGTGGTCGCCGCACAGCAGCAGCGAGATCCCGGCGCACAGCAGGTACGGCGGGAGCATGACCGGCCCCAGGCAATACGCGTACTGGGTCGAGTGCCGGGCCTCGTGACGCAGCAGTGCCGGACGGGCGAGCAGGCTCTCGGCGTCGCGCCGGACGAGGACGACATTGCCCAGCGTGAACGCGGACGCGACCGGGACGGGCGGGCGGTAGCCGCCAGCGATGTACAGGCCGTCGGGCCCCCGGCGCAGGTGGCGGGCCGCGATCCTGGCCAGCAGCAGCCCCAGGGGCGTCGACAGGTTGCAGACGTTGACGACCTGGCGCAGGCGGTGGGCGCGCTTCATCCCCGGCCGTCGATCAGGACGGGCAGGAGGCGGTCAGGGAGGTCGGCTTGCTCTGCGTCCGGCGCGGCGTGGGGGAGGTGGTGCCGCCCGCGACGGGCGAGGTGCTCTTCGGGGAGGCCGACGGCGACGGCGAGGCCTCGCGCTCGCCGGCCACGGCCCGGGCGGTGAGCTTGCGGATCAGGTCGAGGTCGGGGTTGCCGGTGTGGATCAGCGGCGGCACGAACTGCAGGCTGTCGATCCGGGCACCGTCCTTGACCTTGCCCGACAGCGACACGAACGCCGGCAGCAGCTCCTGCGGGATATCGGTGGAGATGGCGTTCTTGGTGGCGGCGGCCAGCTTGTCGAACTTGGTCAGCACGGTCTGCGGGTCGGCCTGCTTGGCGATGGCCCCCAGCAGGCACTTCTGCCGCCCCATCCGGGTGTAGTCGTCGCTCATCGTGCGGGACCGGCCGTACCAGAGGGCCTCCTTGCCCTTGAGTACGCGGTCGCCCGCCTGCAGGACGTCGCCCCGCTGGCCGTACGGGATCGGCTCGGTGATCTTGATCCGGACGCCGCCCATCGCGTCGATGATGTCGGCGAAGCCGAACATGTCGACCAGGATGTGGTAGTCGACCGGCTGGCCCAGGATCCCGCTGATGGTGGACTTCAGCAGCTCGGGGCCGCGCTGGTTCTTGCGCGCGCCCGGCACCAGGTCGGGGTGTTCCTCGGCGAACTGGTAGACCTCGTTGAGCAGCCCGGGCGTCCCGGCGCCGTCGCCGGTGAAGCCGTAGGGGAAGCGGTCGCGCGCCGGGCCGGGCGGCATCGGGAAGCTCTCCAGGTTGCGCGGCAGGCTCAGCAGGACGGTGTCGCCGGTCTTGGTGTCGACGCTGGCGAGGGTCATGCTGTCGGTGCGCACGCCCTGCCGGTTGGCGGCGGCGTCGCCGCCCAGCAGCAGCACGTTGACCCGGGACTGCCCGTTCCAGGGGTCCTTGGTGTCGACCTTGCGCCCGTTGGTGCCGCCGGCCTGGAAGATGCCGGTGAGCGCGTCCCGGAAGACATAGGTGTTGTACGCGCCCCACGACACCGGCACCGCGACGGCGAAGCACAGCACCGTGACCGCCACCGTGCCGGCCATGCGGCCGCCCAGCGACAGCGCGTCGGGACGGACGAGCTGGTACGAGCGGATGACGATGGTGACCCACAGCAGGCCGAGCGCGGAAGAACGTTCCGGCGACGGCGGCGCCGATGACCAGCAGCGCGAACGCGCCGAGCAGGATCCCGCCGATCACCCGGCGGCCGGTGCGCAGATGGGCGACGCCCCAGATCAGCGCCGAGGCCAGGGTGAGCGCGAGCGCGCGGGCGAGGCCGGGCTCGGCGTCACCGCCGCGGGCACGCCGGGCTGCCGATCGACTCGCCATGTACGCTCCGATTCCCCACGCCCGGTGATCTAAGGCCCCACCTACCATTAAGGACGCGCAAAGCCCGCCGGGAGTTGCCCGGCGGAGGACGCCCGATCCGGAGGCCGGGACGGTCCGGGGCGTCCGCCACGGAGGTCCGGGCTCCCGGATCACCCGGTGATCCTAGCGGGGGAACGGTCCGCCGGACGGTCTTCTGGTGATCTTGATTCGGTACTGCGGTGCCGGAACGGCCGGCCGGCCGCCTCACCAGCTGCTGGACAGCGGCTTGCCCTCGGCGTAGCCGGACGAGCTCTGGATCCCCACGGTGGCCCGCTCGTGGAACTCCGCCAGCGTCCGCGCGCCCGCGTACGTACAGGAGCTGCGCAGCCCGGCCACGATCGAGTCGATCAGGTCCTCCACACCGGGGCGCTCGGGGTCCAGGAACATCCGCGAGGTGGAGATGCCCTCCTCGAACAGTGCCTTGCGGGCCCGGTCGAAGGGGGAGTCGTCGGCGGTGCGCAGCCGTACGGCGCGCGCGGAGGCCATCCCGAAGCTCTCCTTGTAGAGCCGGCCGTCGGCGGCGCGCTGCAGGTCGCCCGGCGACTCGTAGGTGCCGGCGAACCAGGAGCCCACCATCACGCTGGACGCCCCGGCGGCCAGTGCCAGCGCCACGTCCCGCGGATGCCGGACCCCGCCGTCGGCCCACACGTGCCGGCCGAGCCGGCGCGCCTCGGCGGCGCACTCCAGCACGGCGGAGAACTGCGGGCGCCCGACGCCGGTCATCATCCGGGTGGTGCACATCGCGCCCGGCCCCACGCCGACCTTGACGATGTCGGCGCCGGCCTCGATCAGGTCGCGGGTGCCCTCGGCGGTGACCACGTTGCCGGCCGCGACCGGGACGCCCGGGTCGAGCCCGCGGACGGCGGCCAGCGCGGTGACCATCTTCTCCTGGTGCCCGTGCGCGGTGTCGACCACCAGCAGGTCGGCGCCCGCCTCCAGCAGCGCCTTGGCCTTGCCCGCCACGTCGCCGTTCACGCCGACGGCGGCGGCGACGCGCAGCCGGCCGGCCCCGTCCACGGCGGGCGAGTAGAGGGTGGCGCGCAGCGCGCCGGTACGGGTGAGGATGCCGTCCAGCCGGCCCTCGGCGTCGACGACGGGCGCGAGCCGGTGCCCGCGCTCGTGCAGCCGGTTGAACGCCTCGCGCGGGTCGACGCCGTACGGCAGCGTCACCAGGTCGCGGGACATGATGTCGCGCAGCTGGGCGAAGCGGTCGACGCCGTGGCAGTCGGCCTCGGTCACCACGCCCACCGGGCGGCCGTCCTCGACCACGATCACCGCGCCGTGCGCCCGCTTGGGCAGCAGCGCCAGGGCCTCGCCGGCGGTGGCGCCGGGGGAGAGCCGGATCGGGGTGTCGTACACCAGGTGCCGGCGCTTGACCCAGCCGATCACCTCGGCCACCACCTCGACCGGAATGTCCTGGGGGATCACCGCCAGGCCGCCCCGGCGGGCGATCGTCTCGGCCATCCGGCGGCCGGAGACCGCCGTCATGTTGGCCACCACGAGCGGCAGGGTCGTCCCGCTGCCGTCGGAGGTGGACAGGTCGACCTCGAGCCTGGACCCGACCGCCGAGCGGCGCGGGACCATGAAGACGTCGTTGTAGGTGAGGTCGTGGGCGGAATGCTCACCGTTCAGAAGGTGCACGCTGAACTACACACCAATCACGTGGAAGTGGGCCGGGCCACCGTACATTGTGATTCATACCCCCAGGTGCTCCGGCCAATGCGGCACCGGGAACCTCCCGTCACCGGCCGATCACGGATCGGTCGAGCACCGATCTCCGTTCGGCCGCCGCCCGGTCGCCAGGAGTGGCCACCGGACGCCTCCCCGCGCGGCGTGCCGGGCGCGGACCGGCGGGAACGCCCCAAGGTGACGAACGCGTGGCGCCGTAGTGCCTTTCGCGAGCGATCCGGACGTCGCGCGCGTAATACCGGAGGCGGCGCGGACGCAGTGGTTTTGAGTGCAACGTGAGGTTTAGCTCTCTGTAAAGTTACCTCTTGACGATCGTGCGGCGGCGATGCAGTTTTCTTACATGTGCCTCGCGCGGAGATCCGCCCCCCGTAGGAGGCGTCACAGCAGAACACCGGGAGAAGCGCATGCACGCCACGCTCATGAGCCCGGTGTCCCGCGTCCCCCCGCGCCGGGCCGCGCCCGCTCGCCGCAGTGATCATCGCCACGCCGTCCGGTCCCGTGCCGTCGCCCGGCGAGACCGGGCCACCGCGATGACCCTGGCCGCGTTGCGGTGCCGGAGCCGTTTATCCGGCGCCCTATTCGGCACCGCCACGTCCGGATTTAGACGCATTGACGGCGTACGGGCGCGCCGAACACGAGCAAGCTCAATATTTGACGACGGACCGTCCCGAAATGGAATGATCTTGCAGTTGTCAGCAAATCTAGTCATCACATGCCGAGGAGGAGAGCCGTGCTGGATGCGGTCGACGCCGTGCTCGTCCGCGAGCTCCAGCGGGATGGCAGGGCGACCTTCCAGGCGCTCGCCGACCGGGTGGGGCTGTCTCGCACGGCCGTGCGGGCACGGGTACAGAACCTTCTCGAGACCGAGGTCGTCCGCGTCGTGGGGATCGTGCACGCCGCGGTCGTCGGGGCCGAGGCCATCGGCCACGTGTCGGTCACGGTCGACGGCTCGGCCCGCAAGGTCGCCGCAGCCATCGCCGAGCACACCGCGGTCAGCTTCACCGCCCTGACGGCGGGGCCGCACGACCTGGTCGCGCAGGTGCGCGCCCGGGACGACACCGCGCTGGCCGCCGAGGTCGACCGGATCCGTGCCGTCCCCGGGGTGCGCTCGGCGGAGGTGTTCCGCTCGGTGTCCACCGTGCGCGACACCCACGCCGTCGTGCGCGAGCTCGGTGACGTCACGCTCGACGACATCGACTGGCGGCTGCTGCAGGAACTGCAGCGCGACGGCCGCGCGCCGTACACCCGGCTGGCCCACATCATCGGCCTGTCCCAGGCCGCGACGCGGGCCCGGGTCGTCCGGCTGATGCGCTCGGGGGTCATCCAGGTCACCGGGCTGGCCGATCCGACCGCGCTGGGCGCCGCCGAGCTCGGCGGCTTCGGCCTGGTGGTGACCGGCGGGCTGCGCCGAGTGGCCGAGGCCGTGGCCGAGCAGGAGGGCGTGCGGTACCTGGCGACCGGCTTCGGCCGGTACGACATCGTCGGCCAGGCCGAGGCGTCCTCGCGGGCGGAGCTGGTGGCCGTCCTGGACGCCATCCGGGCGGTGCCGGGCGCGACCGTGCGCGAGTCCTGGCACCACCTGGACGTGGTCAAGGAGTCCTACGCCGTCGAGCTGCCCGACAAGCCGCTGGACGGCGAGTAGCGGAGTCCGGAGAGGACCGGCACCAAGGCGCCCGGGGGATCTGCCCGGGCGCCTTGATGCCGACGGTCACCTGGCGGGCGGGAACCGTACCGGCAGCGCCGTCAGGGCGCGGTGGAACGGCCCGGGCCGCCACGTCAGCTCCTCGGCCGGGACGGCCAGCTCCAGGTCCGGGAGCCGGTCCAGCAGCCGCTCGATCGCCACCGAGGCGATGAGCCGGGCGTGCCCCTTGGCCGGGCAGGTGTGCGGTCCCGCGCTCCAGGCCAGGTGCGCGCGGTTGCCGGTACGGCCGCGGGTCGCCCGGGACGGATCGGTGTTGGCGGCGGCGAAGCTGACCAGCACCGGCCGGTCGGCGGGCAGCCGGTGCCCGGCGAAGTCCACGTCCCGTACCGGGTACGTGGAGCTGTAGTTGGCCATCGGCGGGTCGGTCCAGAGGATCTCGTCCAGGGCGTCCTCGACCGGCAGGTTGCCGCCGGACAGGTCGCCGGCGAACCGGTCGTCGGTCAGCAGCAGCCGGACCCCGTTGGCGATGAGGCTCTGCTGCGGCTCGGTCCCGGCGCCCAGCATGTTCACCAGGTTGTGCGCCATCTCCTCGTCGGTCAGCCCGACCGGATGCCCCGCCATCCAGGACGTCACGTCCTGCCCCGGCCGCTCGCGCTTCAGCGTGACCAGGTCGAACACGGCCTGGGTGAGGACGGCGTTGGCCTCCTCGGCGCGCTCGAGGTCGAAGATGCCGCTCATCCCGTAGACCAGCCGGCCGCCGATGTCGGGCGGGCAGCCGAACATGTCGCTCATCACCAGCAGCGGCAGCGCGCGGGCGTACTGCCCGACCAGGTCGGCCTCGCCCGCGCCGGCGAAGTCGTCCAGCAGCCGGTCCGCGGCGTTCTCCACGTCCTCGCGCAGCTCGATCGTGTCGACCCGCGCCATCGCGTCGTTGATCGGCGCCCGCAGCCGGGTGTGCACCTCGCCGTCGGCGCACAGCACGTTCGGCCGGTAGGCCATCATCGGCAGGACGGGGCAGTCGGCCGGGACGGTCTTCTCCCAGCGGCTCGGGTTCTTCGGGAACGTTCCCGGATCGCGCAGCACCTCCAGCGCCGCGTCGTACCCGACCACCAGCGTCGCCTCGACGCCCGGCGCCAGCTCGACCGGTGCCAGCGGCCCGTGCAGGCGCATCTCGTCGTAGAGCGCCTGCGGGTCGGCGGCGAAGTCGTCCCCGTACATCGGGACGCGGTCGCGCGGGCGGCGGTCCTGGCCGGGCGGATCGGCGGAAGGGGGCCCGGGCGGTACGGGCGCGTTCGGGGACGGGGACGGCGTCTCGGCGGTCACACGAGCTCCTGGTCGAGGGTGAGCAGATGGTCGACGAGCGAGATCAGCGCCCGCGCCGAGGACGTGCGGTCCCGGGCGTCGCAGATCACCAGCGGGGTCGCGGGCAGCAGGTCCAGCGCCTCGCGGACCTCCGCCTCGGGGAAGACGGGGGAGTGGTCGAACCGGTTGACGGCCACCGCGTACGGCAGCCGGTGGGTCTCCAGCATGTTCATGACCTCGAACGACTGCTCCAGCCGCTCGGTGTCCACCAGCACCAGCGCGCCCAGCGCGCCGCGTGCCAGGTCGCTCCACAGCTGCTTGAACCGCCGCTGACCGGGCGTACCGAACAGGTACAGCACCAGGCGGTCGCTGAGGGTGAGGCGGCCGAAGTCCATCGCCACGGTCGTGGTCGTCTTCTCGGGAACCCCCGACAGGTCGTCGACGATCGCGCCCGCCTGCGTCATGTACTCCTCGGTGCGCAGCGGGCGGATCTCCGAGAGCGTGCCGACGAAGGTCGTCTTGCCGACCGCGAAGTGGCCCACGATGAGGATCTTGGCCGCGGTCCGCACGGTGTCGGGCAGGTAGCGCGCCTCAGCGGCCCCATCAGCGGCCGCAGAGAGTTCCGGGACCTCCGGGACCTCAGAGCGTGGCACGGAGTCCATCGAGCACCTCCTGGAGGATCTCGGTACGGGAGAGCCGCGACGACGGCGCCGCCGCCCGGGTGGTGACGTGGCCGCTGTCCATCAGGTCCGACAGCAGCACCCGGACGACGCCGACGGGCAGCCGGAGATGCCCGGCGATCTCGGCCACCGACAGCGCGCCGCCCCGGCACAGCGTCACGATGCGGCGCTCCTCGGGGTTCAGCCCGGTCAGCCGGTCGCTGACCGCGGTCACCAGCGTCACCAGGTCGAACACGTTGCGGGTGGGATGCGCCCGCCCGCCGGTCACCACGTGCGGCCGGACCAGCGCGCGCTCGCCGCGCCGCGGCCGGCTCACGCGGCCGGGCCGTGCCGGGGCGGCGTGGTCAGCTCCTTGCCCAGCCGCTGCACCAGTTCCTGGAGCCGGAACGACACCGACTCCATGTCCACCCGCTGGGTCGCCGAGACGGCCAGGTACGCGCCGGGCCCGGCGGCGACGAGGAACACGTAGCCGTCGTCGAACTCGGTCACCGTCTGCCGCCAGGTGGTGCCGGGGTCGCCGCAGAACGCGGCCGTGCCGCGGGCCAGCGACTGCAGGCCCGACATCCCGGCCGCCTGCCGCTCCGCCTCGTCCCGGCCGATCCGCTCCGAATGCGCCATCAGCAGCCCGTCGGCCGACAGCAGGATCGCGTACCGGGTCTCCGGCATCAGCAGCGTCTCGTCGAGCATCCAGCCGAGCTTGTTGCCGGCGGGGTCGTGGGCGGGCTCGTTCATGGCAGCAGGTCCTTTCCTTCTTCGTCGGACGGTGCCGCGTCGCGGCCGGAACGGGTCCCGCGCTGCCAGGCGCCCAGCCCGGCGGCCGTCTCGCGGGCCGGCCGCGCGGGCGTGCCCGCCACGTCCCCCGCGGGTGTGGACATGCCGGACGGCTCGGCGCGGCGGCGCTTGGGCAGGCCGCCCGTGGTCCGCGCGGAGGTGCTCATGGTCTCCCTCGGGGCCTCTCCGGCCCCTGTGCCGTTGTGCTCCGCGAGGCCCGGTACCGCCGCGCGCCGCCGTACCGGGGCCGATCCGGGCGCCTCCGGCTCGGGGACGTCGGTGAGGAGCCTGGAAGGCAGGAACACCACCGCCCGTACCCCGCCGTACGGGGAACGGGTGTCGACCGAGATGGTGAAGCCGTACCGGGCGGCCAGCACGCCCGCCACGGCGAACCCGACCTGCGGCGGGTCGCCCAGCCGGTGGATGTCGACCGACCGGAGCCCGGTGAGCATCCGCCCGGCCCGTTCCAGCTCGTCGGCGTCCATCGCGACCCCGGCGTCGTCGATCATGATGGCCACGCCGTTGTGCGTGGTCCGCACGTTCACCTCGACGGAGGTGTCGGGCTGGGAGTGCCGCGCGGCGTTGTCCAGCAGCTCGGCCAGCGTCAGCACGACGGGCTCGACGGCGCGGCCGACCACGGCCGCGTTCACCGGCGAGTGGACCTCGACCCGCAGGTAGTCGCGGATCCGGGAGGTCGCGCCGCGGACCACGTCGCTGAGCGTGGACGCCGAACGCTGCTGCCCGGGCCAGGACCCGCACAGCACCGCGGTGGCCTGCGCGCGCCGGCCGAGCTGGGCGTTCATGTGGTCCAGCCGCAGCAGGTCGGCCAGCACGTCGGGGTCGTCGTGCCGCTGCTGCATGGTGGTGATCGCCAGCTGCTGTTCGCCGGCCAGGCTCTGCACGCCGCGCATGGTGGACCGCAGCGTGACCTTGGCGGCCTTGTCGGCGCGGGCCTGGACCCGTTCCACCGAACCGGCGAACAGGTCCATCAGCTCGCCGGTGCCCCGCTCGTACGCGGGCCCGAGCGTCCGCGGATCGTGCAGCGGGCCGGGCACCTGCACGGCCGGGTTGTGCAGGGACTGCAGGAGCTCGGGCAGCCGGGTGGTGGCCAGATGCCGGAACTCCTCGTCCCGGCGCAGCACGCCGTCGGCCAGCGTGGCGTTCTCCCGGCGCAGCGCGGCCACGGTCTGGCGCTGGAGGACGAGCAGGACGGCGACCGCGGCGAGGCCGGCGATCGAGCAGACGATCGCCAGGGCCAGCAGAAATTGCTCCATCGGATCCTCGGGACGGGGCGAGCAGAGGGGGACGTGCGCTATCTGCCCTGCGATGGGCAGGTTCTCCGGAAAGGGGGGTTTGGAGACGATAGATCATCTCGGCCCTCCGGACTTGCGCCCACGCGCACGATGCTTGACGTGCGGCGCACGGTGACACCGATCGCCGCCCCCGGCGCGCCGGGCCGCCGCTCACGGTAAGTCCCGCTATGATCACTGATCGCGTGATCCGTGCGGTGGGGTCGCGCTGCGAGAACGAAGGGTGTCCCGGTGTCCGACGGTGCCTACACGGTGCAGACCGTGTCCACGGCGGAGCTCCCGCCCGCGGAACGGGCCGGCTTCTGGAGCGCGCACGTCAGCGGCAGCCACTGCCGCCTCGACTGCCGCTTCCCGCGCGGCGGCGACTTCCTGGGCGGGGCGACCCGCCAGCGCGGCGGCCCCTACCAGCTCATCGACTTCTGGTCCGAGCGGGTCGGCTACTCCCGTACCGCCGGGCAGGCCCGCCAGGAGCCCGACGAGGACTACCGCCTGCTGGTCCCGGTCGACGGCGGGCTCACCCTGCGCCAGGACGGCGCCGAGGTCCGGCTGACCTCCGGCACCGGCGGCCTGTTCACCCCGGCCGAGCCGTTCGAGCTGGTCCAGGACGCCCCGGCGCGGGCGCTCGTGCTGACCATCCCGGCACAGGAGGTGAACGGCCGGCTCGGCCGCCGCACCCCGCTGAGCGCCAGGTTCGACATGACCACCGGCCTGGCCCGGGTCGTCGACGGCATGATCAGGTCCGCCTACGAGGAGCGCGACCGGCTGAGCGCCCGCCAGTTCGAGGTGGTCTGCGACCGCGTCGCCGAGCTGATGTGCATGGTCGTCGACGCCGACGACCGGCCCGGCGCGCCCGGCCATCTGGCCGAGGTGGAGGCGATGGTCCGCCGGTTCGTCCGCGCCAACGCCGCCGACCCCGACCTCACCGGCGCCACCGTGGCGCACCGCCTCGGCTGGTCGCTGCGCCAGGTCCAGCTGGCCCTGCAGCACGCCGGCACCACCCCGCGCGAGCTGATCAGGGAGGAGCGGCTCCGGCTGGTTCGCGACCGGCTGCGCAGCCCCCGGCACCGGCACCGGCCCATCACCGAGCTGGCGCACGCCTCCGGCTTCTCCTCCGCCAGCGCCCTCAGCACCGCCTTCCGCCACCGCTACGGCGTCAGCCCCCGCGAGCTGCGCGCCGCAGCCTTCGGCGAGCCCTCCGGCCGGCCGCGGCCCGGACGGGCTTGAGGCTGTGACGGTCCGTGGTCATCAGCCGCGGCTCAGGGCGGCCTCCTCCAGGTCGAGTTCGTGCAGGACCCGTTCCAGGACCTCGTCGTCGATGCGGCGCTCGTCGCGCATCCGGACGAACGTGCGGCGCTCGGCGGTCAGCATCTCCAGGCGCAGCCGCCGGTAGGTGCTGGTGGGGACCTCGGCGCCCTCGGGGCCGGTCCCGCCGCCCAGCCGCTCCCAGGCCCGCAGCTGGCGGTGCTCGGCCAGCTGCCGGAGCCGTTCCAGGACGGACTCGTCCGGCGGCTCCTCCTCCTGGGCCACCAGCTCCTCCAGCCGGGCCAGCGCGGCGTTGGCGGCGGCGTGCTGGGCGCCCGCCTCCGAGACCGTGTCGGCGTGGCGCTCGTCGGCGGCGCCGACCCCGAGCCGGCGGATCAGCAGCGGGAACGTCAGGCCCTGGACCAGCAGCGTGCCCAGCACGGTGGTGAAGGTGAGGAACAGGATCAGGGAACGGCCCGGGAACGCCTCGCCCTCGGCGCCGCCGAACGGGATCGCGAACGCCGCCGCCAGCGACACCACGCCCCGCATCCCGGCCCAGGAGATGACGACCCGGCCGCGCCAGCCGATGTCGGCCTCCCGGTCGCGGGCCGTGGGCGAGGTCCACCTCGCCAGGTGCGAGGTGGGGAACACCCACAGGAACCGGACGGCGATCACCACGGCGAACACCGCGACCGCCCACCACGCCAGCTCGCTCCACCCGTACCCGGACAGGCCCTCCAGGACCAGCGGCAGCTGGAGGCCGATGAGCAGGAAGACCACCGACTCCAGAATGAAGATCAGGACCTTCCAGAAGGAGTGCCCGATCAGCCGGGTCACCGCCGGCGACGCGGCGAACCGGTCGCCGAGGTAGAGGCCGCTGACCACCACCGCGATCACGCCGGAGGCGTGCACGGTCTCGGCGATCAGGTACGCGGCGAACGGCGCCATCAGGATCACCGCGTTCTCCACCAGCGGATCCTTCAGCCGGGTGCGCAGCCAGTGCATCGGCGGGCCGAGCATCAGCCCGACGGCGACGCCGGCGATGGTGGCGAACAGGAACCGGACCAGGCCGTCCGAGAGCGTGAAGCCCGCGCCCGCCACGGCGGCCACCGCGACCCGGAACGCCGTCAGCGCCGTGGCGTCGTTGAACAGGCTCTCCCCGACCAGGATCGTCACCAGCCGGCGGGGCAGCCCCAGCCGCCGTGCCACGCTCACGGCGGCGACCGCGTCCGGCGGCGCCACGATCGCCCCGAGCACGAACGCGGCTGCCAGCGGCAGGCCGGGGATCAGCAGGTGCGCGGTGTAGCCGACGACCAGCGTGGTGAACAGCACCAGCCCCACCGACAGCAGGCCGATCGTGCGGGTGTTCTCGCGCAGGTTGATGGACGAGCTCTCCCAGGCGGCCGAGAACAGCAGCGGGGGAAGGAAGAAGAACAGCACGAGCTCGGGATCGAGCTCGAACTCCGGGACGCCCGGCAGCAATGCGAGCAGCAGTCCCGCGACGACGAGCGCGAGCGGCGCCGAGGCCCCGATCCGCCGGGCCAGCGCCGCCACCATCAGGGCGCTGACCGGGACCGCGAGCAGCCACAGCGCGTGAGTAGCCTCCACCCGTCGATCATGCACGATCCCGGGGCCGATCGGGCCCGGTCAGGTCTACAGCCGGTCGCGGACGCGGGATTCGCGCGAGGTCTCCTTGGCGAAGGCCAGGAACTCGCGCGCCACCGGCGCCAGCTGCCGGTGCGCGTGCACCAGTCCGATCATGCGGGTGATCGGCGGCATGAACGAGCGGACCGCCAGCCCTTCGGTGTCGTCGAGCTGGTTGCGGTACCACAGCAGCGAGCCCATCCCGGCCCGGACCCAGCCGAGCCAGGAACCGCGCTCGTCGGACTCCACCGCGGGCACCGGCTTGGCACCGATCCGTACCAGCATCGCGTCGAGCTCGGCCCGGCGTGCGCCGCCCTTGGCGGGCATCACCAGCCGCATGCCGTCCAGCGCGGTCAGCGGCACCGGCTCGCGCAGCCGCAGGGTCGGCGGCGAGATCAGCACGACCTCCCGCTGCTCGAACGGGTGCGCGGCCAGATCCGCGGGGACCGGCAGGTCGGTGACCGCGATCTCGGCGCGGCCGGCGCGCAGCGCGGCGGCCACCGACTCCCGCCCCTCGCAGCGGACCACCCGGACCCGCACCGCGGGCTGATCGCGGGCGAACCGGGGGATCAGCCCCCCGGTGAGCTCGGGCTCCAGCGACAGGGTGGTGGCGATGCGCAGCTCGGAGCCGCGGCCGTTGGCGCGGGTGACCGACAGGCACTCGATCGCGTCCACCGCGTCCAGCGCCACCCGCGCCTGCCGGACCACCCGCTCGCCCACCGCGGTGAGCACGACGCCGCGCCCGGACCGGGCGAACAGCTCCACACCGAGCTCGCGCTCCAGCTCCCGTACGGCCCGCGACAGCGCGGGCTGTGCGACGTAGAGCGCCTGAGCCGCCGACGTCATGGTGCCGTGGTCGGCGGTGGCCACGACATAGCGCAGCTGCCGCAGGTTCATGAGCCGACCGTATGCCAACGAACCCCTCTGGTCCTGGACATAGCCGGAACCGGACCCGGGACCTCTGGCGGCGCCGCGTTCGCTACGCCGCCGGACCGGACGGTTTCGAGGGGGGCGGGCCCGGCTCCGTCGCCGCGGGCTCGGCCCGTTCCCGGTCCGGCTCCAGGGGCGGGGCGCCGACGGCGCAGTGGGTCTTGCACTGCGGCTCGCGCTCCTCCGGCGCGGCGCGCAGCACGTCGTCGCCGACGGTGAGGAAGGTCAGCACCGCGCCCGCCGCCAGCAGCGCCGCGCACAGCGGCATCGCGGTTTGGAAGCCGTCGGAGAACACGGCCGGATTCTCGTAGGCGTCCCCGGTCAGCCCCGTCAGCGGCGGGATCGCGGCCACCGCCAGCAGGCCCGCCGCCCGCGCCACCGCGTTGTTGACCCCGCTGGCGACCCCGGCGTGCCGGACGTCCGCGCTGGCCAGCACCGTCGCGGTCAGCGGCGCGACCACGGCCGACAGGCCCAGCCCGAACACGGTCACGGCGGGCAGTACCTGCCACACGTACGAGGCGTCCGCTCCGATCCGGCCGATCAGCAGCATGCCGGCCGCCGCGACCAGCAGCCCGGCCGCCATCGGCCGCCGCGGCCCGATCCGCTGCGCCAGCGCCCCCGCCCGCGAGGACAGCAGCAGCATGAGCACGGTCAGCGGCAGCAGGGCCGTCCCGGCGGCGACCGCCGAGAAGCCCGACACCACCTGCAGGTTGAGCACGAACAGGAAGAACATCACGCCCATCCCGCCGTACACCACGAACGTCACCACGTTCACGGCCGAGAACTCCCGGGAGGCGAAGACCTCCAGGGGGAGCATCGGCCGCGGCACCTCGCGCGCCTTCCGGCCGCGCCGCCCGTTCAGGCGCGGGCCCGGCAGCCCGCGGCCCCGGCCTCGGGCGCGCTCGACGAAGACGAACCCGGCGGCCGCCGCCAGCCCCAGCACGGCCGCCAGCCCGGTGATCGCCGTGCTCGCGGTGGCCTCGGGCGCCTCGGTGAGCGCGTAGGTCGTCCCGGCCAGCGCCAGCGCGGCCAGCACCGCCCCGAGGATGTCGAAGCGGCCGCGCGCCTCCGGGTCCACGCTCTCGGGCACGTGCCGCAGCGTCACCAGGATGACGATGGCGGCCAGCGGCAGGTTGAGCAGGAACACCCAGCGCCAGCCGGCGACCTCCACCAGCCAGCCGCCGGCGAACGGGCCGATCGCGCCCGCCACCCCGCCGAAGCCCGACCAGGTGCCGACCGCGCGCGGCCGGTCCTCGGCCGTGAACGAGGCCTGGATGATCGCCAGCGAGCCGGGCGCCAGCAGCGCGCCGCCGACCCCCTGCAGCGCCCGCGCGGCCACCAGCGTGCCGATGTCCTGCGCCGCGCCGCACAGCAGCGAGGCCAGCGCGAACCACACCACGCCGATCACGAAGATCCGGCGCCGCCCGAACCGGTCGCCGAGCGAGCCGCCCAGCAGGATGAACCCGGCCAGGGTGAGCGTGTAGGCGTTCACCGTCCACTGCAGGCCGGCCATCCCGGCGTCCAGATCGCGGGCCAGCCGGGGCAGCGCCACGTTCACCACCGTGGCGTCCAGCGACGCCACGCTGGAGCCCAGCACCGTCGCCAGCAGGATCCAGCGGCCGGGGCCGGTGGCCAGCCGGACCTCGGCCATTAAACGATCAGTTCATCGGCGAAGCACCAGCGCCAGTCCTCACCCGGCTCGAACGACCGGACGACCGGATGGCCGCTGCCCCGGTAGTGCTCGGTGGCGTGCCGGCGCGGCGAGGAATCGCAGCAGCCCACGTGCCCGCAGGACAGGCAGAGCCGCAGATGGACCCAGCGGGTCCCCTCGGCCAGGCATTCCTGGCAGCCCTCGGGGGACCGCGGCGCCGGCGCGGCGTCCGGCAGGTCCTTCACATGTTCACACGTGCCCATGAAGACCATCGTGCCACGCGCGCGCCGGAAGATCACCAGTGGTCGGGGCTGAACGGCTCGTCCTCGGGCCGCGCGGACTCCGACAGCAGCCGCATGTCGGACTCGACCATCATGGTCACCAGCTCGTCGAAGGCGACGTCGGGCTCCCAGCCGAGCTGCTCGCGGGCCTTCTTCGGGTCGGCGCACAGCAGGTCGACCTCGGCCGGGCGGGTGTACTTGGCGTCCAGCACGACGTGCTTCTCCCAGTCCAGGCCGACGGAGCTGAAGGCGAACGCGACCAGGTCGCGCACCGACTGCGTCTGGCCCGTTCCGATCACGTAGTCCTCGGGGGAGTCCTGCGTCAGCATCATCTGCATCGCCCGCGCGTAGTCGCCGGCGAAGCCCCAGTCGCGCCGGGCGTCCAGATTGCCCAGCCGCAGCTCGGTGGCCAGGCCCAGCTTGATGCGGGCCGCGCCCAGCGTGACCTTGCGGGTGACGAACTCGGCCCCGCGGCGCGGCGACTCGTGGTTGAACAGGATCCCGCTGACCGCGAACATCCCGTACGACTCGCGGTAGTTCTGGGTGATGTAGTGCCCGTAGGTCTTGGCCACGCCGTACGGGCTGCGCGGGTGGAACGGCGTCTTCTCGTTCTGCGGGGTCTCCCTGACCATGCCGAACATCTCGGACGAGGACGCCTGGTAGAACCGGATCTGCGCGCGGCCCGGCGTCCGGGACGGGCTGATGCCCGACACCACCCGGATGGCCTCCAGCGTCCGCAGCACGCCCATGCCGGTGACCTCGGCCGTCAGTTCGGCCTGCTGCCACGACATCGGGACGTAGGAGATGGCGCCGAGGTTGTAGACCTCGTCGGGCTGGACCCGCTCGACGGCCGAGATCAGGCTGCCCTGGTCGAGCAGGTCGCCGGTGGTGATCTGGACGTCGCCGATGTGCTTGCGCAGCCGCGACACGTGCGGGTTCGCCTGACCCCGTACCAGGCCCCAGACCTCATAGCCCTGGTCGAGCAGGTGCTGGGCGAGGTACGAGCCATCCTGCCCGGTGATGCCGGTGATGAGTGCTCGCCTGGACAGCGGATCCTCCATGGCTGATAGGTCAGACGACGGGCCCGTCATGGGAGCCGTGCCCCACGATGAGTGTGAAGTCCGAGGTTAGCGACCCCTCGGACCGGCTGACGAGGGAGGGCACCGTTTAAACCGAATTTGTTTCGAGTTCGCCTCCGGCGGGGCGCCTGCGGGCCCGTGACGTGGCGGAACCGGGCCGGATGTGCCACCGTGTGATCATCATGAGGTGCCCGAATGCCGCCCACTGACACCGCGGCCGTCCCGCTGCGGCTGAACGGCCGCTCGCTCGGCCGGTACGCGATCATGGCCGTGGTCAACCGCACCCCCGACTCGTTCTTCGACCGGGGCGCCACCTACGGCTTCGACGCCGCGCTGGCGGCCGTCGGCCGGGCGGTGGCCGAGGGCGCCGACATCGTCGACATCGGCGGCGTCAAGGCGGGGCCCGGCGACGAGGTCGACGTGGCCGAGGAGCTGCGCCGGGTCGTCGACCTGGTCGCCGCCGTACGGGAGCGGCATCCGCGGACCGTGATCAGCGTGGACACCTGGCGGGCCGAGGTGGGGGAGGCGGTCGCCGCCGCCGGGGCCGACCTGCTGAACGACACCTGGGGCGGGCCCGACCCGCGGCTGGCCGAGGTCGCCGCCGCGTACGGGATCGGCCTGGTCTGCGCGCACGCGGGCGGGCTCGGCCCGCGCACCCGGCCGCACCGGGTGGGCTACCGCGACGTGGTCGACGACGTGATCGGGCACGTGGTCGGCGAGGCCGAGCGCGCCGTCGCGCTCGGGGTACGGCGCGACGCGGTGCTGATCGACCCGGCGCACGACTTCGGCAAGAACACCCGGCACTCGCTGGAGATCACCCGCAGGCTGGGGGAGATGACCGGCACCGGATGGCCCGTCCTGGTCGCGGTGTCCAACAAGGACTTCATCGGCGAGACCCTCGGCCAGCCGGTCGAGAAGCGCGGCGTCGGCACGATGGCCGTGCTGGGCGTCTCGGCCTGGCTGGGCGCCCGGGTCTTCCGCGTCCACGACGTCGCCGGCGCCCGGCGGGCCCTGGCCGCCGTCTCCGCGCTCGACCCCTGACGCTCCCGGCCGGGGCCGTGGGGCCCGGCAGGGCGGCTCAGTGGGCGCTTCCCGCCTCGGCCTCGCGGCGGCGGGCCCGGTACGCCGCCACGTGCATCCGGTTGCCGCAGGTACGGCTGTCGCAGTAGCGGCGGCAGCGGTTGCGGGACAGGTCGACCAGCACCCGGGAGCAGTCCGGCGCCTCGCACGTGCGCAGCCGGTCGAGCTCGCCGGCCGCGACCACGTACGCCAGCGCCATCCCGCAGTCGGCCGCCAGATGCTCGGCCATCGGGGCGCCCGGGGCGAAGAAGTGCACGTGCCAGTCGTAGCCGTCGTGGTCGGTCAGGTGCGGGGTGGCCCGGACGGCACCGATGATCTCGTTGATCAGCCCGACCGCGCGCGGCACGTCCGGGGCGCCGAACACCGCCCGGAACCGCTCGCGCAGCTCGCGGAACTCGGCCAGGTCCCGGTCGGTCACCTCGCGCACGCCGCTGAAGCGGTAGTCCTCCAGGAACGCGCGCAGCTCGCCGGGGCCGCCGAGCTCCTCCGCGCCGGACGCCTCCGGCGCGGTGTTGATCAGGGCGACGACGGTGGCGAGCGCGTGCTCGGTGTCATGAGTGAAGATCACGATGACTCCAGTCTGGGACCGGGGCGGCCGGGCCCACCCTATGCCGGGCGGGGCCGGGTCAGCGCGAGTAGTGCGGGTCGGCGACCACCGGGTAGTAGGACCCCTCGTGCTGGACGCGCATCGTGACGACCTGCCCGGTGAGCGAGTAGTCGGCCTTCACCTGGCGGTACATGGAGTCGCACGCCCACGGGTTGTAGAGCCGGCCCACGGTGGCGCCGTACCGCAGGTGGACGACGTCGTACCCCCCCGACGGCATGCTCTCCAGCGCCAGCCCGTCGGCCAGCGACAGCGGGAACCGGAACTCGGCCGGCGCGTCCGGCCCGTGGATCACCGTCAGCAGCCGCACGCCGCCGGTGGTGGTCTGCGCGACGATGTCGGTGTCGACGTCCACGCCCACGAAGACCCGGAGCGTGGGCCTCAGCACATGCCCGACCGTGTCGGCCGCGGTGACATCGATGCCGATGTGCACGCGCTGGCCGTCCTTGGTCGGGACCCACACCCCGTCGCGGGCGCGCTGCCCCCAGCCGACATCGGGGTTGTCCAGCTCCTGGGGCTCGTTCCTGCCCCGGGCGACGAGAACCCGGGATACGGCGTTCATCGCCGCGGCAGCCCCGTCCTGTGCATGCCTCATGGCGGGCCCCCTCGCCTTCTTCATCCATCACGTAGTGACGACGCACTGATTCGGGTCTATCACGGGGACGCGCGGCAGGATGCCCATTGACCTGCACCCGCCCGCCATAAGCCGGCCATAAGCCGATCGCCCCGTGCGACGTTGGACCTTACACCACCCGAAATCGGGTCGCGGACACGCGATGACCAGGATGGATCACGCAGGGTGCATGGCGCCGCCCGACCGTACTGGATGATCCGTCCAATAATGGCCGGCCTTCGTGGGGCGCCCCGGCGCCCTCCCGAACGCCCGCGCCCGGCCCGTCGCGGCGAAAATGCATTGCGCCGGATCACGAACCGCCGCATCCTTATGTGCATCGAAGAAAACGGTAGCGCAGAGGGGTGAGCCACCGGATAGGCGGCTGGTCTCCAAAACCAGCGAAAAGCAGGTTCGACTCCTGCCGCCCCTGCGGAAAGAACAATGGGCTTGTGGTGTAAAGGGAACACATCTGTTTTGCACGCAGACGATCAGGGTTCGAGTCCCTGCGGGTCCACCGGCCGGTCCACGCGGTCAGCGCGCGGGCCGGGATCGCCGTAGAGGCCTTTTCGGTGAGGTACCAGACTTCCACTCTGGAGAACCGGGTTCGAATCCCGGCTACGGCTCGGCACAAAGGCCAGGAGGGTTGGCCGAACGGGAAGGCAGCAGTCTCGAAAACTGACGTTGAGGTCGCACTCATAGGGGTTCGAATCCCTTACCCTCCGCCGGGAGCACAGGACGCCGCCCCGGGTCTCGGGAGAGGCCCGGGGCGGCGTCGTGCCCGCCCGTACGGGGCGGTCGCGGGTCAGCCGGCGAGCGCCGGGGCGAGGGCATGGCCGGAAGCGGTCTTCAGGTCGTTCAGTACTTCGGTGAGACGGTCCAGCCCGGCCGCGATCCACGGCAGCGCCACCGGGTCGGGGGCCGCCAGGGCCGCCAGCCGCTGCTCGTCGGTCTCCCCGTACAGCAGGCTCGTGGCCACCCGCATCCGCAGCGCCCTGGCGGGCTCGCCGAACGCGGCGGCGGGCAGCACCCCCACGCCGTAACGTTCCAGGAGCAACCCGGTCAGCTCCGCGCCGGTGTGCACGCCGTGGGCCTCGCGAAGGTGATCGCGGAACGGGTCGAGGTCGGGGTAGACGTAAAAGGCCGCCTCCGGCCGGGTGACCCGGGCGCCCGCGTCGGCGAACCGCCCGGCCACCGCCCCCGTGACGGCGGCGTGCAAGCGGCGGCTGCGGTCGATGTGCTCCACCAGTTCGGCAGGCTCGGCGAAGGCGTACGCGGCGGCGTGCTGCATCGGGGCCGGGGCACTGGACCACAGCTCACTGGCGATGCCCAGCAGGCGCTCGCGCAGGGCGTGGCCGAACGGCGCGTCGGGCAGCCGGGCCACCCCGAGCCGCCAGCCGCCGGCCGCCAGGCTCTTGCTCAGCGCGGTCGTCACCACGGTGCGCTCCGGCGCGTACTCGGCCGGGCTGGTCACCGTCCCGGCCGGGTCGTGCAGCAGGTCCCGGTAGATCTCGTCCGAGATGATCGCAAGATCGTGCTCGCGGGCGACCGCGCAGAGCCGGCGCACCGTAGCGGCGGTGGCCAGGGTGCCGGTGGGGTTGTCGGGCAGCGTCACCACCACGGCCCGGATCGTGCGCCCCTGGGCCCGGGCGCGGACGACGGCGTCCGCCAGCAGCGCCGGGTTGGGCACGCCGCCCTCGCCGGGCGTGATGGCGACCGGAACGGCCCCCGCGCCGGTGAGCGTGGCCTGCGCGGCGTACGACACCCAGCTCGGGGACGGGATGGCGATCTCGCCGCCGATCGCCATCATCAGCGCGAACAGCAGCGGCTTGCTGCCGGGCCCGGACACCACCAGGCCGGGATCGGTGGGCAGGCCCCGGCGGCTCCAGTAGCCGGCCGCGGCGGCGCGCAGGGCGGCCGACCCCGCGACCGGCCCGTAGGCACCCTCACCGGCCGCACCCGCCAGCTCCCGGGCGAGCGATGGGTGGATGGGGATGCCCGCCTCACCGAAGCCCAGCGGCAGCACCTGCCGCCCCTCGCGTCTTTTGCGGGCGATGGCTTCATTGATCGCAAGGGTCGGCGAGAGCGGGACCGGCCGGGTGGTCGGATCGAGCGCGGGCATCGAGAACTCCAGGCATGACGAAGACGGATGATGAGCGTGCTGAAGAGGCAGAACCCCGATAAATCGGGTGAATCCCCGTAACTGACCCGGCCGGGTTCACCTTCATCCTGCCCGCAATCGAGCATCATCACCAGCGAGTCTCATCGATGGTGACCGTAAGATGTAGTGATGCTAGAGCTACGCCGCCTGCGCCTGCTGGCCGAGTTCGCCCGCCGCGGCAGCATCGCCGCGACCGCCGCGGCCCTGGGCTACACCCCCTCGGCGGTCTCCCAGCAACTGGCCGTACTCGAACGCGACGCCCGGGTCGCGCTGCTGGACCGTACGGCCCGCAGCGCCGAGTTGACCGACGCCGGGCGGCGGCTGGCCGAGCGCGCCGAGGAGATCCTGATCCTGGTCGAGGCGGCCGAGACCGAACTGTCCACCCAGGCCGACACCCCCTCGGGCCGCGTGGTCCTCACGGCCTTCGCCACCGCCGCCGTGGCCTTCGCCCCGGCGCTGGCCAACAGCCTGCGCGACCATCCGGAGCTGACCTTCGTGCTGCGGCAGACCCGCCCCGGCGACGGGATGCGGCAGGTCCAGAGCGGGGAGGTGGACATCGCCCTGGTCGACGACTGGACCGGCAAGCTGCCCGACCAGTCGCCCGCCGCCCTGAAGTTCTTCCACCTGCGGCGCGACCCGCTCGTCCTGGCCGTGCCGGCGGCGCACCCGATGTCCGACCGCCGGCAGCGGGTGGACCTGCAGCGGCTCCGGGAGGAGCCCTGGATGGCGGCCCCGCCGGGCGAGCCGTCCCGGCAGGCGGTCGAACGCCTGCTGGACACCGTGGGCGGGGCCCGCCCCGTCCCGTGGGAGTTCGAGGGACTGCACACGATCCTGAGCCTGGTGGCCCGCGGCATCGGCATCGCCGCGATCCCGGCCCTGGCACTGGCGGCGGGCGACCAGGGTGTGGCGGTACGGCGCATTCCCGACTGCGCGCTCGCCCGCGAGGTGTACGCGGTCACACGGGCCGCGAGCGTCCGCAGGCCCTCGGTCGCGGTGACCCTGCGGGCCCTCTACACGGCGGCCAGGGAAGTCCAGCCGGAACCACCGGAGGAATGAATCTCTGGGCGAAGGAGGCGGTGCCGGCGGGATCTTCACGTACCGTGGGGCGGGTTCCCCGCCGTCCCCCCGGCGATCTCCGCAGCCCCCTGGAGCATCCACGCAGATGAACCGCACGCCGCATCCGGGTTTCGAGCTCCCGCGGCTGACCGCCATGCTGCGGCACGCCCTGCCCCGTTTCGTCGAGGGCGTGATCGCCCCGGTCGCGGTCTTCTACGCCGCGTTCGCGCTTCTCGGGCTGAACGGCGCGCTGGTCGCCGCGATCGTCTGGGTGTACGGCGGCATCGTCTGGCGCTACGCGCGCGGCGACGGGGTTCCGGCGATGCTGGTGCTGGCCGCGATCGGCGTCACCGTCCGGGCCGGCCTGGCCGCCTATACGGGCAGTGCCGTCGTCTACTTCCTGCAGCCGACCCTGGGCACGCTCATGGTCAGCATCGCCTTCCTCGCCTCGGTCCCGCTGGGCCGCCCGCTGGCACAGAAGCTGGCCACCGACATGGTCCCGATGCCCGAGGCGTTCCTGCGGCATGAGCGGGTCCGCCAGTTCTTCCTGCGGATCTCGCTGCTGTGGTCGCTGGTCTTCCTCACCAACGCCGTGTTCAGCCTCTACATGCTGCTGAACGAGTCGATCGGCACGTTCCTGTGGGTGCGCACCAGCGTGGTGGCGCTGCTGGGCGCCGCCGCCGTGGGGGTCTCGCTGCTGGGATTCCGGCGGTGCATGCGGCACGTCAACGGCGAGCCGGCGACGGTCTGAACGACCTCTCGAGTCCCACCGGTCACACCCGTTTCGGTGCTGAACCCGATTCGGCCGACCGCAACGCCAACTTTTTCCGTTTGCCAGGCGTCTCACCAAGTCAGATAGATTCACAGGGCACGGGGTAAACCAGGGGTTTTGGGAGAATCAGTGGGATTTAAGGGTCGTTTCGGGCTTGTTGTGACCGGTGGCGCCGGGGTGGTCCTGGTCCTCACCGCCGGCTGTGCCGGCGGGGGTGACGGCGGCGAGCAGGGGACGCTGGCCGCCGGGGAGTCGGCCGCGGTGACGATCACCCCCGCGAACGGGGCCGGCTCGGTGAAGCCGGACGGGCCGATCGAGGTCCGGGTCGCCGAGGGGACGCTGCAGGGCGTCACCGTCCAGGGCCAGGGCGTCACCGTCACGGGGAAGATGGCCGGTGACAAGAAGAGCTGGAAGTCCGACCGGACGCTGTCGCCCGGCGCGTCGTACACGGTCACGGCGCAGGCCCGTAACGACGGCAAGACCAGCACCGCCACCAGCACGTTCAAGACGCTCAAGGCCGACAAGCCGCTCTCGGTGCTCGACGTCACGCCGAACGTCGAGGGCGAGAAGGTCGGCGTGGGGATGCCGATCATCGTCCGCTTCAACCGGGCGGTGACCGACAAGGCGGCGGTGGAGCGGGCGCTGCGGGTCACCCCGGAGAAGCCGGTCGAGGGCGCCTGGCGCTGGATCGGGTCCGACCAGGTGATCTACCGCACCAAGACGTACTGGCAGCCGCACCAGAAGGTCGCCTTCAACGCGCAGCTGGCCGGGATCAACGCGGGCGCCGGGGTGTACGGCACCAAGGACGTCAACGAGACGATCACGATCGGCGCGGCGCAGATCACCACGGGCAACATCGGCAAGCACCACATGACCGTCACCCGGGACGGCAAGAAGCTGCGCAAGGTCCCGTTCAGTGCGGGCAACGGGACCA
This sequence comes from Actinomadura sp. 9N407, assembly GCF_044326315.1. Taxonomy (NCBI): domain Bacteria; kingdom Bacillati; phylum Actinomycetota; class Actinomycetes; order Streptosporangiales; family Thermomonosporaceae; genus Actinomadura; species Actinomadura sp. 9N407. Next base: position 77,304 of record NZ_JBIRAW010000032.1, on the reverse strand, counting down.
CCCGCGAGTACACCACCACCAGCGGCGTCCACCTGACCATGGGCAAGGAGAACCCGGTGACCATGGTCTCGCCGGGCCGCAAGCCGGGCGAGCCCGGCTACTACAAGACCGTGGTCAACTACGGTGTGCGCTTCTCGGCCAGCGGTCAGTACACCCACGCGATGGCGTCCACCGTCGGTGTGCAGGGCAGCGCCAACGTCAGCCACGGCTGCCTGAACCTCAGCCCGGCCAACGCCAAGTGGTACTACGACATCATGCAGCGCGGTGACGTGATCAAGCTGACCGGCAGTGACCGCGACATGGAGTGGAACAACGGCTGGGGCTTCTGGCAGCTGTCCTTCCAGAAGTGGAAGTCGGGGAGCGCGCTCGGCTGATCGTGCAACGCTTTGATCTCGGCGGCCCGGCAAAACCCCGGGTCATCGTATGGTCACGAACTTTTGTCGCTAATGTCGCAGCGAACCTTTTTCGTCCTCGGCGCCGCGGAGCCCAGCGCTCCGCGGCCGCCGGACGGGAAGGGTTCGCTGTTCATCGGCGGGGTTCGGGAGGTTGACGGTGCAGCGGAGACTTTCCGCAGGTGTGCGGGCCGGCGCGGGTCTGACGGGGGCCGTCCTGGTCTTCACGACGGCCTGTTCCGGCGGTGACGGCGACGGCGGCGGCGGGGTCACCGTGGGAGGCAAGGCCGAGGCCGGGACTCCCCAGGTCACCGTGTCGCCGGGCGACGGCGCGGCCAAGGCCAGGCCCGACACGGGGGTCACGGTCACCGCCGCCGGCGGCACGATCGAGCAGGTCACCGTCACCCGCAAGGGCAAGCCGGTCGAGGGCACGCTGTCGCCGGAGAAGACCGCGTGGAAGTCCCGGACGCTGCGGCCCGGCTCGCAGTACAAGGTCACCGCGATCGCCAAGAGCCCGCAGGGCAAGACGACCACGGTCACCAGCACGTTCACCACCCTCAGGACCACCCAGCCGCTGGCCATCGCCGACGTCACCCCGTCCCAGGGCGAGAAGGTCGGCGTCGGGATGCCGATCATGGTCACCTTCAACCGCGCGGTGGAGGACAAGAAGGCGGTCGAGCGGGCGCTGCGGGTCAAGTCGACCAAGCCGGCCACCGGCGCGTGGTTCTGGCCGAGCAGCACCCAGGTGATCTTCCGGACCAAGAACGGCGAGTACTGGAAGCCGAACCAGCAGGTCACGTTCTCGGCCAAGCTCAGCGGGGTCAGGGCGGGCAAGCGCAGCTACGGTGTGAACGATCTCGCCCGCCGCTTCACCATCGGCGACTCGCACATCACCACCGCCAGTACCAAGACCAAGCGGGCGGTCGCCAGGCGGAACGGCGTGAAGGTCAAGAGCTGGCCGATCAGCGCGGGCAAGGGCGGCCGGGTCGTCAACGGCGTCGACACCTACCTGACCACCAGCGGCGTCCACCTGACCATGGGCAAGGAGAATCCGGCGATCATGACGTCGGAGTGGATGGGCGTCGACCCCAAGGACAAGAAGAACGGCGGCTACAAGGAGGTCATCCCGTGGGCGGTGCGGATCTCCGCCACCGGCGAGTACCTCCACGCGATGGCGGCCACCACCTGGGCACAGGGCCGGCAGAACGTCAGCCACGGCTGCCTCAACTCACCGCCCGCCGCCGCCAAGTGGTTCTACAACTGGTCCTACCGCGGTGACGTGGTCGTGATCACCGGTTCCAAGCGCGGGCTGGACTGGAACAACGGCTGGAGCTACTACGAGATGTCCTGGAACCGGTGGGTCGCGGGCGGAGCGCTCGACCGCGCGGTGACCACGGCCTGACCGGGCCACTTTGTTGTAACCGCTCGTATCCGGGCAGAAGGTGAGGACAGGAACCTTCCCGGAGAGCGGGGAACGATGGCGGAGGAACCCGGAAACAAGCGCGCCCGCGGCCGGAAACGGTCATGGCGCAAGCGGCTCAGGCCGGGCCGGCTCAAATGGCTGGCGAAGGTGAGGCTGCAGCGGTCGGCCCGTTCGGCGGTACTCGCCGCCACCCGGGCGGTGGCGGCCACCCGCCGCCGGCCGCCACCGGGACGGCGGCTGCGCGTCCGGTTCCTGCTCCAGCACGCGTACGGGACGGGCGGCACCATCCGTACCGTGCTCAACCTGAGCGGCTACCTGGCCCGCGAGCACGACGTCGAGATCGTCAGCGTGGTCCGGCACCGTGAACTGCCGTTCTTCCGGTTCCACCCGGACGTGCGGATCCGGTCCGCCGACGACGCGACGGGCCCGCCGCCCGGCCGCGTCGCGCGGCGGCTCGGCCGCCTGCCGAGCGTGCTGACGCCCGTGGACGACGCCTCGTTCGAGGGCATGAACCTCTGGACGGACCTGTGCCTGCTGCGGATCATGCTCGGCCCGCAGCCCGACGTGCTGATCGGTACCCGGCCCTCGCTGAACCTGCTGGCCGCCGAGGCGGCGCCCCCTGGCGTGGTCACGATCGGGCAGGACCACATGAACCTGGGCTCCTACCCGCCCCGGCTGCGCCGCGAGATCGGCCGCGCGTACCGCAGGCTGACGGCCGTGTCGGTGCTGACCGAGCGGTCGCTGGCCGACTACCGGGCCGAGCTGGCGGGCTCGCCGGCCCGGATCGTCCGGATCCCCAATGCGGTGCCCGAGATGCCCGGCGGCCCGTCGCGGCGCGAGCACAAGGTGATCCTGGCGGCCGGGCGGCTCACCCGGCAGAAGGGCTTCGACCTGCTGGTGCGGGCGTACGAGCCGCTGGCCGCCGAGCACCCCGACTGGACCCTGGCGATCTTCGGCGGCGGGCCGCGGCGGGACCGGCTGCGCAAGAGCATCGCCGACCGCGGGCTGACCGGGCGGGTGGTGCTGCGCGCCCGTACCTCCGATCTGGCGGGCGAGATGGAACGTGCCTCGGCGTACGTGCTGTCCTCGCGGTTCGAGGGCATGCCGATGGTGATCCTGGAGGCGATGGGCAAGGGCCTGCCGGTGGTGGCGTTCGACTGCCCCACCGGCCCCGGCGAGATGATCGCGCACGGCGATGACGGGCTGCTGGTGCCGCCCGGCGACGTGGCCGGCCTCACCGCCGCGCTGCGGGTGCTGATCACCGATCCCGGCCTGCGCGACCGCCTCGGCGACCGCGCGCTGGCCTCGTCCCGTACGTACCATCTCGACCGGGTCGGCCCCCAGTGGCTGCGCCTGCTGGACGATCTGTGCCGGCCTCCCGCCCGTGTCGAGCCCGGCGGCCGGCCGGCGCCCGGCGAGCACCGCGGCCCGGCAGGACGCGGCGAGCACCGCGATACCCCGGTCCGCCATGTCCTGGCGGTCTTCGCCGTCGCCGGCCTCACGCTGGGAACGCTGACCCTGCTGGATCTGTGACTTAGCCGGCGCTCGGGGTGGCGCTGGACAGCAGCTTCGCGCAGGCCTTCAGTGCCCGCTGCGCCTTGGCGGGGTTCTGCTCCGGGGGCGGCGTGTGGCTCTGCCCGGCGTCGGGCACCTGCACGCCCTGCTTGCGCATGCACCGGGCGAACGCGTTGTAGCTCTTCGTCGGCAGGTCGCTGGGGGAGGCGTCGCGCTCGCCGCCGCTGCCGCTCTTGGGGACCGGGCTGGGCGCCGGCGACGTGGCGGGGCTGGTCGCCGCCGACGACGGGGTCGCCGGCGGTGCGCCGCCGGACTTGTCGCCATCGTCACCGCAGGCGGTGGCCAGGGCCAGCACCGGTACCAGCGCCACCACCGCCAGCCGGGCAAGGGTCGGCCGCATGCTCTTCCTCATTTCCTCGGGACACCGACATGGTGCGTGTCTCCGGGGTGCCGCGGATACTCACCGGCCATTGATTCCGGCCCGCCGGGCTTAGCAGCCGGGTACGAACCAGGTGATCTCCCGCTGAACGGGACGATCCCGGGCCGTCTCCCCGCACATCGCTACGGTGTCGGGCATGACACGCATCATCGCGGTGAGCGGCGCGGCCTCCGGCATCGGCAAGTCCCTGGCAGAACTGCTGCGCTCCGGCGGCGACCGGGTGATCGGCGTCGACCTCAAGGACACCGACGTCAGCGCCGACCTGTCCACCCCCGAGGGCCGCGACGCCGCCGTCCGGGGCGTTCTGGAGCTCTCCGGCGGCCGGCTGGACGGCGTCGTCGCCTGCGCGGGCATCTCCGCGCCCGTCGCGCTGACGATCAAGGTGAACTTCTACGGCGTGGTCGGCCTGCTGGAGGGCCTGCGCCCCGCCCTGGCCGAGGCGCCCGCGCCGCGCGCGGCCGTGGTCGGCTCCATCTCCGGTACGCAGCAGTCCGATCCGGCCGTGGTCGCCGCCTGCCTGGACGGCACCGAGACCGAGGCCGTACGGCTGGCCGAGGAGGCCGTGGGCCGGCACCACGGCGGGCTGCTCTACCCCTCCTCCAAGACGGCGCTGGCGCGCTGGCTGCGCCGCGCCTCGGTCACGCCCGAGTGGGCGGGCGCCGGCATCCCGCTGAACGCGATCGCGCCCGGCGTGGTGCTCACCCCCATGACCGCCCCGCTGTTCGAGGACGAGGCGATGGTCAAGATCATGGAGGAGGCCGTCCCGATGCCGCTGAACGGCCACGCCGGCCCCGAGGTGGTGGCCGAGGGGCTGCGCTGGCTGATCAGCCCCGGCAACTCCCACGTCACGGGCCAGGTCGTCTACCTGGACGGCGGCGCCGAGGCCACCCTGCGCGGCCCCGACCTCTACTGAGCCCGAGCGCACGATCCCTGGGTTCCGCCGACCCGGGCACTACCGCTCCCGGATCCGGGCCGCGGCCGTCGCGGCCTCCGCCAGGACGTCGCGGACGAAGCGGATCCGGGTCTTGCCGAGCCGGCGCAGCGCGCGGCCGTGGTCGGTGATGATCACGACGGCCCCGGCCGCCACGGCCGCCCGCCACAGCCGGATCGCCGCCGCGCGCAGCGGCCGCGGGAGCGCGGCCAGGCCGTCCCCGATGCGCCTGCAGTGGAACGGGACGTGCCGGTGCTCGTCGGCCAGCAGGCGGCCGGCCACTTCGGCCGTCAGGGGGTCGGCCGTGCCCTCGTGCAGGGTCCGGTAGTACGCGATCGCGATCACTTCGGCGATCATCAGCACCATCAGCTCCAGCTGGAGCCCCATCAGCCGGCGCGCCCGGACGAAGATCGCGTCGCTCCAGTGGCCCTCGATCGTCGGGGCCCCCGCCGCCTTCAGGAGCAGGCCCAGCATCCGGGCGTGGTTCTGCTCCTCGGCGATGAACAGCCGCACGGCCGCGGCGTACTCGGGGTCCCCGGCCCGTCCGGCCTTGCCGGCCAGGAACGCGCCGTCGCCGTCCTCCCCGACCTGGAACCGCTGGAGGCTGCGGATCACCGGCGGTTCCAGCCGCGCGCCCCGTTCCCAGTCCGGATCGCCCATCGCGTCCCGGCCCTCGGCCTCCTGCTCGAAGTCCCGCAGCCATCCCGCGAACCCGCTGTCGCGAACGATCGTCTCCATGCCCGTCCTCCACTGTCCGGCGCCGACGCGTTCACTCAACCGGTCCGATGTGGCCGCCCCGGCGGGGAAATGTGGAGATCCTGCGAGCACGGCAGGGCGCCGGGGTCCCGCACGCGAGCGGGTCTCAGGTGAGCGAGAAGGCGGTGAGGAAGCCGGCCACGGTGATCAGGCCGGACAGCAGATGGGCGTCCTCGAAGGCTTCGGGGATCATGGTGTCGGCGATCATGGTGAGCATGGCGCCGGCGGCCAGCGCGGTGATCGCGGCCATCACCGAGCCGGAGGCGTCGCCCAGGACGGTGTAGCCCAGCACGGCGGCCAGGCCGCTGAGCACGGCGATGCCGGTCCACAGGCCGAACACGTACCGGGGGCCGCGGCCCGACCGGCGCATCCCGGAGGCGCTCGACAGCCCTTCGGGGACGTTGCTGATGAACACCGCGATGACGGTGACCGCGCTCACCGCGCCGCCGGTCAGCAGGCTCGCGCCGATGACGATGGACTCCGGGACGCCGTCCAGCAGCGCGCCGAGCGCGATCGCCGTCCCGGAGCCCTCCTGCCGCTCGGCGGCCTGCTGGCCACCCGATCGCTTGCGGTGGCGCGCGCCCTGGCGGGCCAGGAGCACGTTCGCCCCCGTATAGATCAGCGCGCCGGCCGCGGCCCCGGCCGCCGTCGGCGCCAGGCCGCCCCGGTCGTGGGCGTCCTCGATGAGGTCGTAGGCCACGGCCGAGATCAGCACGCCGCTGCCGAACGCCATCACGCCGGCCACCACCCGGCGCGGCACCCGGATCAGGTAGCCGGCCAGCGCCCCCAGCACCAGCGCCGAACCCGCCAGCAGCCCCCAGCCGCCGGCCTGCAGCACCTCAGGCATGATCACCCCCCGGACGATCGTACGTTCGGGGCCGTCACCAGGCCATTCACGGCGCCGCTTCGGCGGGGCTCCCCTTCCAATCGAGGCAGACCACGACGGCGTCGTCGGTCAGGTCCCGGCCGTGGCGGTGGTCGACCAGCGCGGCGAGGATCGAGGTCGGGACCTCCGGCGCGGGCAGCAGGCGGGTGCGGCGGACCGCCTTCTCCACCGGGAACGGGTCGGCGTCGTCGTCGGCGAACACGCCGTCACTGATGATCACCAGCCGGTCGCCGGGGCGGAGCCGGAAGTGCTGGGGACGGTACTCGGTGTCGGCGAACATGCCGGGCGGCAGCTGGCGTTCCAGCTCGATCGGGGCGACCTGGGAGCCGCGCATCCGCAGGATCCGCGGCGAACCGGCGTCGATCACCGAGACCAGCCCGCCGGCCAGCTCGATCCGCAGCACCAGCGTCTCGGTGAACTCCTTGCCGCCGTAGCGGCCGTAGACGGTGTCGCCGGCCAGGCTGACCTGCTCGGACAGGTCCGCGCCCGAGCGCCGGGCGTTGCGCAGCGCGCCGAGGGTCAGCGAGGTCAGCAGCGCGGCCTGGATGCCGGTGCCCGCGCCGTTGACGACGGCCAGCGCGAGATGGTCGCGCTCGGTGGACCAGTCGTAGCCGTCGCCGCCGATCGCGTACGCCGGCTCCAGATGGCCGGCCAGGCTGAACTCCGCGCCTGCGCAGCCCTGGCCGGGCAGCAGCTGCCACTGCAACTCGGCGGCCAGCGACAGCCTGCGGTGCCGGCGGGCGCGCTCGTAGCGGTCGGTGTGGTTCCAGGCGACGGCCAGCGCCTCGCCGGTGATCGGCCCGAGCTCGACGAGGTCGGCGTGGTCGGCCTCGGAGGAGGGACCGGACAACGCGACGGCCAGTACGCCCAGGCGCTCGCCCCGCGCGGTCACCGGGACGTACAGCATCCGCTCGGGGCCGGAGTCCAGGACGGGGGCCAGCGAGGCGAACGCGCGGCCGGCGGCGCTGCCGTGCACCTTCAGCGACTCCCGTTCCCGGTCGCCGGGCTTGGCCGGGTCGGCCGGCAGCAGGACTCGCAGGTTGTAGTCGGCCAGCAGGAGGCGGGCCGTCCCGGCTCCGGGGAACAGCTCGCGGACGGCCGCGGCCAGGGCTTCGGGCAGCGAGTGCGCCGGCGTCGTGCGCAGCGCCCGCTCCACCTGCTCCGGGCGGCGTGCCCCGTTTCCTTGCACCTTCATCGGGCCTTCCGTCTGTCCGGCGAGAACGTGACCGTGGCGGCGGGGAGCAGGCCGAGGGGCGGGAGTCGTTCTCCGGGGCCGTGCCGGACCGCGGGTTTGATCGCGGGGGTTCAGGGGAAGCGTGGCAAAGAATTTGTCACATGGCAAATATGGCGGCAGGTGACGGGCCGGTCACGCCCGGCGGCGCCGCTCGCCCGGCTCGCCGATCTCGCCGAGACCGGTGGCCCGGCCGAACTCCTGCAGGCTGTCGAGCAGCCGCGCCCGCGATCCGGGGGACATCCCGGCCAGCGCCTCGGCCACGACCGCGCGGCGGCGCCGGGCCAGCGAGGCGAACAGCTCCTCGCCCCGCGCGCTCAGCCGCAGCACGATCTCGCGGCGGTCGGCCCGGGCGTGCTCCCGTACGAGCAGGCCCGCCGCCTCCAGGCGGTCGCACAGCCGGCTGGCCGAGGACGGGATCACGTCCAGTTCGGCGGCCAGCCCGCGCAGGTTGACCTCGCCGTGCCGGGCCAGCGCCTCGACGGCGCGCAGCTGGACGGGGGAGACGTGCTCCTCGAGACCCTGGTCGGCGCGGTTCCAGGCCAGCGCCGCGGTGGACAGCGCACGCTCGATCGCGGCGGTCACTTCGGCCGAGGCCTCGACCCCGTCATCGCCCTGGCCCTGGCCCTGCCGACCGGTCACCGCGGTCCTTCCCCCGTTCGTCCTGGCCCTCGCACACTACCGCCGGTGGATCGGACGGCGGAACGGCGCGGCGGGTTCCGCTACTTCGCGGGCCAGTGGAGGTCGAACGCGGGACGGGTGGAACGGATCCGCGGCATGCGCGTGAAGTTGTGCCGCGGCGGCGGGCACGAAGTGGCCCATTCCAGCGACGAGCCGGCGCCCCAGGGATCGTCGCTGCCGACCCGCTCGCCCCGGCGGTGCGTCCGCCAGACGTTCCACAGGAACGCGAACGTGGAGGCGCCCAGGATGAACGATCCGATGGAGGAGACGGCGTTGAGGGCGGTGAACGTGTCCGCGTAGTCGGCGTACCGGCGCGGCATTCCCTGGGCGCCCAGCCAGTGCTGGACCAGGAAGGTGATGTGGAAGCCGATGAACAGCGACCAGAAATGCACCTTCCCCCAGGTCTCGCCGAGCTTCTTGCCGGTCATCTTGGGCCACCAGAAATAGAAGCCCCCGAACATGGCGAACACGACCGTACCGAAGAGCACGTAATGGAAATGGCCCACCACGAACGCCGAGTCGGTGAGGTGGAAGTCCATCGGCGGGGACGCCAGGATCACGCCGGTCAGGCCGCCGAAAAGGAACGTGACCAGGAATCCCAGCGCGAACAGCATCGGCGCCTCGAACGTCAACTGCCCCCGCCACAGCGTGCCGACCCAGTTGAAGAACTTGATGCCCGTCGGTACGGCGATGAGGAACGACATGAACGAGAAGAAGGGCAGCAGCACCTGGCCGGTGGCGAACATGTGGTGCGCCCAGACCGTCATCGACAGTCCCGTGATGGCGATGGTCGCCGCCACCATGCCCACGTACCCGAACAGCGGCTTGCGGGCGAAGACCGGCAGGATCTCGGTGACGATGCCGAAGAACGGCAGCGCCACGATGTAGACCTCCGGATGGCCGAAGAACCAGAACAGGTGCTGCCACAGGAGCGCGCCGCCGTGCGCCGGGTCGTAGACGTGCGAGCCGAGCCGCCGGTCGGCCTCCAGCGCCAGCAGCGCGGCGGTGAGCACCGGGAAGGCCAGCAGCACCATCACGCTGGTCAGCAGCGAGTTCCAGACGAAGATCGGCATCCGGAACATCACCATCCCGGGGGCGCGCATCCCGATGATCGTGGTGATCAGGTTGACCCCGGTGAGGATGGTCCCGGAGCCGGACAGCACCAGCCCCATGATCCACAGATCGCCGCCCTGGCCGGGCGAGTAGGTCGCGGTCGACAGCGGCGTGTAGCCGAACCAGCCGAACGCCGCCGCGCCCCCCGGTGCCGCGAACCCGGCCAGCACCAGCAGCGAGCCGAGCAGGAACAGGAAGTAACTGAGCGTGTTGAGCCGGGGGAACGCCACGTCCGGCGCGCCGATCTGCAGCGGGACGATCACGTTCGCGAACCCGGCGAACAGCGGGGTGGCGAACAGCAGCAGCATGATCGTGCCGTGCATGGTGAACAGCTCGTTGTACCGGTGCGACGCGACGATCTGATGGCCGGGGACGAGCAGTTCGGCCCGCATGACCATGGCCATCAGCCCGGCGATCAGGAACAGCGCGAACGACGTCGTGAGGTAGAGGTAGCCGACGACCTTGTGATCGGTGGTCGCCAGCACGTCCCCGATCCGGAGTCCCTTGCGGTGCCGGGACAGCGGCTCGGCGAGGCCGGTGTTCCGCTCCTTGTCGACGGCCGTCATCGTCGCTTCCCCCGCCCGTCCCCGTCGTGTTCGCGGTGCCCGTCGTGTTCGCGGTGCCCGTCGTGATCGCGATGCCGGTCCGGTTCGCGGTGCCCGTCGTGATCGCCTTGCCCGCCTTCGGGGACCTCGCCGTGGTAGTCGAGGTAGAAGCGGTTGGCCCGGGTACGGACCTGGGCCTTGGCCCGCCCGGGGGTCGGCAGCGGGATGATGTGGTCCGGGTACGAGGCGACGAGGTCGCGGCGCGGCCGCGCGCGCACCAGCGCGTCCTCCTCGGGCGTGGGCCGCTCGTGCAGCTCGTGGAAGGCGCCTTCCGGGGTGAACGTGACGACACCGCTCTCGACCCCTTCCCGCGCGATCCGCAGGTCGCGGCGCTGCAGGCTCAGGCAGACACGCCGTGCGACGACGAACGCCAGGACGGGGAAGACGAAGAAGCCCACGCGGAAGGACCACGTCGTCAGGAACAGCGGGATGCCGAACGTGAAGGCGATGACGTCGTTGCCTCCGGCCGCCCAGAGGTTGCCGTACCAGGCGATGGCGGCGGCCCCGATGCCGGTACGGGTGGCGGCGTTGCGGGGCCGGTCCAGGATGTGGTGGAAGCGCGCGTCGCCGGTCGCCCACCGCTCGAAGAAGGGGTAGAGCGCGATCAGGGTGAAGAACACCCCCGGCACGACCAGCCCCGGGACCATGACGTTCCAGGAGATCGTGTGCCCGGCCACGGTCGTGGACAGCGGCGGCATGACGCGCAGGGCGCCCTCCAGGAACCCGACGTACCAGTCCGGCTGCGAGAACATCGACACCTGGGCGGGCGCGTACGGCCCGTACAGCCAGACCGGGTTGATCTGGAAGAAGCCGCCCAGCAGGGCCAGGACCCCGAAGGTGGCGAGGAGGTAGGCCGTGCTCTGCGCGGCGAAGTGCGGGAACGTCGGCTCGCCGGAGACCGTGCTCTCGCGCCGCCCGCGCCCCGGCCACTGGGTGTGGGTCTGGTGCCAGAGGATCATCAGATGCGCGCTGATCAGGGCCAGCAGCAGGCCGGGGACCAGCAGGATGTGCACCGTGAACAGCCGCGGGACGATGTCCTCACCGGGGAACTCGCCGCCGAAGACGAAGAAGCTCAGGTAGGTGCCCGCCAGCGGGATCGACAGCACGATGCCGTCCAGCGTGCGCAGCCCGGTCCCCGACAGCAGGTCGTCGGGCAGCGAGTAGCCGGCGAACCCCTCCGCCAGCGCCAGCACGAACAGCGTGACGCCGATCAGCCAGTTGATCTCGCGCGGCTTGCGGAAGGCCCCGGTGAAGAAGATCCGCATCAGATGGACGCTGATCGCGGCCACGAACAGCACCGCGCCCCAGTGGTGGATCTGCCGGATCAGCAGCCCGCCGCGGACGTCGAACGACAGGTGCAGCGTGGAGGCGTACGCCTCGCTCATCTCCACGCCCCGCAGCGGCGCGTACGAGCCCTCGTACACGATCACGGCCTGCGAGGGCTGGAAGAAGAACGTCAGGAACGTGCCCGTGATCAGCAGGACCACGAACGAGTAGAGCGCGATCTCGCCCAGCAGGAACGACCAGTGCTTGGGGAACGCCTTGCGGATGTTGCGGGACAGGAAGCCCACGGTGCCGAGCCGGTCGTCGGCGGCCCGGACGGTCCCGGCGGCCGCGCGCCGGCTGCTGCTGCCCGGGCTCACGGGCCGGCTCCCTTCCTCGGCTGGTCGGGCTGCTACCCAGGGTGACCGGTAACTAACATCACCCGCCCGGAGGCGCGAAAGGCCAGGCCGGTGGCCTGTTGCTCCTGTACAGTTGATAACTTCTTCAATGGATGAAGTCGCCGTCGAGGAGGTCGTACCGAGTGGGACGAGGTCGGGCTAAGGCCAAGCAGACAAAGGTCGCACGCAAGATCAAGTACAGCAGCGGGGGCACCGACCTGGAGCGGCTGCGCCGGGACATGGGCGTCGGGGCGGCCACGGCCGGCACCGGCGCCGAGGACATCGGGGACGCCGCCGAGCGCGCCGAGAGCGACACCGAGAGCTGACGGTGCCGGTTCAGCTGAGCCAGGCCAAGGCCGAGCTGTTCAAGACGCTGGGGCATCCGGTCCGGATCAGCGTGCTCGAGCTGCTGTGCGAGGGGCCGATGCCGGTTCGCGACCTGCTGGCCGCGATCGAGGTGGAGGCGTCCAATCTGTCCCAGCAGCTGGCGGTGCTGCGCCGGGCGGGCATCGTGACCGCCCGCCGCGAGGGGGCGACGGTGATGTACGAGCTGGCCGGCGGGGACGTGGGGGAGCTGATGGGCGCGGCCCGCCGGATCCTCACCGACCTGCTGGCCGGCCAGGGCAGGCTGCTGGCCGAACTGGAGGCCGAGCACCCGGCCTGACCGGCCGGCGAACGGGCCACCGCGCCGACCGGCCGGTGGCCCGCAGGCCTTGATCGAATATTGGGACGACCACCCGCACCTGCGGCATGCCTTCGGGTAGTGCTACCGCCGACCGAGCGGAAGGTGCGGCATGGGTGGTTCGCCTGAGGAACCGGACTCGGCGGCGAGACCGGGGACGGGATCCGGGGACGCGGCGGCAGGTGGCCGTCCCGCGGTGATGCTGGCCCTGGCCACGCTGGGGTTCGCGCTGAACTTCTGGGCCTGGGCGCTGCTGAGCCCGCTGGGCCCGAGGTTCCAGGAGGAGTTGCGCCTCAGCGCCTTCGAGCAGGCGCTGCTGGTGGCGGTGCCGGTCGTGGTCGGCTCGGTGGGCCGGATCCCGGTCGGAGCGCTGACCGACCGGTACGGCGGGCGGGTGATGTTCCCGCTGGTATCGGCGGCGACCATCGTCCCGGTGCTGTTCCTGGGCCTGTTCGGCCACTCCTCGCTGCCCGCGCTGCTGATCGGCGGCTTCTTCCTGGGCATCGGCGGTACGACCTTCGCGGTCGGGGTGCCGTTCGTCAACGGCTGGTACCCGCCCGAGCGGCGCGGGTTCGCGGTCGGGGTGTTCGGTGCCGGCATGGGCGGCACCGCGATCGGTGCGCTGACGACCGTGCGGCTGGTCGACGGGTCGGGGATGGCGACGCCGTTCGTGCTGACCGCGGTCCTGCTGGCGGTGTACGCCGTGGTCGCGGCCCTGCTCCTGCGCGAGGCGCCCGGACGGACCGTTCCCGGCGAGCCGATGTCGCACCGGATGGCCGCCGCACTGCGGCTGCCGGTCGCCTGGCAGGCGTCGGCCCTGTACGCGGTCGCGTTCGGCGGGTACGTGGCGTTCTCGGTGTACCTGCCCACCTACCTCAAGTCCCAGTACGACCTGGAGCAGGCGGACGCCGCCAACCGGATGGCCGGGTTCGTGCTGCTGGCGGTGCTGATGCGCCCGGTCGGCGGCTGGCTGTCGGACCGGATCGGTGCCGTCCAGGTCATGGAGGTCTGCCTCGCCGTGACCGTCGTGGCGGCGGCGGTGCAGGCGTTCGCGCCCCCGCTGATGCCGCTGGGGACGATCGCGTTCCTGGCGATGGCGGCGGCGCTGGGCGCGGGCAGCGGGGCCACGTTCGCGCTGGTGTCCCTGATGGCCCCGGCGAACCAGGTCGGCTCCGTCACCGGCCTCGTCGGCGCGGCCGGCGGCCTGGGCGGCTTCGTCCCGCCGCTGGTGATGGGCGCGATCTACGGCCTGTTCGGCTCCTACACCGTCGGCCTGCTGCTGCTCGCGGTCGTCGCGACCGCGGCCGGGCTGCTCACCGCCACGGCCGTACGGCGCGCCGTACACGAACGGCAGGCGCCCCGCAGCACGGCGGGACACCCCTGATGGCCGCCAAGGAACGCCCCGGGCTGGACGGGCCGGTGACGGACGCCCTGGTGGGCACCCGCCGGTTCTTCACCCGCGCGAAGGTGTCCCCGGACCTGCGGACGATGGAGAAGAAGGGCGGCCGTAGCGCGGACGCGTTCTACCGGGACCGGTGGTCGCACGACAAGGTGGTGCGGTCGACGCACGGGGTCAACTGCACGGGGTCGTGCTCCTGGAAGGTGTACGTCAAGGACGGGATCATCACCTGGGAGGCGCAGCAGACCGACTACCCGTCGGTGGGCCCGGACCGGCCGGAGTACGAGCCGCGCGGCTGCCCGCGCGGCGCCGCGTTCTCCTGGTACACCTACTCGCCCACCCGGGTCCGCTACCCGTACGTGCGCGGCCTGCTGCTGGAGATGTACCGCGAGGCCAGGGCACGGACCGGCGACCCGGTCACGGCGTGGGCGGACGTCGTCACCGATCCGGAACGGGCCCGGCGCTACAAGTCCGCCCGCGGCCACGGCGGGCTGGTGCGCGCGTCCTGGGACGAGGCCACCGAGATGATCGCCGCCGCGCACGTGCACACGGTCAGGACCCACGGGCCCGACCGCATCGCGGGGTTCTCCCCGATCCCGGCGATGTCGATGGTGTCGCACGCCGCAGGGTCGCGGTTCGTGTCGCTGCTGGGCGGGACGATGCTGTCGTTCTACGACTGGTACGCCGACCTGCCGGTGGCCTCGCCGCAGGTGTTCGGCGACCAGACCGACGTACCGGAGTCGGGGGACTGGTGGGACGCCGGCTACCTGATCATGTGGGGGTCCAACCTCCCGGTGACCCGGACGCCGGACGCGCACTGGATGGCCGAGGCGCGCTACCGGGGGCAGAAGGTCGTGGCGGTCTCGCCGGACTACGCCGACAACGTCAAGTTCGCCGACGAATGGCTGGCCGCCCAGCCGGGCACCGACGGCGCGCTGGCGATGGCGATGGGCCATGTCGTGCTGAAGGAGTTCTTCGCCGACCGGCAGGTGCCCTACTTCACCGGCTACTGCAAGCGCTACACCGACCTGCCCTTCCTCGTCCGCCTGGAGCCGAGCCGCCAGGAGGGGGACGCCTACGTACCGGGCAAGTTCCTCACCGCCGCCGACCTGCCCCGTGGTGATGAGCACAGCGCTGAGGCGGATTCCGAGCACGCCGCGTTCAAGACGGTTCTGCTGGACGGGGCGACCGGACGGCCGGTGGTGCCGGGCGGATCGCTGGGGTTCCGGTACGGGGAGTCCGGCGCCGGCCGCTGGAACCTCGATCTGGGCGAGATCGATCCGCTGCTGAGCGTCGCCGGTGGCCCGGAGCCCGGTGTCGTCGTGGAGCTGGCACGCTTCGACGCTCCGGACGGGGGGCCGGGGCGGCTGCGCCGGGGCGTCCCGGTACGGCGCGTCGGCGGCCATCTGGTCACCACCGTCCACGACCTGATGCTGGCCCAGTACGGCGTGTACCGCGAAGGGCTGCCGGGGACCTGGCCGTCGGGGTACGACGACGCCACCGAGCCGTACACCCCGGCCTGGCAGGAGGCGATCACGGGCGTGCCCGCGCAGGCGGCGGCGCGGATCGGCCGGGAGTTCGCCGCCAACGCCGAGCAGTCCCGCGGCCGGTCGATGATCGTCATGGGCGCGGGCACCAACCACTGGTTCCACTCCGACACGACCTACCGGGCGTTCCTGACGCTGACCACGATGACCGGCTGCCAGGGCGTCAACGGCGGCGGCTGGGCGCACTACGTCGGGCAGGAGAAGTGCCGCCCGGTCACCGGCTGGGCGCAGCTGGCGGGCGCGCTGGACTGGTCCCGGCCGCCCCGGCAGATGATCGGGACCGCGTTCTGGTACCTGCACACCGACCAGTTCCGGTACGACCCGTTCAGCGCCGGCACGCTGTCGGCCGCCACCGCCGATGGCACCCTCGCGGGCCGCTCCACCGCCGACGTCATCGCGCAGTCCGCCCGGCTCGGCTGGATGCCCTCGTACCCGACGTTCGACCGCAACCCCCTGGACCTGGCCGACGAGGCCGAGGCGGCCGGGAAACCGGCCGGTGAGCATGTCGTCGAAGAACTGAAGGCCGGGCGGCTGCGGTTCGCGTGCGAGGACCCCGACGCGCCGGAGAACTTCCCCCGGATCCTGACGGTGTGGCGGGCCAACCTGCTCGGCTCCTC
This sequence comes from Actinomadura sp. 9N407, assembly GCF_044326315.1. NCBI lineage: Bacteria > Bacillati > Actinomycetota > Actinomycetes > Streptosporangiales > Thermomonosporaceae > Actinomadura > Actinomadura sp. 9N407. Next base: position 61,426 of record NZ_JBIRAW010000032.1, on the reverse strand, counting down.
GGCCAAGGGCAACGAGTACTTCCTCAAGCACCTGCTCGGCGCCGACTCCTCCGTACGCGCCACCGAGGCGCCGCCCGATGCCCGCCCCAAGGGCGTCACCTGGCACGAGGAGGCGCCCACCGGCAAGCTCGACCTGCTGCTGTCACTGGACTTCCGGATGACCAGCACCACGATCTACTCCGACATCGTGCTGCCCGCCGCGACCTGGTACGAGAAGCACGACCTCAACACCACGGACATGCACCCGTTCGTGCACTCGTTCAACCCCGCGATCTCGCCGCCGTGGCAGACCCGTACCGACTGGGACGCCTTCCAGTCGATCGCCCAGGCGTTCAGCCGGCTCGCCGGCGAGCACCTGGGCGTGCGCAAGGACGTCGTCGCGGTGCCGCTGCTGCACGACACCCCCGGCGAACTGGCCACACCGCACGGCCGGGTCGCCGACTGGGCGGCCGGGGAGTGCGAGCCGATACCGGGCACCACCCTGCCCAAGCTGGTGGTCGTCGAACGGGACTACCCGGCGCTCGGAGCAAGGATGGCCGCGCTCGGCCCGCTCACCGAGAAGCTCGGCGCCGCCACCAAGGGCGTGCCGTTCGACCTGGAACGCGAGGTCGCGTACCTGCGCGGCAAGAACGGGACGATCCGCGGCGGGCCCGCCGACGGCCGGCCCTCGCTGATCCGCGACGTGCACGCCTGCGAGACCATCCTGGCCCTGTCGGGCACCACCAACGGGCATCTGGCCGTCCAGGGCTTCCGCACGCTGGAGAAGCGCACCGGCACGCCGCTGGCCGACCTCGCCGCCGACCACGGCGACGACCGGATCACCTTCGCCGACACCCAGGCCCGTCCCGTCCCGGTCTTCACCTCGCCGGAATGGTCGGGCGCGGAGAGCTCCGAGCGCCGGTACTCCCCGTTCACCATCAACGTCGAGCGGCTCAAGCCGTGGCACACCCTCACCGGCCGCCAGCACTTCTTCCTCGACCACGACTGGATGGCCGAGCTGGGCGAGCAGCTGCCGACCTTCCGCCCGCCGCTGGACATGCACCGGCTGTTCGGCGAGCCGCGGATCGGGGAGCAGGGCGAGCTCGGCGTCACCGTGCGCTACCTGACCCCGCACAACAAGTGGTCGATCCACTCCGAGTACCAGGACAACCTGTTCATGCTGTCGCTGTCGCGCGGCGGCCCGTCGATCTGGCTCAGCAGGGAGGACGCCGCCAGGATCGGCGTGCACGACAACGACTGGATCGAGGCGGTCAACCGCAACGGGGTCGTGGTCGCGCGCGCGATCGTCTCGCACCGGATGCCCGAGGGCACCGCGTACATGTACCACGCCCAGGACCGGCTCATCGACGTCCCGCAGGCCGAGACCACCGGCCGCCGCGGCGGCATGCACAACTCGCTGACCCGGCTGCTGATCAAGCCCAGCCATCTGATCGGCGGGTACGCGCAGCTGTCGTTCGCCTTCAACTACCTCGGCCCGACCGGCAACCAGCGCGATGAGGTCACCCTGATCCGCCGCCGCTCCCAGGAGGTGACGTACTAGGTGCGCGTTATGGCTCAGATGGCGATGGTCATGAACTTGGACAAGTGCATCGGCTGCCACACGTGCTCGGTGACGTGCAAGCAGGCGTGGACCAACCGCAGCGGCGTCGAGTACGTGTGGTTCAACAACGTCGAGACGCGGCCCGGGCAGGGCTATCCGCGCCGGTACGAGGACCAGGAGAAGTGGCGCGGGGGCTGGACGCTCAACCGGCGCGGGCGGCTGGCGCTCAAGGGCGGCGGCCGGGCGCGCAAGCTGCTGACGATCTTCTCCAATCCCAAGCTGCCCGGGATCGACGACTACTACGAGCCCTGGACGTACGACTACGAGACCCTGACCAGCGCTCCGCTCCAGGAGCACACGCCGGTCGCGCGGCCCAAGTCGCTCATCTCCGGCAGGGACATGAAGATCACCTGGTCGGCGAACTGGGACGACGACCTCGGCGGGTCGCCCGACCACGGGGACGAGGACGTGCTGCTCGCCGAACTCTCCGAGAAGATCAAATTCGAGTTCGACCAGACGTTCATGTTCTACCTGCCGCGGATCTGCGAGCACTGCCTCAATCCGAGCTGCGCGGCGTCCTGCCCGTCCGGCGCGATCTACAAGCGGACCGAGGACGGCATCGTGCTGGTCGACCAGGACCGCTGCCGGGGCTGGCGGATGTGCGTGTCGGGCTGCCCGTACAAGAAGGTGTACTTCAACCACCGCACCGGCAAGGCCGAGAAGTGCACGTTCTGCTTCCCGCGCGTCGAGGTCGGCATCCCGACCGTGTGCTCGGAGACGTGCGTGGGCCGGCTGCGCTACATCGGCCTGGTCCTGTACGACGCGGACAGGGTGCTGGAGGCGGCGTCCACGCCCGAGGACAAGGATCTGTACCGGGCGCAGCGCGAGGTCTTCCTCGACCCCCGCGATCCGGCGGTCGTCGCGGCGGCGGAACGGGACGGTGTCCCGCGCGACTGGATCGAGGCCGCGCAGCGGTCGCCGGTGTACGCGCTGATCAGTACCTACGAGGTGGCGCTGCCGCTGCATCCGGAGTACCGGACGCTGCCGATGGTCTGGTACATCCCGCCGCTGTCACCGGTGGTCGACGTCGTGCGCGACACCGGGCACGAGGCCGAAAACGCCGGCAACCTGTTCGCGGCGATCGAGGCGCTGCGGATCCCGGTGGACTACCTGGCGCAGCTGTTCACCGCGGGGGATCCGGCTCCGGTGGGCGCGGTCCTGCGGCGGCTGGCGGCGATGCGCTCGTACATGCGCGACATCAACCTCGGCCGGGAGCCCGACGAGTCCATCCCCGCGCGCGTCGGGATGACCGGCGAGCGGCTGTACGACATGTACCGGCTGCTGGCGCTGGCCAAGTACGACGAGCGCTACGTCATCCCGACCGCGCACGCCGAGCAGGCGCACAAGCTGGAGGAGCTGGCCACCGAGTGCAGCCTGGACTACGAGGGCGGCCCCGGCATGGGCGGGTCGGGACCGTTCGGGGAGTCGTCCGGCGGCGCCGCCCCGGTCGCCGTGGAGAACTTCCACATGCTGCGGCAGCGGCAGACCGCCGACAGCCCGGTCGATCCGGCGGAGAAGGACAAGCGCGTCAACCTGCTCAACTGGGACGGCAAGGGCACCCCGCAGGGGCTGTTCCCGTCGCGTCCAGGCGAGCCGCCCGCCAACCCGCCCGCCGACTCCGGCGACGCCGAGACCGAGCCGAAGCCCTGACCACCTGCCCTGAGCACTTGCCCTGAGCACTTGCCCTGAGCACTAGGACCACGAGGACGACCGAGCCGATGAAGCGACCGCGCAGGCGACCGGGACCGGACGACGCCGAGCTGATCACGGCCTGGCAGGCGGCGTCGCTGCTGCTCGGCTATCCCGACGCCGGGCTGCTGGAGCTGCGGCCCCTGCTGCGCCGCGCCGTGGCCGGGCTGCCGCCACCCGTGGCCGCGCCGCTGGCCCGCTTCCTGGACCATCTGGACGCCACGCCGGAGCCCGTGCTCGCCGCCGACTACGTCGCGACGTTCGACCACCGCAAGCGATGCTGCCTCTATCTGACGTACTACGCGTACGGCGACACCCGCAGGCGGGGGATGGCGCTGCTGCGCATCAAGCAGGCCTACGCCGCGGCGGGGCTCGCCCTGGACGACGGGGAACTGCCCGACCATCTGGCGGTCGTGCTGGAGTTCGCCGCGACCGGTGACCTCCAGGAGGGCCGGCGGCTGCTGCTGGAGCACCGCGCCGGGCTGGAACTGCTGCGGCTGGCGCTGACCGAGTCCGGGTCGCCGTGGGCGGCCGTCCTGGAGGCGATCGCGGCGACACTGCCGCCGCCGGCGGGTCGCGAGCACGACGCCGTCGCGCGCCTCGTCGCCGAGGGCCCGCCCGGTGAGGAGGTCGGCCTCGCCCCGTTCGGCGCTGAGCCCGCCGCCGGTGGCGGGCAGGTGTTCGTGACCGACCGGCTGGAGGTCCGTTCCTGATGGACGTGCTCCTGTGGGTCGTGCTCCCGTACGTCACCATCCTCGTCTTCGTCCTCGGGCACGTCTGGCGCTACCGCTACGACAAGTTCGGATGGACGACCCGTTCGTCCCAGCTGTACGAGCGGCGCCTGCTCCGCATCGGGAGCCCGCTGTTCCACTTCGGCATCCTGGTCGTCCTGCTGGGGCACATCGGCGGCCTGGTCATCCCCGACTGGATGACCGAGGCCGCCGGTGTCAGCGAGCACGCGTACCACGTGATGGCCGTGGTGCTCGGCACCGTCGCCGGGATCTGCACGCTGGGCGGCCTGGCCATCCTGATCTACCGGCGCCGTACGGTCGGGCCCGTCTTCTCCGCCACCACCCGCAACGACAAGCTGATGTACGCGGTGCTGGCGCTGGTCATCGTGCTCGGGCTGGCCGCGACGGTCGCCGCCAACACCGTGGGCGGCGGGTACGACTACCGCAAGACGGTCTCGCCCTGGTTCCGCTCGGTGTTCTACCTCCAGCCCGACGCCGGGCTGATGAGCGGCGTTCCGGTGCTGTTCCGGCTGCACGCCCTGAGCGCGCTGGCGCTGTTCTGCATCTGGCCGTTCACCCGGCTGGTGCACATGCTCACCGCGCCGGTCGGCTATCTGACCCGGCCCTACATCGTCTACCGCAGCCGCGACGAGCGGCTCGGCTCCCGCCCGGCCCGGCGCGGCTGGTGAGGGGCCACCAGGAAGGAAGGCCATGACGGACACGCGGCACCAGGACGCGCGGACCGCCGCGGAGGCGGCGCTCTGGGCGCCCTCGATCCACAACACCCAGCCGTGGTCGTTCGGCGTGGGCGGGTCCCGGATCTGCCTGCGCGCGGATGCCGACCGGCGGCTGGGCATCGCCGACCCCGAGGGCCGGGAGATGCTGATCAGCTGCGGCGCGGCGCTGTTCACGCTGCGCGTCGCGCTCCAGGCGCTCGGGTACGAGCCGGACGCGCGCGTGCTGCCCGACCCCGACCGCCCGCACCTGGTGGCGGACGTCACCCTGGGCGCCCCGGCGGCGGAGAACCCGGACGCGCGGCGGCTGTACGGGGCCGTCCGGCGGCGGCGCACCCATCGCGGGGCCTTCCGGGCCGGCGAGATCCGGCCGTCGCTGGCGGCGTCGCTGGAACTGGAGGCCGAGCGCGAGGGGGCCCGGCTGATCCAGGCCGTGGAGACGCACACCCGGCAGGCGCTGGCGGGGCTCACCCAGGCGGCCGGGCACGTCCAGCGGCTGAATCCCGCGTACGCCTCCGAGGAGGCCCGCTGGGCGCCGGCACCGGGCAGCGGCCGCCCCGAAGGGGTGCACGCGGAGGCCTATCCGGAGCAGCCGCCGGGGACCGGGTTCCCGGGACGCGACTTCGCCCGGGGCCGCGGCTGGGGGGTCCCGGACGGGGGGCCGCATCCGCCGGAGACCGGGCTGGTCATGCTGGTCACCACGCCCGGCGACACCCCGCACGACCGGGTACGGGCCGGCCAGGCGCTGCAGCGGACCCTGCTGCGCGCGGCCGCCGAGGACGATCTGGCCGCCGCGTTCCACACCCAGGCGCTGGAGGTGCCGGAGCTGCGCGAATTCATCCGCACCCGCTTCTGCGACGGGCGGTACCCGCAGTCGCTGCTGCGGCTCGGGGTGCCCGAAGGCCCCGTGCTCACCAGCGTCCGCCGTCCCGCCGCCTCGGTCATCCGCGACGAGGCCTGACGCCCGTGCAGACCTTCCTGCCGCACGCGGACTTCGCCGCGTCGGCCCGCGTCCTGGACCCGCGCCGGCTCGGCAAGCAGCGCGTCGAGGCGCTGCAGGTGCTGCGCGGGCTGACGGTTCCCGGGTACGGCTGGCGCCACCATCCGGCCGTGCGGATGTGGAAGGGGTACGAGGAGGCGCTCGTCCGCTACGGCCTGGAGATCTGCGCGGAATGGTGCGCGGCGGGCCGGCGGGACACCTGCGCCGTCTCGCTGGCCGCCGACCTTCTCACGGCCCGGGGCGTGGAAAGCGCCCGGGACCAGCGCCGGCTCGCCGAGGCGGGGGAGCTGCCGCCCTGGCTGGGCGACCCGGAATTCCACCTCGGCCACCGATCGGCGCTGGTCCGCAAGGACCCCGGCTTCTACGGCCGCCTGTTCCCCGGCGTACCGGACGACCTTCCCTACGTCTGGCCCGCCTCCGACCGCTGACCGCGCCCGGAGGCGGGTGCTCAGCGGCCGGCGGGCTTGTCGCGCAGGGCGCCGACCGGGTGCGGGCCGTCGGTGGAGAGCCGGTACTCGTCGCCGAACATCTCGCGGTGCTGGTCGATCACGCGCTCGCTCGGCGGCTTGTCGCCGCCGTTGATCTGCTCCTGCATCCGCTCGAACCGCTCGTGCGCGTCGCGGACGTACCCGGCGCCCAGCGTCGTGAGGTCGAGCTGGGTGGCCAGCAGCTCGCGGATGTACTCCTTGTTGGGCTCGAAGGTGACCGGCACCGGGAGCTCCGGCGCGAGCACGCTCGCGGGGTCGCGTCCGTCGTGCCGCCGCATCAGGTCGCACGCGATGTGCAGGTGCTCCAGCTCCATGTTCAGGTGCAGCTCCCAGATCGCCTTCACGCCCGGGTCGCTCTCGGTCTCCATGAACGAGTGGTACAGGTAGCACTCGTTGTACTCGTGGTTGACCAGCCGCTCCCACCAGGTCTCGCCCGGGTCCACCAGGGACTCGTAGTGGGTGACGTGCTCCTCCTCGACCAGCCCGATCTCCTGGTAGAGCTGGCGGGCGATCGGCTCCATGTACATCGGGCCGACGTTCATGTAGAAGTTCATCGTCTGCTGCTCGGCCGACATGATCGTCAGCGCGTGCAGCTTGGAGATCGGGGCGGCGGTCGCGCGGTCGTAGTGGTCGCGCACGTTGTCGGCCGGGTCGCGGTGGTGCCGGACCGTGGGCCGGCCGGGGATGACCTCGGTGAGCTGCTCCACGAGCTTCTCGGCCTTGCGGTGCTCGATCATCTCGTACAGGTTCGCGTACCGGTACAGGTGGTCGAAGTCCTCCAGGACGCCGAACTGGTAGGCCTGCTTGAGGTACGGGTCGGGCTCCATCCGCGCGACCCAGCCGGTGAGGTCGACGGCCACCTGCTCGTAGGCGATCGTCGTCTCCAGCACCGACGCCTGCCCGGGCAGCAGCCAGTTCACGACCTTCTGCTGCTGCTGCTCGATGTAGCGGACCTCGGCCAGCTTCCGCTTGACCTCCATGTCGGGGCAGACCCGGTTGAAGTGGTGGCTGAACATGATGGCCTCGACCTCGATGCCGTTCATCGTGATGATGCGGCACTTGGTGTACGGGTCGGACCGGTCCGGGTCGACGGGCGCCACGTTCAGCTCCCGCCAGTTGCGCACCTGCCGGTCGAGCGGGATGCCCCGGTGTTCGAGCGGGTTGAAGCTCACGGCCTGCCAGCCTTTCCACGCCGGATCCGGACCGGACCCGCGTCGCCGAGTGTGTGCGCGCCGCCCTACCCGGCAGGTGATCCCCCTCACGGATCCCCGGCCCTTTTTTCGAGATTCATTCGAGATTCTTTGCCGCTCGCCCCGCGGGTCCGGCGGCATGGCCCGGCGCGGCCGGGGTAGGGGGCAGCCGCCGTACGCGGCGTGCGTACGGGCCGTCTCGTTCCCAGGGGAGTACTCATGACCACCACACGGGCGCAGGTCGCGGGCACCGATGACATCGTCGGCCTGCTGCGCGAGCAGCACAGCCGGATCCGCGACCTGTTCGACCTCGTGCTGTCCTCCAGCGGGGACGCGCGCCGGGACGCCTTCCAGGACCTGGTCCGGCTGCTGGCGGTGCACGAGACCGCCGAGGAGGAGATCGTCCATCCGGTCGCGCGGCGCCGCCTTCCGGGCGGAGAGGGGATCGTGGCGGACCGGCTCGCCGAGGAGCGCGCGGCCAAGGAGCTGCTGGCCGAGCTGGACGGGATGGACACCGGCGACCCGGCGTTCCCCGAGAAGCTCGACCGGCTCAGGATCGACGTGCTCACGCACGCCAGGGCCGAGGAGCGGTACGAGTTCGAGCGGCTCGGCGACGAGTTCGACGCGGCGCAGCGCCGCGCCATGGCCACGGCGCTCCAGGCCGCCGAGTCGACCGCGCCCACCCATCCGCGCCCGGGCACCGAGAGCGCCACCAAGAACATGCTGGTCGGGCCCGCCGCCGCCATCGCCGACCGGGTCCGCGACATGATCCGCAAGTCCAGGTCGGACGGCTGATCCGGCCTCCGGCCTGCGGCCGGCACGGCTCCGGCCTGCGGCGGCGCGCGTTGGCGGATTCTTGACCGGTGCCGCGCGGGCGGCCGCTTTGAGGCCGCGCGGATCGGGTAGGTGCCGCCACCGGGACACATCGTGGACACAGCGTGGGGGAGAGGAGTCCAGGCCATGACGGACGTTTCGAGCAAGGGACCCGAGCCCGGGGACGAGCGGGCCGTGCTGACCAACCGGCAGGGCCATCCCGTCTACGACAACCAGAACCAGCGCACCGTCGGCGCGCGCGGCCCCGCGACGCTGGAGAACTACCAGTTCCTGGAGAAGATCAGCCATTTCGACCGGGAACGGATCCCCGAACGGGTCGTGCACGCCCGGGGCGCGGTCGCCTTCGGCTACTTCGAGGCCTACGGCGCCTGGGGCGACGAGCCGATCTCCGCGTACACCCGGGCCAAACTGTTCCAGAAGCGCGGCAAGCGCACGCCGCTGGCGATCCGGTTCTCCACGGTCATCGGCGGCCGGGACTCCTCCGAGGCCGCCCGCGACCCGCGCGGCTTCGCGGTGAAGTTCTACACCGAGGACGGCAACTGGGACCTGGTCGGCAACAACCTGGCGGTGTTCTTCATCCGGGACGCGATCAAGTTCCCGGACGTGATCCACGCGCTCAAGCCCGACCCGGTGACGTTCCGGCAGGAGCCCAACCGCATCTTCGACTTCATGTCGCAGACGCCCGAGTGCATGCACATGCTGGTCAACCTGTTCAGCCCGCGCGGGATCCCCGCCGACTACCGGCACCAGCAGGGCTTCGGCGTCAACACCTACAAGTGGGTGAACGAGCGGGGCGACACCGTCCTGGTCAAGTACCACTGGATGCCCAAGGCGGGCGTGCAGAGCATGACCGAGGAGGACGCGGCGGCCGTCCAGGCCGGCGACCTCGGGCACGCCACCAGGGACCTGCACGAGGCGATCAAGCGCGGCGACTACCCCGAGTGGGAGCTGCTCGTGCAGATGATGAGCGACGAGGACCACCCGGAGCTGGACTTCGACCCGCTGGACGACACCAAGGTCTGGCCGGAGAACGAGTTCCCGGCCCGGCCCGTGGGGCGCATGGTGCTGGACCGCAACGTGTCCAACAACTTCGCCGACAACGAGCAGATCTCGTTCGGTACCGGTGTGCTGGTCGACGGCCTCGACTTCTCCGACGACAAGATGCTGGTGGGCCGGACGTTCTCCTACAGCGACACCCAGCGGCACCGGGTGGGGCCCAACTACCTGCAGCTGCCCGTCAACCAGGCCAAGGAGGCCAAGGTCCGCACCAACCAGCGGGACGGGCAGATGACGTACTACGTCGACGGCGGGGGCGAGAATCCCCACGTCAACTACGAGCCGTCCATCACCGGCGGGCTCCGCGAGGCGCAGTACCCGACGCACGACGACCAGGGGCCGGAGATCAGGGGACGGCTCACCCGCAAGCGCATCCCGCTCCCCAACGACTACCTCCAGGCGGGGCAGCGGTACCGCCTCCTGCACGACTGGGAGCGCGACGACCTGGTCAAGAACTTCATCGCGCTGCTGTCGCAGTGCGATCGCCCCATCCAGGAGCGCATGGTCTGGCATTTCCTGCTGGTGGAGGACGACCTGGGCCTGCGGGTCGGCGAGGGGCTCGGGATCGGGCCCGGCGACGTCGTGCACCTGAAGCCGCTGGCGAGCCAGGACCTCACCGAGGAGGACCGCAAGCGGCTGTCCAACCTCGGCAAGAACGGGCCGCGCGACGTGTCCGGCCTCCAGATGACCCACTGCGTTCCCAACGACCGGGCCGTCCAGCGCTTCGGCGAGGGCTGATGCCCCCGCAAGGAGAAGGCCGCAAGGAGAGGGCGAGAGAGACGATGAGCGACGACAGGGAGCCGGACGAGCGGCAGCCGGATCCGGCCGATCGCGGGCCGGGGGCGAGTTCGGGGCGCGAGAGCCTCCCGCAGGAGCGGGTCATCCGGGGCACCGGCACCGCCGCCGAGGGGTACGACGGGGAGGACGCGGACGAGGGGACGCGCAAGGGCGACCCGACCGCGGGCATCCAGGCCGATCCCGAGGAGGCCCGCCGGGCCCGCGGCGAATCCGGCTGACCGGCCCGGCCGCTCAGCCCGGGTCACCCCCGCTCAGCTCTGTCCGACCGCCTGCGGGGCCGGGACGGTGAGGGCCGTGTGGACCATGTGCCGGGCGGTGGCGATGGCCGCGTCGAGGTCGACGCGGCCGGGATCGACCAGCCACTGCAGGCAGACGCCGCGGATCAGGCCCTCGATGAGGACGGCGTGCGCGCCGTGGTCGGTGCCGGCGGGGATCTCGCCGTCCTCTGCGGCCTGCACCAGCCAGGAGCGGATCGCGACGCGGAACTGCTCGTTGGCGTTGGCGACCGCGTCCCGCAGGCCGGGCGCGGAGCTGACCGAGTCGGACATCGCCACGTACATGGCGCGCATGAACTCGTCGCCGTCGCGCAGCGAGCCGATGTAGGCCGTGATGAGGTGGTCGAGGGCGGCGAGGCCGCGCAGCCCGCCCTGTCCGAGTGCCATGCTGCGGGTGGCGGACCTGCGGATCTCCTCCACGGCGGCGGCCAGGCAGGCGTCCTTGGTGCCGAAGTGGTGGGTGACCAGGCCGCGGCTCAGCCCGGCCTCGCGGCCGATCTCGCCGAGCGTCGTGCCGGTGTAGCCGCGCTCGGCCAGCAGCCGGATGGCGGCGCGCAGCAGGCGCCGGCGGGCCTGCGCGGACCGGTCGGCCTGGGTGCGCCGCTCCGGCGCCGCCCTGCCCGGTACGGGCGGCTCTGACGTGGGCGGCGGTGGCATGGAACGAGCTTAGACCGGCCGCCGCAGGACATGGACCACGCAGACCGCGCCGATGCCGACCATGTGCGCCAGGCCGGTGGCGGCCCCGGGATGCTGCCGGTCGCCGGCCTCGCCGCGCAGCTGCCGGGTGATCTCGGCGATCTGGCCGACGCCGGTGGGCCCGATGGGATGCCCCATCGCCAGCAGCCCGCCGGACGGGCTGATCGCGCACCGGCCGCCGATGTCGAACGCCCCGTCCTGGAGCAGCCCCGCCGCCTCGCCCTCGCCGCACAGCCCCATGGCCTCGGCGTACTCCAGCTCCTCGATGCCGAACGCGTCGTGCAGCTCGACCACGTCCACGCCGGACGGCGGGGTCCCGGCCTGGGCGAGCGCCTCGGCGGTGGTGACCCGGGTGAGTTCGGCGTCGGTGTCGTTCAGGCGCTCGGAACGCTGCACGGAGGCGGTGACGCGCACGCAGCGGGCGGCGTCCAGGCCCAGCCGTCCGATCGCCTCGCCGGACACCACGAGCACGGCCGCCGCGCCCTCGCCGATCGGGCAGCACTGGAGCCTGGTCAGCGTCCCGGCGATGGGCGCCTCGTCCAGGATCTCCGCCAGCGTGCGCTCCTTCCGGCGCTGGGCGAACCGGTTGCGCGCGCCGTTGCGGTGGTTCTTGACCGCGACCGCCGCCACCTGCTCGGGCGTCGCCCCGTACCGCCGCATGTACGCGTCGGCCAGCAGCGCGAAGTGCGCGGCGGGGATGCCCCGCCGCCCGGCGAGGGCGGGGACGCCGGTCCTGGCGGGCCCGCCGCGCGACGGCTTGTCGACGCCGAGGGCCAGCGACACGTCGGCCAGCCCGCAGGCGACCTCCAGGCAGGCCTGGCGGAACGCCGACGAACCGGAGGCGGAGGCGTTCTCGACCTGGGTCATCCTGATGCCGGTCGCGCCGAGGTAGCGCAGCATGCCGCGCGAGACCGCCATGCCGAGGCTCGCGGTGCCGGTCCAGGCGCTCTCCACGTCGGTCCAGCGCAGCGCGGCGTCGGCCAGCGCCGCGCGGACCGCGGTGAGGCCGAGCTGGACGTACGGGGTCTCCGAAGGGCGCTGGTACGGGTGCAGCCCGATGCCCGCCACGTACACGGGCCGCAGATCCGCGAGGTTCCTGGGCATCATCGCTCGCTTTCGAAGCGCAGGGCCGTGTGGTCGCCGTCCTCGTGCAGGCGGGCGCGGGTCCGGCCGCCCGCCGTGGCCGCCCCGGCGTGCACGCCGCGTACGAGCGGCCCGTCGTCGAGCTGGACCGAGACGAGCGTGAACGGCACCGCGACCCGGGGGTCGGGATGCCGGTGGACGGTCGCGGCGGCCTGGACGACGCCGGTGCCGGCGAGGTCGAGCGGCTCGCCGGGGCCGGGGGCGCCGCACCCCTCGCACCCGTACGGCTGTCGGGGGAACGAGATGTGGGAGCAGGTGAGGCAGCGCCGCCCGTGCAGGACGGGATCGCCGGAGGGGCCGGTGCCGTGGAGGGACGTCGACATGTGCCGATGCTCCCATCTTGTTGGTCGACTAACAAGTATTTACTAGTTGGCTGACCAACTTGTATGTTCGGGCGGGGCCGTCCGGCACCGGGCCCCAGCCGCCCCCAGAAGGAGATGGCCGTGCTTGCGTGGGACGAGCTGTACATCGGCGGTACCTGGGTCCCCTCGACCCGGTCCGGCCGGATCGAGGTGGAGAACCCCGCCACCGAGGAGATCATCGGATCGGTTCCCGACGGCACCGCCGCCGACATGCGGCGGGCGGTGGACGCCGCCCGCGACGCGTTCGACACCGGGCCCTGGCCCCGGATGGAGCCGGCCGAGCGCGCCGACCTGATCGACGCCCTGGCCGCCGCGCTCACCCGGCGGGCCGCGAGGCTGGCCGAGACCATCACCGGCGAGACCGGCCTGCCGATCACCGTGGTGAAGCCGGCGCACACGCACGCGGCGATCGCCACCCTCGGCTACTACGCGCGGCTCATCCGGGTCACGCCGTTCGAGGAGGAACGGCCCGGAGCGCGGTTCCCGTTCCGGCTGCGGAGGCTGCCGACCGGGGTGGTCGCGGCGATCGTGCCGTGGAACATCCCGCTGCTCGGCGCCTGCGCCAAGATCGGCCCGGCGCTGGCGGCCGGCTGCACGGTCGTGCTCAAGCCGTCCCCGGAGACGCCGCTGAGTGCCTGCATGCTGGCCGAGGCGGCGCACGAGGCCGGACTGCCCCCCGGCGTGCTGAACGTGGTTCCCGCCGGCCGCGAGGCCGGGGCCGCGCTGGTCGCCCATCCCGGGGTCGACAAGGTCACGTTCACCGGCAGCACCGCCGCCGGCAAGCGGATCGCCGTGGCCTGCGCGGAACGGACGGCGCGCTGCTCCCTGGAACTCGGCGGGAACGCCGCCTCGATCGTCCTGGACGACGCGCCCGCCGGCCGGGTCGCGGCGGGCGCGGTCGGGATGGGGCTCGTCAACAACAACGGCGAGGCCTGCGTCGTGCAGGGCCGGATCCTGGTGCCCAGGACCCGCGAGAAGGAGATCGTCGAGGCGATCCGCGCGGCGGCGGAGACCGTACCGCCGGGCGACCCCGCCGATCCGGCCACGCTGCTCGGCCCGATGATCACCCAGGCCCACCGGGACCGCGTCCTCGGCTACGTCGGGACAGGGATCGAGGAGGGCGCGGTGCTCGTTCACGGCGGCCGCCGCCCGGCCGGGCTGGAGCGCGGCTGGTACGTCGAGCCCACCGTGCTCAGCGGGGTCGGCAACGACATGCGGGTGGCCAGGGAGGAGATCTTCGGGCCGGTGCTGACGGTCATCGCCTACGACGGCGAGGAGGAGGCCGTCGCGATCGCCAACGACACCGAGTACGGCCTGTCGGGCTCGGTCTGGAGCGCCGACCCGGAGCGCGCGGCGGCGGTCGGTACCCGGATCAGGGCCGGCTCGATCTACGTCAACGGCGCCTTCCGGCTGGACGCCGACGCCCCGTTCGGCGGCTTCAAGGAGTCGGGCATCGGCCGCGAGGGCGGCCCGGAGGCACTGGCGGAGTTCCTCGAACCCCAGTCGATGTTCCTGCCGGCCGAGGCGCGGGACCGGTGAGCGGCCTGGACGAGCCCTGCGCGCACGAGGGCGACCAGGTCCTGACCCACCGCCAGTGGCGCGAGCGGGCGGACCGGCTGGCCTCGGCGCTGGACGCCAGGGGAGTGGCGAAGGGCGACCGGGTCGCGGTCCGGATGCGCAACCGCCTGGAGTGGCTCGTGGTGAGCCTGGCCCTCGGCAAGCTCGGCGCGGTCCAGGTCGCGCTGAACTACCGGCTGGCACCGCCCGAGACCGAGCACATCCTGCGCGATTGCGACGTGCGCGCCGCCGTCGCGGACGACGACGACCTCGCCCCGCTGGCGGCGGCCTGGGAGCACCTCGGCCTGCGCACCGTCGTCGGCGTCGGCACCGGCGCTGCCGTACCGGGCGTCGAGCGGCTGGCCGACCTGCTGGCGGAGGAGCCCGCGCGGGAGTGGCCGGGCGAGCACTTCGCGCCGCTGATCATCTACTCGTCCGGGACGACGGGCGCGCCCAAGGGGGCACCGCTGGGCGGCTGGAACACCCGGCCCGACCCGAAGGTGTTCCGCGAGTACCTGTCCTCGGTCGGCTTCGACGGCGCCACCGGCGGGCGCGGCAACCGCACCATGGTCACGCTGCCGATGCACCACGGCGCCGGCCCCGCCGCCGTACGGACCGCGCTGCGCACCGGCGGCACCGCCTTCCTGCTGCGGCGGTTCGACGCCGAGGCGGCGCTGGCGCTGATCGAACGGCACGCGATCACGCACTGGGCGTCGGTGCCGACCATGCTGCAGCGCATCATGACGCTGCCCGGGCCGGTGCTGCGCCGCTACGACGTCTCCTCGCTGCGCTACCTGAGCACCGGCGCAGCGCCCGTGCCGCACGGGCTGAAGGACGCGGTGCTGGAGCACTTCGGCGAGATCCTGCACGAGGGGTACGGCTGCACCGAGGCCGGGATGATCACCGGCTGCCGGCCCGAGGACCACCGCCGCAGGCCGGGCACGTCCGGCCGGCCGTTCCGGCATGTGGAGATCCGGATCCTGGACGGCGACGGGACCCCGCTGCCACCCGGCGCCACCGGCGAGATCGCGGTCCGCACCCCGATGGTGATCTCCGGCTACATCGGCCGGGGCCCGCTCGGCCCCGACCGGCTGGACGCGGACGGCTTCTACCGGACCGGCGATGTCGGCCGGCTGGACGAGGACGGCTACCTGTTCATCTCCGACCGCCGGATCGACATGATCATCTCCGGCGGGACCAACGTCTACCCGGCCGAGATCGAGGCCGTGCTGGCCCGGCATCCGGCGGTGGCGCTGGCCGCCGTCTTCGGCGTCCCCGATCCCGACGCGGGCGAGCGGCCGGTCGCCGCGGTCGAGCTGCGGCCCGGCGCCTCGGCGGGCGAGGCCGAGCTGATCGCCTTCTGCGCCGAGCGGCTGGCCCGCTACAAGTGGCCGAGCCGGGTGGAGTTCGTGGCCGCCCTCCCCGTCAACCCGATGGGAAAGATCGAGAAACGCCGGCTCCGCGACCCGTACTGGCGCGGCCACGACCGCCCCATCTGAGCCCGCGACTCCGCAGCACCGGCAACGAGAGGAATCCCCACGTGAACAACGACATGTGCGACCTTGGCGGACGGATCGCCCTGGTCACCGGGGCCGGCCGGGGCGTCGGCCGGCGGACGGCACTGCACCTGGCCGCGCACGGCGCGGGCGGTGTCGCGGTCAACGACGCCGACCCCGGCCGCGCGGCGGCGGTGGCCGAGGAGATCACGGCCACCGGCGTGCCGGCCGTCGCGGCGGCCGCCGACGTCGGCGACTTCGACGCCGTCGGCGCGATGTTCGACAAGGTCCGCGCCGATCTCGGCCCGGTCGGCATCCTGGTCAACAACGCCGGCAACCGGGGCGTGGCCGCGCGTCCCAAGACCCGGCCGCGCCCGTTCTGGGAGCAGACCCCCGACGACTGGGCCCCCTGGATCCACGTCAACCTCGACGGCGTGCTCAACTGCACCCGCGGCGCGCTGTCCCACATGGTGCCCGAGGGGTACGGGCGGATCGTCACCGTCATCTCCGACGCGGGCCGCGTCGGCGAGGCCCACGGCCTGGAGATCTACTCCGCGGCCAAGGCGGGCGCCGCCGGCTTCACCCGGGCCGTCGCGCGCCTCGGCGGCAGGCACGGCGTCACCGCCAACAGCGTCGCCCTCGGCGCGACCCGTACCCCGGCCATCCAGAAGCTGACCGAGAACGAGGACTTCGCCAAGAAGGCGCTGGCCAATTACGTCGTGCGGCGCTTCGGCGAGCCCGAGGACGCCGCCAACATGATCCTCTTCCTGACCTCCGACGCCGCGAGCTGGATCACCGGCCAGACCATGCCGGTCAACGGCGGCTACTCGATGACCCTCTAGCTCGACGACCCCTCCAGCTCGACGACCCCAGGGAGCCGGCTCCATGGACGACCACACCACCGCGCACATCCGTACCGAACGCCGGGGGCACACGCTCCTGATCACCGTCGACCGCCCGGAGGCGCGCAACGCGTTCGACCGGGAGACGGCCGTGCAGATGGAGGCCGCGATGGACCTCCTGGACGGCGACGCCGCCCTGCGCTCCGCCGTCATCACCGGCGCGAACGGCACGTTCAGCGCGGGCGCCGACCTCAAGGCCGCCGCCCGCGGTGAACGGCCCGCGACCCGGCGCCGCGGCGGCTTCGGCGTGTTCGCCGTACCGGCCGGCAAGCCGCTGATCGCCGCCGTCGAGGGCCATGCCGTCGCGGGCGGCTTCGAACTCGCCCTCGCCTGCGATCTCGTCGTGGCCGCCGAGGACGCCAGGATGGGCCTGCCCGAGGTGCGGCACAACCTCGTCGCGATCGGCGGGGCCCTGTTCCGGCTGCCGCAGCGGATGCCGTACCACCTGGCCATGGAACTGGCGCTGACCGCCGAGCCGCGGCCCGCCGCCTACTTCCACCAGTGGGGGATCGTGAACCACGTCGTCGCGCCCGGTACCGCGGTGGAGAAGGCGCTCGCCCTCGCCGCCCGGATCGGCGAGAACGGGCCGCTCGCGGTCGCCGCGTCGGCCCGGATCATGCGCCGCGCCGCCGACTGGACCGAGGAGCAGGCCTGGCGGGAGCAGATGGCCGTCGCCACCCCGGCGATGCGGTCCTCCGACACGGCCGAAGGGCTGCGCGCGTTCGCCGAGAAGCGCCCGCCCCTGTGGCGCGGTGTCTGAAGCGCCCGGCCGGGTGGGCGTTCGATCGAACGCCCACCCGGCCGGAACGCCGGGGGTCAGGCCGACGCCAGGTCGCGGCGGCGGAACCCGGCCAGCCCGGCGGCGCCGAGCGCGAGGACCACGGCCACCAGCCAGGCGAACGGCATGATCTCGGCGTCGCCGCCCGGCAGCTTCGGGATGTGGGTGAACGGCGAGATGTCCAGGACCCACTGGTCGGCCTGGACCGCGCCGCCGAACAGCGTCACGAACGCGGCCAGCGCCAGCGCGCCCCACCCGGCGGAGCCGAAGCGGGGGAGCAGCCCGAAGAACGCCACCGTCACGGCACCGATCACCCAGACGGCCGGCAGCTGCGCCACCGCCGCCAGCGTCACCCGGGGCACCTCCCGGCCGATGTCGCCGGCGTCCAGCCCGCGCGTCAGCCCGGCGGTGAACCCGCCCACGGCCATCGCGGCGGCCGAGCCCAGCGCGGCGATCACCAGGTGGGAGGCGGCCCACCGGATCCGGCCGACCGTGGTGGCCAGGACGGGCTCGGCGCGCAGGGCCGTCTCCTCGGACCGCATCCGCAGCGTCGCCGACACCGCGTACCCCGCCGCGATGAGCCCCATGATGCCCATCACCGAGGCGAAGTAGACATCGACGATCGCGCCGGTACCGCCGCCGAGCCGGGAGAAGATCTCCTCCAGGTCCGGGTTGTCCTTGAGCATGTCCTCGACGGTGCCCGCGACCCCGCCCCACACGACGCCGAGCGCGGCGAACCCGGCCAGCCAGCCGTACAGGCCGCGGCCGTGCAGCCGCCAGGCCAGCGAGAACGGGCCGCGCAGCCCGGGCGCGGCGTCCGCCGGGCCCAGCCGGGGCGGCAGGATCCCGGCGCCGACGTCGCGGCGCACCGTCAGGACCCCGGCCGCCGCGATGAGCAGCGCGACGGCGAGGGCGGGAATGACCAGCACCCACCACTGCTCGTCGCCGTAGGCCTGGAGCCGGGTGCCCCAGCCGAGCGGGGACAGCCACGACAGCCACCCCAGCGCGCTGCCGTCGCCGCCGACGTCGGCGGCCATCCGGACGACGAACGCGCCGCCCAGCGCGGCGATCGCGATACCGCGCGCCGCGCCGGCGCCCTCGGTGAGCTGGGCGGCCACCCCGGCCACCGCCGCGAAGACCAGGCCCGCCAGGGCCAGTTGCAGGCCGAACGCCAGCGAGCCTCCGAAGGGAAGCCCCTGGCTCGCCATCCCGGCGGTCAGCACGGCGCCGATCGCCAGCGCGGCCCCGGAGGAGACCAGCAGCGCGGCGGCCAGCGTCGCGCCGCGTCCCATGACCGTGGCGCCCAGCAGCTCGCGGCGCCCGGCCTCCTCCTCGGTACGGGTGTGCCGGATGACCGTCAGCGCGCAGAACAACCCGACGACCACCGGGATGAAGCCCGACCGCTGCGCGACGATCGCGCCGATCGAGGTGTCGTGCAGCGGCCCGTACAGCGCCAGGAACGTCGGCGTCTCGCCGGTCGCGCGGGCGTAGCCCAGCCGCTCGGCGGCCGTGGGGTAGAGCTGCTCGAACGAGGCGATGAAGCTGAGCGGCATCAGCGCCGGGAACAGGATCCAGACCGGCAGCAGGAACCGGTCGCGGCGCAGGATCAGGCGGATCATCCCGCCGGTCCCGGTGAGCGCGGTCATCGTACGGCCTCGCCGTCGAGCGCGCTTGCGGGGCCGCCGGGCAGCTCGTCCTTGTAGTGGCGCAGGAAGAGCTCCTCCAGTGTCGGCGGCCGGCTGGACAGGCTGCGCACGCCGGTGGACACCAGCTGCTTCAGCACCTCGTCCAGCCGGCTGGTGTCGACCTCGCAGCGCACCCGGTTGCCGTCCACCTGCAGGTCGTGCACGCCCGGCAGGGCCGACAGGCCGTTGGGCGGGGCGGCCAGCTCGGCGTCGATGGACGTCCGGGTCAGGTGGCGCAGATCGTTCAGCGTCCCGGTCTCGACCGCGACGCCGTTGCGGATGATGGTCACCCGGTCGCACAGCGCCTCGACCTCGGACAGGATGTGGCTGGACAGCAGGACGGTGCGCCCGTCGTGGCGCTCGTCGCGGATGCACTCCTGGAAGACCTCCTCCATGAGGGGATCCAGCCCGGAGGTGGGCTCGTCCAGGATCAGCAGCTCGGCGTCGGAGGCCAGCGCGGCGACCAGGCCGACCTTCTGCCGGTTGCCCTTGGAGTACGCGCGGCCCTTCTTCTTCGGGTCGAGCTCGAAGCGGTCGAGCAGCTCGGCCTTGCGGCGCGGGTCCAGGCCGCCGCGCATCCGGCCGAGCAGGTCGATGACCTCGCCGCCGGACAGGTTGGGCCACAACGTGACGTCGCCGGGGACGTAGGCCAGGCGGCGGTGCAGCTCGGTGGCGTCCTTCCAGGGGTCGCCGCCCAGCAGCGTGGCGGTGCCCGCGTCGGCGCGCAGCAGGCCGAGCAGGACGCGGATCGTGGTGGACTTGCCGGCGCCGTTCGGGCCGAGGAAGCCGTGCACCTCGCCGGTGCGGACGCTCAGGTCCAGGCCGTCCAGGGCACGGGTCCGGCCGAACGTCTTGACCAGGCCGGCGGCGGATATCGGTGTGTCGGTGGTGTGTGGAGCCATGGGGACACCTCGTGTGGGGGTCGGATCGGCAGGCACGCGGCCGCCGACCCCAGGGCACGACTGCGTTAAGGCAGGGGAGCCCGGTGGCTTGACCACGTACCGGTGGAGCGTCGGGGGCGGGGCCGCGCGGGCGGATCGGAGTCGCACTTGCGGGCAGCGGCGTCCGAGGTCGAGATGCGTCCCGCGCACCCGGAGGCGATCGCGTGCGAGCCGGTCATCGCTCCTGCCCCTCCCGGTCCTCGTGGCCCGGCTGCCCGGGCAGCCGGTCGAGCGCGGCCCTGGCCTCGGCGACGAGTTCGGGGCTCAGCAGGTCGTCGGTGAAGATGTCGAACATCGCCTTGGCCATCCGGGGGTAGCCCTCGATCGACAGCGGCTCGGCGCCCAGGCTGCGGGCCAGATGCTCGTGCAGCACCAGCACGCTGAACGACATCGTGGTCAGGACGGCGGCATAGCCGCGCAGGTCGGAGGTGTTGGCCTTGTTCGCACCGGCCGTGGGCTCCGCGAGCACCTCCTCGCTGAACGCGACGGCCTCGTCGAAGAGCCGCGCGGCGGCGGGCGATCCGTCGACCAGGGCGCGGGCCAGGTAGCGCTGGACCGGGATCGCGGTCCGCATCGCGACCATGATGAAGCCCGGGTCGCCCATCCCGCCTTCGAGCCCTTTCAGCTTGGTGGTCCGCAGGGTCTCGATGGCGTACTCGTCGCAGGCCTCGCGCAGGCGCGCCTTGGAGCCGTAGTGGTGCTGGACGAGACCGGGCGACACGTCCGCAGCCTGGGCGATGCCGCGGATCGTCGTGCCCTTGATCCCGTGCGCGGCGAACTGCTGCAGCGCCGCGTCCCTGATCCTGGCCCTGGCCGTGAGATCTTCGCCCCCCGCCATCGTTCCGCCCCCCGATGCCCGCCGGCCGTGCCGGCGGCTGCTGTCCACGACGTCCAATACAAACGTTCAGCTTCCAATACGTTTGTATACCCCGGGTGGAGGGATTTCAACTCGGCGCGGAGATCTGCTCCAGAACCGCCGTGTAGAGGGGCCGCCGGTCCGGACGGGCCCGGCCGGCGGCGTGCTTGAGGGCGGGGATCGCGGCGGCGCCGTACCGGACGAGCCCGTCTCCGGCTTCCTTGCGCACCGGGACGCGGGTGTCGGCGAGCAGCCCGACCAGGGCCGGGATCGCCGGCCTCCAGCCCGCGTGGGACAGCGTCCTGATCGCCGTACGGGCCAGGTCGGCCCGGCCGTCGTCCAGGAGCCGCGAGGTCAGCTCCAGGTAGGCGGGACGGTCCAGGACCCGGCGGGAGATCCGGTGGGCGTGCAGACGGACCGCCGGAGCGGAATGGCCGATCAGCTCACCGAGCAGCTCCTCCAGCCCGGGATCGCGGCCCCCTGCCGAGCGCACCTCGTCGTGCGCTTCGGCGAGGAGGGTGAGCGCGGCGCGGACCTCTTCGGCGGTGCCGGTACGGGCCGAGGCGAGCAGCGACTCCCGCGAAGGGCGCTCCTGCCGGGTCTCGCCGACGCGGGTACGGTCACGCAACGCGGCCAGCGCGGCGGCGTCCTTGCGTTCGGCGCCCGGCGGGCGGAACGGGCCGTCCACCAGGACGATCCCGTCGGCCAGATCGGCGCGTCCCTCCGCCTCCAGCCGCCGGTACGCCCGGCTCAGGGACGGGGTGCGCCGGAGCGGGACACCCTTGACGAGGTCGAGCACACCCCAGGCTCCGGCTTCGAGCCGTTCGGCCAGGGACCCGGCCAGGAGGTCGGGGTCGGCGCCGCGCAGGGCACGTTCCGCAGCCAAACGGGTCGCGGATCCGCCTGTCTCCCACCACTCCAGCAGCAGGGGCAGGAACCGGGCCCGGTCAGGGGGCTCGAGACGGCCGGCGGCCTGGGCGATCCGTTCGCGGGCGCCGTCGGCGGCCTCGCGCATCTCGGTCTCGCTCAGGGAGCGCAGGGCACCGGCGAGGGGAGCGGTGATCGGCAGGTCCACCCTGCCGTCGAGGAACGCGCGCAGGACGGCCGCGCGGATCCCGGGCTCGGGCCAGTCCAGGAGAGCGCGGGCGGCGGTTGCGGATCGTTCCGGATCGTCCAGCATCGCCAGGAGCCGATCCCGCTGGGCCGCCGAACGGGGCTGGTCCAAGTCGCCTGAACGGGGCGCGCGGACCTCCGGCGCCGTCCGTCCGGCATCTTCCGCCAGGACCCAGGGAGGCGTGCCGAGCGGCTGTAGTTCGAGCATCCGCTCCAGCAGGCCCTCGCGGGCGTCCGCCGGTGCGGTCGGAAAGGCCGTGATCAGCTCCTCGAGCCGCTCGCGGGAGGTGAGCCCGTGTCCCTCCTCCGGACGCGGGGCCGGCTCGAACGCCTCGCGCAGCACGGACTCCTCGGCGAGCCACGGATCGGGGCCGTTCCGCGCCGCCGCCAGGGCCTGATCCAGATCGTCGCGGGTCAGGACCGCGCCGCAGCGGCGCAGCAGCGCCAGCACCGGCCGGCCCATCGGCGGCAATCCGCGGATCCGCGGGGCGAACTCCGGCCCGTCCTCGACGGGCAGCAGGGGGACGGCCTCCTCGATCATCGCAAGGAGGCGCTCGCGATGGGCATCCCCGATACCGGCCGCCCCCTCCGCGAGCGTCCGCAGCCGGCGGGCGAAGATCTCCCGTTCCGGCATGCTCCACGGCGGCGGGCAGAGCCGCAGCGTCAGGCGCAGGACGGCGGCGCGGCCGGTCCCGCCGGTCGCCGCGAGGTCCAGCCAGTGCGCCAGCATCGGGCGGAGTCGGCCGGTCCGCTGGAAGGCGGGCGCGTCGGGGTCCTCTTCGTGCAGGTCCACGACCTGCCGCGCGATCGCGCTGTCCCAGCCGCGCTCGGCCAGCTCGTCGAGCGGGGTCTTCGACGGCCCGGGCGGCCGGTCCGGAAGGAGACGCAGCAAGGCCTCCCCGGCCGGTGAACCCTGGGCGGCCAGAACGCGGACCGCGCTCTCGGTCAGCCGGCCGTCGATGCTCTGGACGAGCAGCGAACGGGTGCGCTCGTCCGCGGCGCGGTCGGCCGCGGCGACGATCACCGCGCGGTGAACGTCCCCGAGCACCGCGCGCAGGGCCTCGCTCAGGGCCTGGCGCAGGCCCGGATTGTCGTGCCGCCCGAGCCAGAACAGCAGCTTCGGTACCGCCGCCGGAGTGCCCGCGAGGACGAGTGCCTCGGCGGCGGTCTTCTTGATGTTCATGTTCGGGTGGTCGAGGCAGTCCGCGATCGCCACCGCGGCCCCGCGCACGCGCGCGTCTCTGAGGGCCAGTACTGCCTGCCGTACGGTCTGCACGTCGGAGGCCCTGGTCAGCGGGATGAGGCTCGCCGCCAGCGCCCGGGCGTTCCGGCCGCCGCCATCGCGGGCGAGCAGGGCGATCGCGTGCTTGCGGACGTGCCGGTCGCGATGGCGCAGCAGCCGGTGGACCCGCGCGCGGGTCTCGCGGTACGGGACGTCCAGGAGCAGTTCGAGAAGGATCGCCTGCTCGGCGGGGCCCAGGGCGTCATCGTCCAGCAGGTCCAGGACGATGCTCGCGAGGAGGGCGTCGCCGGCTTCCCGCGCGTCCGCCGCATCGAGCAGGCAGCGCGGCCTGATCTTGCCGCGCCCGTACAGCCGCCCGCCCAGGTCGCGGACGGCCGACAGCACCTCGTCCGGGACCTCGCGCTCGCGGGCCACGACGTTCAGCAGCAGGTCCGCGATGGCCGGGACCGTACCGGCGCCGCCGGTGCGCGCCAGCCGGCACAGGGCCTCGGCCGGCTTGTCCGGATCCAGGCCCGCCCGCAGCAGCTCCAGCTCCCGCGCGTCGGGCCCGCCGAGGTCCGGTGCGATCCGCGCCGGAAGATCGCGCGGGTCGAGCCTGGCCAGGAGGGAACCCCGGCTGCCGGGGTCATCGGTGAGATGCCACAGGAGTTCGAGCGCGCGATGCCGTACGGGCAGCAGATGGGCGGCGGTGTCCACCTGGTCCAGGCCTTCGCGCAGGACGGCGGCCGTCCGTTCCCCGCCCACGGCTTCGAGCGCGTCCAGCGCCGCCGCCGGTGAACGGGGCAGGACCGCGAGGACGGCCTCTTCCGCGCCGGTGTGCCGCAGCGCCCGGAGCGCCTCCAGGAACGGGGCCGGATCCGGTACGGCGGGCAGCAGGCCGGTGACACCCTCACCGATCGGCAGCTCGCCGGTGCCCTGTGCCGCCAGCGCGATCAGCAGTTCCAGCCGCCGCGGCCAGCCCGTGTCGTCCGGGGCCGCGCTCGCGACCTCTCGCAGCATCGCGTGCCTGGACGTGTAGAGCAGGGTGGCGACGTCGTCCGCGTCGACGGAATGGTCGGCGAGCGCCAGGTCCACGATCCCCGGCACGTCGCCATCGCCAGGGAAATGCCCACGCTGATGCATCTCCAGCAGGCACTGCACGGCGGGCCCGGCGAGCAGGAGCGGATCCTCACCGGCGATCTCCACGAGGTGGCCGGTGTCGTCACGGGACGCGAGGCCGCCGAGCAGTTCCAGCGCCCGGCGCCTCGGCACGGGCGGCCGTTCCGGATCGGCGGCCATGTCGAGGAGCAGGTCCCGATGGCCATGCCGCGCCGCCGCTTCGAGCGCCGCGTCCGCCGTGGAGGCCTGGTCGAGGAACCGCAGGAACCGCCGTCCCGGCAGCGGCTCGAGAGCGGCCCACGGCTGGGCGAGTTCGCGCAGCGCGCCCGCGATGACATCGGGCGTGCTCGCGTCCGTGAGGAGGCCCAGCAGGAGCGTCCTGGCGCGGTCCGGAGCGAGCAGCCCCGCGCGTACGGCCTCGCGCGCGAGGCGCAGGGCCTCGGCGTGCAGCAGCGGTTCGGCGCGGTCCGACAGGTCCCGGACGAGCCGTTCACCGTCCTCGGCGTCGGCCGCCGCGAGCCCGTGGACGGCCTGGTAGAGCAGCTCACCGGCCGGTTCGTCCCGTACGGTCCCGGGACGGCGCGCGATCTCGGCCCGCAGCCAGGCGATCCGCACCGGTACCGGCAGGTCGGCCGCACGCCATCGTGGCCAGGCGCCGGGATCCGGCCCGGACCGCAGGTAATGCCTGGCCAGGGCGAGCGCCGCCTCGGGTGACTCGTCCTCGATGTCGTGCTCGGAGGGCATGAGCGCCGAGTGTACGGAGGCGCGGAGCCGCCACGCGATCCGTTAACCGCCCGCCCTCTAGAGGGCTTCCGTCACCGGGCGGGTGGCCCCGTACCGGACCGGTATCGCCGTCAGCAGCGCGACCACCGCGAGCGTCACCGGGAACACCGCCGCCAGCCAGAGCGCGGGCACGTCCGCCGATCCGCCGGAGCCGCCCAGCGTCCGGGCCGCCATGTACACGGCCAGGCCCAGCGGGATCCCGCCCGCCGCCGCGAGCGCGGCGGGGAGCAGTTGCGCGGCGGCCAGCCCGGTGGTGACCTGACGGGGAGTGGCGCCGAACGCCCGGGTTAGCGCGGCGGTACGGAGGTTGTCGAGGGCGCCCGTCCAGGCCGTGAGTACGGCGTTGACCCCCGCGAGCAGCAGCATGGCCACCGACATCACCAGGATGATCTGGCTCAGCCGGTCGGTGACCGGGTTGCCCACGCCCGGGACGAAGTCGGGGCCGAGGATGACGGTGTCCCTGCGCGCCACGTCCCGGCGCATCGCCAGCGCCGCGACGACCATCGCGACGGTGACCGTCATGCTGAGCCCGGCCAGGACCGTCCGGCGCGGGCGGCGGGCGGCGATCCGCGCGCCCAGCAGCATCGGCAGGGGCAGCGGCAGGCCCGCGAACGCGGCGGCGAGGCGGGAGCCCGCCGACCAGCAGGGCCACGCTCATCCCTGCCAGGATCGCCAGCGCCCAGGTGCCGCCGAGCAGCGCCTCGTTCGCCAGCCGCAGCTCGGCGGTGGCGTACGCGCCCATGTCCTGCCAGGACCGCACGCCCTTGTGGCTCGCGGCGAACGCGGGAGCGGCGGCCGGGTCCGTGAGCCGCTGCTCCAGGGCGGCCCGCTGCACGCCGGCCAGATCGCGCAGCAGCGCGCGGCGCTGCGCGTCGACGAGGTCCACGGGATCGGCGAGCCGCGACGCGGCCGCGGTCACCAGCTTCAGATGGAACTCGGTCGGCGCCGGACGGCTCCAGCTCACGTCCGCGAGCCAGGCCGCCACGCGGTCCCGGCCGGCCGGGGTCAGCTCGTAGACCTTGCGGTCGGGCCGGTCGGACTGCCCGACCAGCCGGACGTCCACCAGCCCCGCCTTCTCCAGCCGGCGCAGCGTCACGTACACCTGGCCGGCGTTGAGCTCCTCGCCCAGCGGCCCGAGCGCCTCCTGCAGCCGGGCGCGCAGCTCGTACCCGTGCGAGGGCTCCTTGGCCAGCAGCGCGAGCACCACGTCCTGCACGGAACGCACCTCCCTGACGACGAGCCGTGTTAACCGTCACCTAGGACCGTGGTCAAGCGGAGCCGCCGCCGTGCCGCCCGCGATCGCCTCGAAATCGGCCGCGAACGGCGCGTGACCTGCGCTGGTTTTGTCGTAGGGACGCGAGAACATGGGGTCATGAGCGAGACTCCGGGCTTCACCGAGATCAGCGACCAGGCCGCCTACGCCGACGCCGTGCAGACCGCCGTCGCCGCCGCCGCTGCCTACTACGGCGAGGGCGACTCCGGGCTGGACGACGACGCCTTCGACCGCCTGGTGCGCGGCATCGCGGCGTACGAGGCCGAGCATCCCGACCACGTGCTGCCCGACTCGCCGACCGGCAAGGTCGCCGGGGGAGCGGTCGTGGGCGACGTGCCGCACACCGTGCCGATGCTGAGCCTCGACAACGTCTTCTCCGCCGAGGGGCTGGAGAGCTGGGCCGCCGGGCTGGAGCGCCGGATCGGCCGCCCGGTCGAGCAGTGGAGCGTGGAGCCCAAGCTCGACGGGCTGGCGATCTCGGCGCGCTACCGCGAGGGCCGGCTGGTCCAGCTGGTGACCCGGGGCGACGGCGTCGCCGGCGAGGACGTCTCGCACGGCATCGGCATGATCGCGGGCCTGCCGGGGCGGCTGGCCGAGCCGGTCACGGTCGAACTCCGCGGCGAGGTCCTGATGACCCACGCCCAGTTCGAGGACGCCAACACGGCCCGTACCGGAGCGGGCTACCCCGCGTTCGCCAACCCCCGCTCGGCCGCCGCGGGCTCGCTGCGCGCCCGCGACCGGGACTACCAGGTGGAAATGACGTTCTTCGCCTACGGCGCGCTGCCGCTGGACGGCGTCGTCACGGAGCTGGCGAGCCTGCCGCACAGCGAGATCATGGCCAGGATCGCCGGATGGGGCGCGCACACCAGCGCGACGACGCCGGTGGCGGGCATCACCTGCAAGCAGATCACCGAGGCCCAGGACCAGGTGGCCGCGATCGCGGGGCTGCGCGCCGGGCTGGAGTTCGGCATCGACGGCATCGTGATCAAGGCCGATCTGGCCGCCGACCAGGAGCAGGCCGGCAACTCCTCGCGGGCCCCGCGCTGGGCGATCGCCTACAAGCTGCCCGCCACCGAGAAGATCACCCGGCTGCTGGAGGTGGAGTGGAACGTCGGCCGCACCGGCATCATCGCGCCCCGCGCCGTGCTGGACCCGGTCGAGGTGGACGGCTCGGTGATCACCTACGCGACCCTGCACAACGCCGGCGACATCGCGCGCCGCGACCTGAAGATCGGCGACCACGTCACCGTCTACAAGGCGGGCGACGTGATCCCCCGGATCGAGGCACCCGTGGTGCACCTGCGCACCGGCGCCGAGACCCCGATCCCGATCCCCGAGTCGTGCCCGCGCTGCGGCGACGAGATCGACGACTCGCAGAAGCGCTGGCGCTGCGCGAAGGGCCGCGCCTGCCACGCCATCGCGTCGGTCCGCTACGCCGTCGGCCGCGGCCAGCTCGACATCGAGGGCCTCGGCGAGAACCGCATCGACCAGCTCGTCCAGGCCGGGCTGATCACCGACTTCGCCGACCTGTTCACCCTGGAGCGCGACCCGCTGCTGGAGCTGGAGCGGATGGGCGAGACCAGCACCGACAACCTGCTGGCCGCGATCGAGGGCGCCAAGGCCAAGGAGCTCAACAAGGTGTTCTGCGCGCTGGGCATCCGCGGCACGGGCAGTTCCATGTCCCGGCGCATCGCCCGCCACTTCGCCACCATGGACGCGATCCGCGCCGCCGACATCGACGCCTTCCAGGAGGTCGACGGCGTCGGCCCGGAGCGGGCCGGCGTCCTGGTCGAGGAGATCGCCGAGCTGGCCCCCCTGATCGACAAGCTGGTCGCCGCCGGCGTCAACATGACCGAGCCCGGCGCCACGCGGCCCGCCACCCCGGGCTCGTCCACCACGGGCTCGTCCACCACGGGCTCGTCCACCACGGGCACGGTCGAGGGTGAGGAGCCCGCCGAGTCCGATACCGGGGCGCTGCCGCTGTCGGGGATGTCGGTCGTCGTCACCGGGTCCATGACCGGCCCCCTGGCCGAGCTGTCCCGCAACGAGGTGAACGAGCTGATCGAGCGCGCCGGCGGCAGGTCCTCGTCCTCGGTCTCCGCCCGGACCTCCCTCCTGGTGGCCGGTGAGAAGGCCGGCTCCAAGAAGGCCAAGGCCGAGAAGCTCGGCGTCGAGATCACCACCCCGGAGGAGTTCGCCGACCGCGTCAAGGACCACCTCTGAGGCCGGCACCGCCCGTGCCGCTCCGGCGTCCCGTGGCAGCTCAAGCGGTACGGCCCGGGAGTAAGATCATCCGAATGCCGCCACAATTGCTGGGTTTGCTGATCGGTGCCGGATTCGGTACCGCGTTCGTGCTCGCCAACGCGGGGGAGCCGCTGCCCGGGGCCGCGGGGATCGTGCTGCGGGTGGCGGCGGTGCTCTGCCTCGCCGCCGTGGTGGTGTTCGGTTTCCGCAACGGCGAACGGGACGGCGGCGGGCGGCCGGGGTGGTTCGGGCCGAAGTTCGGGCTCGTGGTGGTGGCCGAGTTCGCGCTGATCTTCGGCGGGATCTCGGTGCTGCGGGCGCTGGACGCCCCGCAGGAGGTCAACGTGGCCTGGATCGCGCTGATCGTGGGCCTGCACTTCGTGGTGCTGGCGCCGATCTGGAAGGAACCGGTGATCGCCGTGCCGGGCGTGCTGCTGACCGGGCTGGGCGTGGCCGGGATGGTGATGGCCGCGATGTCGGCGGTCGACTGGATCCCGTTCGTCAGCGGGGTGCTCTCGGGTGCCGTGCTGCTCGCGGGCTGCCTGGTCGGAGTGACACGCCGCTGACGCCGGCCGTGCCGACGTTGGAGACGCGTGCGCCCGGCTCCTCGGAGGTGCCGGGCGCACGCGTGGTCAGTGGAGCAGGGACGTCAGGGTGCCGAGATCGGCCAGGCCGGGGAGGCCGTAGGTCAGCTCGGTGATCCTGTCGGCCCGCTCGGCGGAGACGCGCCGGGCGGCGTTGAGCCGGAACTTGGTGGCCAGCTCCTCGGCCGACAGCGGATTGCCGGGGCCGCCCCGGTTGCTGTCGACACGCTCCTCCAGCTCCTCGCCACTGTGCAGCCGGACGCGCAGGACGGCGGGGAACTGGTGCGGGAAGATCTCGTCGCACCGGGCGTCCGGTACGCAGCCGACCTTCGCGGCCAGTTCGAGGCGGGCGGGGTCGGCGGCGGCCTCGTCGGTGAAGTCCTCGTGGAACAGCCCGAGCCCGCCGCCGCCGAGCAGCGCGGCCGCGACCGTGTACGGGCCGGAGAACGCCGCGTGGTAGCCCGACTTCGGCCGGATCTTGTCCTCGCGCGGCTCGCCGATCGTCCGGAGCACCGCCGTCGGGGCGCCGAGTTCGATGGACGCGATGGCGGCCGGGTCCAGGTCGCGCGAGCGCAGCCGCAGGGCGGCGTCGATCCCGGCGTGGGTGAAGTGGTTGCAGGGGTAGGGCTTGAAGAAGATCCCCGGCAGCTCCCAGTCCTCGCCCAGCCCCCGGACGACCGCGTCCGGGTCGGCCTGGTCGCCGCAGAACGCCTGGAGCAGCCCGAACCGGCCCTCCAGCACGGTCGGCGGGCCGGTGATCCCGGTACGGGCGAGCCCGGCGGCGGTGACGGCGGCGTGCGCCGCCCAGCCGCAGTGGATCCGCTTGACGGTGCCGCCGGTGCGGTTGGCCTCCAGCAGGCCGGAGCCCATGCTGGAGGCGATCCCCATCGCGTCGGCGATGCCCTCGGCGGGCAGGCCGGACAGCATCGCGCCGGCCGCCGCGCCGCCGAGCGCGCCGCAGATCGCGGTGGCGTGCAGGCCGCGCTCGAAGAACACCGAGTTGCCGAGCTCCGCGTCGTAGCCGCCCATTCCGACCCGGACGGCGATCTCGATGCCCACGCCGATCGCGTCCAGGAGGGCGGCTCCGGTGGCGCCGCGCGACTCGGCCACGGCGAGCGCGGCCGGGACGACGGAGGCGGACGGGTGCAGCACCGAGGGCAGGTGCGTGTCGTCGAAGTCGAGCGAGTGGGCGAGGGTGCCGTTCAGCAGAGCGGCGCTGGGCTCGGGGAGCTTGCCGCCGGTACCGATGGCGGTGGCGTTGCCGCCGCCGCCCCATTCGGCGACCAGGGAGCCCACGGCCTTGGCGGGGGGCTCGGAGGTCGCGGCCAGGCTGTTGCCCAGGACGTCCAGGACCCGGCGGGCCGCGTCGGCGCGCAGCTCGGCGGGCAGTCCCTGGTCGCGGGCGTCGGCGGCGAAGGCGGCGAGCCGCTGGACGAGGGTGCTCACGCGCTCACCGCCGCGAGCGGCCGTACGGGGGAGCCGGTGCCGCCGACGATGCGCAGCGGGGCCAGCACGAACACGAACTCGTGCACGCCCTCCGCGGCGATCGCCTCCAGGTTCAGATGCTCCATGATGAAGATCCCCGACTCGACCAGCAGGACCCGGTGCACGGGCAGGACGGCGTGTCCGGCGCCCGCCGGGATCTGCTCGTAGGCGGTGGTGTCGGCGCCGGTGGCGACGATCCGGCGCTCGGCGAGCCACCGGGCGGCGTCGACGGTGGCGCCGGGGACGCCGGTCTCCTTGCCCATGTACGCGGCGGCGTCGTCGAAGTTGCGGGCCCAGCCGGTACGGATCAGGGCGACGTCGCCCTCGCCGGGTTCGGCGCCCGCCCGCTCGGCGGCCTTGTCCAGATCGCCGGCGGTGACGCCGTATCCGGCGGGCAGCGTCGGCACGCCGTGCACCGCGGCCACGTCCAGCAGGACGGCGCGGCGCAGCAGGCCGGGCAGGTTCTCGGCGCCGTGCGCGCGGAACGCGCCGCCCTGCTGGGCCTCGGCGGCGTCGATCCCGCCGTGCAGCTTGCCCTTGTGGCTGACGTGCGAGAGCGCGTCGATGTGGGTGCCCACATGGCCGCCGGTGACGATGATCTCGTTGGCGGCCGAGCCGCCGTCGGCGCGCTCCATGTCGCCGTGCCGCCGGATGAGCGTCATCCGGAACCCGGGGTGGTTGGGCGAGCAGGGCATGCCGGTGAAGTGCGGCTGGCCGAGCTCGATGGTCCGGACCCCGGCGGCGACCGCCGCGAGGAGGGGATCGCGGGAGTCGGTCTTGTCCGTCATCAGTGCTGTCCTTCCGTGCCGGCGAGCGCGAGGAGCCAGCGGGCCCGCTCCACGACCGCCTTGTCGACGAATCGTCCGTCGGCGTCGATCCAGGCCGCCTCGGTGGCCGTCTCGAGCCGTTCCACCAGGGCCCGGGCCCATGCGATCTCTTCGGGATCGGGCGCGCAGACCTCGTGCACGACGGGGATCTGCGCGGGGTGGATCACCGAGCGGCCGAAGAATCCGGCGCGCCGTCCCGCCTCGGTGTCGGCGCGCAGCCCGTCCAGGTCGCGGACGCCGGTCCACACGCTCTGCACCGGGCTGGGCAGGCCGGCCGCGCGGGCCGCGACCACGATCCGCGAGCGCGGCCAGGCGAGCGCCTCCCCGCCGGTGGTACGCAGGTCGGCCGACAGGTCGGCCTCGCCCAGCGAGATGCCCGCCACCAGCGGATGCGCGCCGGCCAGGGCGAAGGCGTGCTCCACGCCGAGGGCCGATTCCAGTACGGGGAAGACCGGAACGCCGAGCGTGTCGGCCACCCGGGCCAGCTCTCCGGGGTCCTCGCACTTGGGGACCCGTACGCCGCTGAGGGACTCGGGGGCCTTGGCCAGTGCCTCGATGTCCGCGGCCCCTTCCGGGGTCGCGGGCGCGTTGATCCGGACATAGGCGGGCGCGCCCGAGGCGAGGGTGTCCAGGACGGTACGCCTGGCCTCGTCCTTGGCGGCCGGGCCGACGGCGTCCTCCAGATCGAGGATCACCGCGTCGGCGCCGCTCGCCAGGGCCTTGCCGATCCGGTCCGGCCGGTCGCCCGGGACGTACAGCCAGCTCCGGAGGGGGCTCCCCGGGAGGGGCACGGTCACTTGACCACGCCCTTGCCGCGCAGCTCGGCCAGCCGGGCCTCGTCCACCCCGTACCGGCCGAGGATCTCGGCGGTGTGCCTGCCGAGCGGCGGGCCGGCCGACTCGATGCTGCCCGGCGTCTCCGAGAGCCGGAACAGCACGTTCTGCATCTTCAGGGGGCCGAGTTCGTCGTCGGGGACGGTCGCGATGGTGCCGAGCGCGGCGAACTGCGGGTCGCTCATGACGTCGGAGGCGTCGTAGATCGGCGCGACCGCGGCCTGGGCGTCCTCGAACGCCTTGACGACCTCGTCCCGGTCGCGCGCGGCGATCCAGGAGCCGACGGCCTCGTCCAGCTCGTCGGCGTGCTCGGCCCGCTGCGCGCCGGAGGCGAACCACGGCTCGTCGATGAACTCGGGCCGGCCCACCAGCCGCATCACCCGCTCGGCGATCGACTGGGCGCTGGTGGAGACCGCGACCCACTTGCCGTCGCTGGTGCGGTAGGTGTTGCGCGGCGCGTTGTTGTGCGACCGGTTGCCGGTGCGCTCCTGCAGCGTGCCGAGCTGGTCGTAGGTGATGATCTGCGGGCCGAGCAGGGTGAGGATCGGCTCGATGATGGCCAGGTCGACCACCTGGCCGCGGCCGGTGGCCTCGCGCGCCCGCAGCGCGGTCATCACCGCGAACGCGGTGCTGAGCGCGGCGATCCCGTCGGCCAGCCCGAACGGCGGCAGCGTGGGCGGCCCGTCCGGCTCGCCGGTGATCGCGGCGAACCCGCTCATCGCCTCGGCCAGCGTGCCGAACCCGGGGCGCTTGGCGTACGGGCCGGTCTGCCCGAACCCGGTGACCCGGGTCAGCACCAGCCGGGGGTTGATCGCGTGCAGCTCCTCGGGGCCGAGGCCCCAGCGCTCCAGCGTGCCGGGCCGGAAGTTCTCGATCACCACGTCGGCGTCGGCCACCATGCTGCGGAACAGCTCCTGGCCCTCCGGCGAACCGAGGTAGAGGGTCATCGCCTTCTTGCCCCGGCCGAGCATCTTCCACCACAGGCCGACGCCGTCGCGCTGCGCGCCGTGGGTGCGCACCGGATCGCCTTTGGGGTGCTCGATCTTGATGACCTCGGCCCCGTAGTCGGCCAGCAGCGTCGCGGCGAGCGGTCCGGCGAAGAGCGTGGCCGTGTCGAGGACCCGGATTCCAGACAAAGCCCCCGTCATGGGCTTACCTGCCTTTCCTGTCGGCCTGCCGGTCCCGCGCCGGCGCGGGACCGGATGGTGGAGCGGCCGGATCTGAGTGTTTCCCCTAGAGGAACGATAGTAAAAGTCGTGCGATGAGGCCCCATCCGGCGCCCTTTCCCAAGTTCGCACCGCTCCGACACGTCAGTCAAGTGAAGTGCGGGTATTGACCGAGTGACGTGACCGGTGCCACCATGAGCCTACTCTAGAAGAACGTTCCTCTAAGCGGAACGCTTGGCGGAACAGAGACAAGACTCCGGAGAGGGTCCGGCGGAGAGAGGTGGAATGTCCGCTCGAAAGCTCGGCGCCGCGCTCAGTGCGTGCGCGCTCGTGGTCACCCTCGCCGGCTGCGGCGGGTCGGCCCCCTCGGGTGCCGCGGGCGCGGCCGCCGGCCGGGACGACGGGCCGGTGAAGATCGGCGCGCTGCACCCGGTCAGCGGCGCCAACGCGGTGGACGGCCAGCAGATGCGGCGCGGTGCCCAGATGGCGGTGCAGGCGATCAACGCGGCCGGCGGTGTGAAGTCGCTCGGCGGCCGCAAGATCGAACTACTCACCGGCGACACCCAGGGCAAGGCCGAGGTCGGGCAGAGCGAGGCGCAGCGGCTGATCGCCGAGGGCGCCGTCGGCCTGACCGGCACGTACCAGAGCGCCGTCAGCACCAACGTGGCCGTGGTCGCCGAACGCAACCGGATCCCGTTCGTGATGGACGTGACGGCCACCGACACGATCTTCGCCAACGGCTACGACTACGCGTTCCGCGTCCAGCCCGGCAGCAAGGCCATCTCGTCGGCCGGCGCCCGGCAGCTCAAGCAGGTGGCCGACGCGGCGGGCAAGCCGGTGCGCAAGGTGGCGATCCTGCACGAGCAGTCCGACTTCGGCAGCGGCGCCGCCGAGGCGTTCACCGCCGAGGCGGAGAAGCTCGGCCTGCCGATCGGCCCCAACATCAGCTACGACGCCCTCACCACCTCCGACCTCACCGCGCAGGTCACCCAGGTGAAGGCGTCCGGCGCGGACGTGCTCGTCGTCGTCGGCTACTACCGCGACAGCCTGCTGGCGGCCAAGGCCGTCAACGCGGTCAAGCCGGAACTGAACGCGGTCTGGGGCGTGTCGAACGGCGCGTTCGACCAGCCCAAGTTCGTCCAGGACGCGGGGCCGCTCGGTGAGCGCTTCTTCAGCGCCAACTACCACCACGACGCCAAGAACCCGCAGACCGCCCGGCTCCGGGCGGACTACCAGCGGCGTTACGGCGATCCCATGCGGACGGGGGCGGTGCTCGCCTACGACGCGATCCAGGTGATCGCGCAGGGCGTCGAGCGCGCGGGTGCCACCGATCCGGCGAAGGTCCGGGACGGGATCCGCGGCTCCCAGGTGGTGCCGATGGCGGCCGGCAACGGCCCGATCAAGTTCGGCCCCAACGGCGACAACGTCAACGCGGCGACCATCCTGATGCAGGTCCAGGGAGGCCAG
Source organism: Actinomadura sp. 9N407 (assembly GCF_044326315.1). Lineage (NCBI taxonomy): Bacteria > Bacillati > Actinomycetota > Actinomycetes > Streptosporangiales > Thermomonosporaceae > Actinomadura > Actinomadura sp. 9N407. The sequence goes on along the minus strand of NZ_JBIRAW010000032.1, from coordinate 26,499 downwards.
GTGAAGCAGGTATATCCGCAGGAGAAGGCCGAATCCCAGCCCAACTACTCGGTGACGTGGCGTTCATGAACGACAGAGCAAACGCGGGGCCGGCGGCGCTCGCCCCCGATCAGGACCCCGCCGCGGCGCCCCAGGGCGCCCCGGGCGGGAAGGGCCGCTTCGGCGGCACGCTGAACGGCAGCGGTGCCGTGCTGCGGCGGGCCGGGGTGGCCGGCGGCGCGGTCGTGGTCGCGATCGTGGTCGCGCTGCTGCAGTCCGGCAGCGGGCTGGTGGTCTGGCAGTCGGTGGTGACCGGCCTGCTGATGGGCGGCCTGTACGGATTGATCGCGATGGGCCTCACGCTGATCTTCGGCGTGCTGGACATCGTCAACTTCGCGCACGGCGCGCTGCTGGCGGTGGCCATGTTCATCTCGTTCGGGGTGATCCAGGCCACCGGCATGCATCCGTACCTGACGCTGCTGGTGGCGGTCCCGGCGCTGTTCCTGCTGGGCGGCCTGGTGCATCGCGGCCTGCTGAGCGGGGCCGGCGGCGGCTCGCTGGAGAACCAGCTGCTGATCACGCTGGGACTGTCGCTGCTGCTGGAGAACGGGCTGCTGATGTTCTTCGGCGCCGAGCCCAAGAGCGTCCCGCTGCCCGGCGACTTCCAGTTCTCGCTGTTCGGCGCCGTCGTGAGCGGTGCCCGGCTGTACGCCTTCATCGGCGCGCTGGCGCTGGGCGGGCTGCTGTTCTGGATGCTGCGGCACACCCGGCTCGGTACCTCGATCCGCGCGGTCGCGGCCAACGACGAGGGCGCTCGGCTGGTGGGCATCAACGTCCGCGCCATCCACACGCTGACCTTCGCGATCGGCACGGCCTGCGCGGGCGCGGCGGCGGTCCTGGCCGCCCCCTTGGTGACCGTGACCCCCACGCTCGGCGAGCAGTTCAACATCACCGCGTTCGTGGTGGTGGTGCTCGGCGGGATGGGCAACGTCGCCGGCGCGCTGGTCGGCGGGCTGCTGATCGGGCTGGTGGAGCAGCTGACCACGATCTACATGAACGGCCAGAGCTCGCTGCTCGGCGTGTTCGTGGTGTTCGTCCTGGTGCTGTTCCTGCGCCCCGAGGGCCTGTTCGGACGCAAGGCGGGTGACTCCACATGAGCGGCGTCACGCTGGCCGAGAGGCCCGCCGAGCGGGCGGTCAAGACCCCGCCGCTGCGGCCGCAGAACCGCCAGTTCCTGGTGCTCCTGGTGCTGCTGCTGGTGGCGATCCCGCTGCCGCTGGTGCTGCCCGCCGCGCAGGGCGCGGTGGCGGTCCGGATCCTGATCTTCCTGCTGATGGCCGTCGGCTGGAACATCATGAGCGGCTTCGGCGGGATGTTCAGCTTCGGGCACGCCGCGTTCTTCGGGATCGGCGCGTACACCAGCGCCTACCTGCTGGTCGAGCACGGCGTCTCGCCCTGGATCGGGATCCTGGCCGGGATGGCGGTCGCCGCCCTGGTCGGGCTGGTGATCGGCTACTTCTCGTTCCGCTACAAGCTGCGCGGCGCGTACTTCGCGCTGGCCACCTTCGCGTTCGCGGAGATGCTCCGGCTGATCGTCACCAGCACCGAGTTCACCAACAAGGCGGTCGGCTTCACGGTGCCGCTGATCGAGGGCTCCTCGCTCTCGCTGATGCAGTTCCCGGCCGACTCGCACGCCTACTTCTGGATCGCGCTGGGCCTGGCGGGCGCCGCCGTCGCGGTGAGCATCTGGTTCCTGTACTCGCGTACGGGACGGTACGTGACCGCGATCCGCGACGACGAGCTGGCGGCGTCCTCGCTGGGGACCCCGGTGATGCGGTACAAGCTGATCACGGTCGCGCTGTCGGCGGCGATCACCTCGGTGGCCGGGGCCTTCTACACCCAGTACTACCTGTTCGTGAACCCGGAGCTGGCGTTCGGCTCCGCGGTCTCGATCCAGGCGATCGTGACCGTCGTGATCGGCGGCATCGGCACCATCTGGGGCCCGGCGGTCGGCGCGATCATCGTCGGCTCGCTGAACGACGTGACCGCCACGATGCTGCGCACGCCCCCGGAGTTCCTGTCCTTCCTGCAGGGCCGCAGCGGGCTCGACGTGGTGCTGTACGCGCTCCTGCTGATCCTGATCGTGCGGCTGCTGCCCAAGGGGATCGTAGGGACGATCTTGGAAAGGCGGCGGCGATGACCGGGACGACCGAGACGACGGGGGCGGGCGGCCCGCTGGTGCGGGTCACCGGCGTGGGCAAGTCCTTCCGCGGGCTGCACGCGCTGTCGGGGGTCGAGTTCGAGGTGGCCGAGGGCGAGATCCTCGGCATCATCGGGCCCAACGGCGCCGGCAAGACCACGCTGTTCAACGTGATCTGCGGCGCGCTCACGCCCGACACCGGCAGCGTGGCGCTGGACGGCCGCGACGTCACCGGCAGCGCCCCGTACAAGATCGCCAGGGCCGGCATGGTCCGCACGTTCCAGCTGATGCGGCCGTTCGGCACCATGACGGTGCTGGAGAACGTGAGCCTGGCCGCCCAGCACGAGCGGATGCCCGCTCAGCGGCTGCGCGACCGCTCGCTCGACGTGATCGAGCGGGTCGGGCTCGGGTCCTACGCCTACCGGCGCGCCACCGAGCTGCCGACGGCCGGGCTCAAGCGGCTGGAGCTGGCCAGGGCGCTGGCGATGCGGCCCAAGGTGCTGCTGCTGGACGAGGTCCTGGCCGGGCTCGTCCCGGCCGAGCGCGACCCCGTCCTGGACCTGCTGGCCGACCTGCGCGAGAAGGACGGCACCACGCTGCTGTTCATCGAGCACATCATGGCCGCGGTGATGCGGCTGGCCGACCGGGTGCTGGTCCTGGACCAGGGCCGGATGCTGGCCGCCGGTACGCCGCACGAGGTCACCAGCGACCCCCGCGTGATCGAGGCGTACCTGGGCGAGGAGCCCGTGACCGGGGATGCGGGGGAGGAGCCGACGCATGCTGACTCTTGAGAAGGTCTGTGCCGGATACGGCCGGATGCAGATCCTGCACGACATCGAGCTGCGGCTCGGCCAGGGCGAGATCGTGGCACTGGTCGGCGCGAACGGCGCGGGCAAGACGACCACGCTGCGGACGATCTGCGGGCAGCTGCGGCCGGTGTCGGGGAAGATCACCTTCGACGGGGCGGCGACCCTGGGCCGCCGCCCCGACCAGCTCGTCCGGGAAGGGCTGGTGCACGTACCGGAGGACCGCGCGCTGTTCGGGACCCTCACGGTCGAGGAGAACCTGCGGATGGGGGCGTGGACCCGGACCCACGAGCAGGCCGACGCGAGCCTGGCCGAGGTGTACGAGCTGTTCCCGGTCCTGGCCGAGCGCCGGTCGCAGATCGCGCAGACGTTCAGCGGCGGGCAGCAGCAGATGCTCGCGATCGCCCGCGCGCTGATGGCCGGTCCCCGGCTGCTGATGCTGGACGAGCCGTCCACGGGCCTGTCGCCCAAGCTCACCTGGATCATGCTGGAGGCGATCCGCCGCATCCGCGACACGGGGGTGGCGGTGCTGCTGGTCGAGCAGAACGCCAAGCAAGCGCTGGCCATCGCGGACCGGGCGTACGTGCTGGAGAGCGGCTCGGTGGTGCTGGAGGGCACCGGGAGCGAGCTGGCCGGCTCCGCCGCGGTCAGGAAGGCGTACCTGGGGCTGTGACGACCGTTCGTGAGCAGGAGACGGCCGCGGCCGTGGCCGGGCTGGGCACCTGGGTGTCCGGCCTGGACGCCGCCGCGGTCCCGGCCGGGGTGGTCGAGCGGCTCTCGCTGGTGCTGCTGGACGTCGCGGGCGTGACGGCGGTGGGCGCGAGCCTGCCGGAGCACCGCGCGCTCCGGGCCGCCTGGACCGCTCCAGAGGGCCGGTCCCCGCTGATCGGCGGCGGCCGGCTGGTCCCGTCCGACACCGCGGCCTGGCTCAACGCGATGGCGCTGGTGGCCCTGGAGCTGGACGAGGGCAACAAGTACGCCAAGGGCCATCCGGCCGCGCACGGCTTCCCCGCCGTGCTGGCGCTGGCCGCCGAGCTGGACAGCACCGGCCCCGACACCGCCGCCGCGCTGCTCGCCGCCTACGAGGTGGCGGCCCGCTTCGGCCGGGCCGTACGGCTGCGACCTGGCGGCCACCCGCACGGGAGCTGGGGCGTACCCGGCGCGGCGGCCGGCTGCGCGCGCCTGCTGGGCCTCGGCCCGGAGGCCACGGCCGCCGCGATCGACACCGCCGCCGGGCTCCCGGTCGCCGGCCACTTCGGCTCGGCGACCGCGGGCAACCCCGTACGGGACGCCTGGATGGGCGCCTCGAACGCGTCCGGGCTCGCCGCCGCCCGCATGGCGGCGGCCGGGATGGCCCGCAACACCGGGACGGCCGCGCTCTCGCTCGGCACCCTGCTGGGCGAGATCGACGCAGCCGAGCTGACCGCCGGACTCGGCACCCGCTGGGACATCACGCGGGGGTACTTCAAGCGGCACGCCTCGTGCTCGTTCACCCACCCGGCCGCGGACGCCGTCCTCGCGCTGCGCGCGGAGATCGATCCGACCGCCCGGCCGATCAGGGAGATCCTGGTCGAGACCCATGCGCTCGGGGCCGGTCTCACGGCGGTAACCTGGGACAACAGGCTCTCGGCCATGTTCTCGACCCCGTTCGTGGCGGCCTGCGCGGCGCTCACGGGCGAGGTCGGCCCCCGGTCCCCGCTCGACCGTCCCGACGTGGTCGCGCTGGCCCGCCGGGTCCGCGTCGCCGCCGCCGGCGATCTGACGGCGCGGCTGCCGGACGAGCGCGCCGCCCGCGTCACCGTCACGTTCGAGGACGGGACGAGCGCCGTACGGGAGGTGCCCAACCCCATCGGGGACGCCGATCACCATCCGCTCGGCGAGGCGGATCTCGTCGGGCTGCTGCACGCCTGGCTGCCCGGACGGCCGGAGTTCGTGGAGCGGGCGGTCCGGGTCTCCCGCGACCTGCCCGGCCTGGAGCGCGTGGGCGACGCCCTGCGCACGCTCGCGGGGACGGAAGAGCCGCCGGGAACGGAAGACCTCTCGGGAACAGAAGACAGGGAGCAGAGCTGATGCGTGCCCTCGCGGTGACGCCCATCCACCTGCCGGTCGAGGAGATCGCGCGGCGGCAGGCCCGCTACGACCGGCTCGCGCCGCCCGGCCTGCGGATCGAACTGCGCGACGTGGGCTCCTCCGCACCGGGTGCCCTGGACACCGAGGACGGTATCCGGGCCTCCGAACGCGAGGTCGCGACGGTGCTGGAGCGCGAGGCGGGCGCGGGCTTCGACGTGGCGTTCCCCGACTGCGTCCTCGACCCCGCCGTACCGGACGGCGTGGCGGCCGCGGGCCGTACCCCGGTGCTGGGCCTTCTCAAGCTCAGCGCCATGCACCTGGCCGCCACGGGCGTGCGCTTCGGCGCGGTCGTCCGCAACGAGGCCATCGGCGACGAGCTGGCCCGGCGGCTGACCGCGTACGGGCTGGACCCGTACGTCGCGGGCGTCACGGTGATGGACCTGCCGTTCGACGCCATCGCCGACACCGGCGCCTGGAACGCGGCGCTCGGCGGCGCGGTCCGCGAGCTGGCCGGGCGGGGCGCCACCGCCGTGATCAACGGCTGCTCGGCCGTCGACGTCGAGCCCGCCGATCTGCCCGCCCGCATCGTCGACCCGACCGCGCTGGCCCTGCGACTGATGGTGGCCGAGCACGAGGCCGGGGAGGCGGCATGAGCGAGGGACCCGATCTGATCGTGGCGGGCGCGGGTGGCGGCCTCGCCGGTGCGCTGCGCGCCGCCGAGCTGGGCCTGAGCGTCCTGGTGGTGGAGGCCAGCGAGCACTACCGGCGCGGCAACAACACCTCGATGTCCACGGCGATGTTCCCGGGCGCCGGCTCGCGCTGGCAGGCCGAGGCGGGCGTCCATGACTCCCCGGAGCGGTTCGTCGCCGACATCATGGCCAAGACCAAGGGGCGGGCCGATCCGCGGCTGGCCAGGACGCTGGCCGAGGTCGGCGCCCCTCTGGTGGAGTGGCTCGCCGACGCGGTGGGGCTTCCGCTGTCGCTGGTCACCGACTTCAACTACCCCGGGCACGCCGTCCCGCGCTGCCACTCGATCCCCGGCCGGCACGGCTCCGGCGTGATCGACCACCTGGCGCGCAAGGTCGCCGAGCACCCCGCGATCGACATGCTCGTCCCGGCCCGGCTCACCGACGTGCGCACCGATGCCGGCGGGGCGGTGAACGCGGCCGTCGTGCGCTATCCGGACGGCACCGAGGAGGAGATCCCGACCCGGGCCGTCCTGCTGGCCACCAACGGGTTCGGCGCCGACCGCGAGCTGGTCGCCGAGCACCTGCCGGAGATCTCCGACGCCCTCTACCACGGCAGCGACCAGTCGCTCGGCGACGCGCTGCGCATCGGCGGCAGGCTCGGCGCGGCCACCGGGTTCCTGGACGCCTACCAGGGGCACGGCGCGGTCGCGGCGGGCGCGGGCACGCTGGTCGGCTGGGCGACGATCATCCACGGCGCGGTCCTGGTCGACACCCTCGGCCGCCGGTTCGGCGACGAGACCCGCGGCTACTCGGAGTACGCGGCGGAGCTGGCCGCCCGGCCCGGTTCCACCGGCTGGATCGTGCTGGACGAGAAGATCTACGAGCAGTGCCAGGCGTTCCAGGACTTCCGCGACACCGTGGAGTCCGGCGTGCTGGTCTGGGCCGATGACGCGGCCGGGCTGGCGAAGGCCACCGGCCTGCCCGCCGACGCCCTGGCCGACGAGCTGGACGGTGCCGCGGCCATCGCGCGCGGCGAGCGTCCCGACCCGTTCGGCCGCACCAACTGGGAGCGGCCGCTCGAACCCCGGTACGCCGCCGTACGGGTCGTACCGGCGCTGTTCCACACCCAGGGCGGACTGCTCGTCGACGAGCACGCCGCCGTGGTCGACGGTGCCGATCGGCCCATCCCCGGCCTGTACGCGGCGGGCGGCGCCGCCGCCGGCGTCTCCGGCCACGGCGCCGCCGGCTACCTGCCCGGCAACGGCCTGCTGCCCGCCTTCGGCCTGGCCTACCTGGCCGCGGGCGACGTGGCCGGCCGTACCCCTTGAACCCACCCACCAACGCCTCGAAAGCGGAGGAGCACTCATGGCGACGACCGAACTGCTGATCAAGAACGTCCGGGTGGTCCGTCCCGACGACGCCGAGGGATCCGTCCCGGAGACCCTCGACATCGCGGTGAACGACGGCACCATCACCCGGGTCGCGCCCGGGCTCCCGGCGGACGACGCGGCCACCGTGGTCGACGGCCGGGGCATGCTGGCCTTCCCCGGCGTGGTGGACGCCCACCAGCACTGGGGCATCTACAACGACCTGGGCACCGACACCGCGACCGAGAGCCGCGCCAGCGCCCAGGGCGGCGTGACCACCGCGCTCACCTACATGCGGACCGGCCAGTACTACCTCAACAAGGGCGGCTCGTACCGGGAGTTCTTCCCCGAGGTGCTGGCCGCCTCCGAGGGCCGCTCGTACGTGGACTACGCCTTCCACCTGGCCCCGATGTCGGCCGAGCACATCGAGGAGATCCCCTACCTCGTCGAGGAGCACGGGATCACCTCGTTCAAGATCTTCATGTTCTACGGGACGCACGGGCTGCACGGCCGGTCCACCTCGCAGAGCGACTTCCTGATGATCCCGCCGGACGAGCGGTACGACCTGGCGCACTTCGAGTTCGTCATGCGCGGGTTGCAGAAGGCCCGGGAGGCGCTGCCGGAGTACGCCGACTCCCTCTCGCTGTCGCTGCACTGCGAGACCGCCGAGATCATGACCGCCTACACCCGGATGGTCGAGCGCGACGGCTCGCTGTCGGGCCTGCGCGCCTACAGCGCGTCGCGCCCGCCGCACTCGGAGGGCCTGGCGGTCACCATCGCCTCGTACCTGGCCCACGAGACCGGGCTGCCGAACATCAACCTGCTGCACCTGTCCTCGGAGAAGGCGCTGTCGGCCGCGCTGACGATGAAGGCGGCGTTCCCGCACATCGACTTCCGCCGCGAGGTCACCATCGGCCACCTGCTCGCCGACGTCGACACCGCGCACGGCATCGGCGGCAAGGTCAACCCGCCGCTGCGCGAGCGCGGCGACGTCGAGGCGCTGTGGCGGCACGTGCTGGCCGGCGAGGTGGACTGGGTGGTCAGCGACCACGCCTGCTGCCGCGACGAGATGAAGTTCGGCGCCGACCGCGACGACGTCTTCCTGGCCAAGTCCGGCTTCGGCGGCGCCGAGTACCTGCTGCCCGGCCTGGTCGGCGAGGGCATGAAGCGGGGCATGTCGCTGCAGCGGGTCGCGCAGCTGACCTCGTGGAACCCGGCCCGGCGGTACGGCCTGACCAAGAAGGGCACGATCGCCGAGGGCTACGACGCCGACATCGCCCTGGTCGACCCGGACGTCAACTGGACGGTCCGCGCCGCCGACTCCGAGTCCACGCAGGAGTACACCCCGTTCGAGGGCTTCCCGATGACCGCCCGGGTGACCGACACGTTCGTGCGCGGCAACCGGGTGTACGCCGACGGCGCGATCACGGGGACCCCCGCCGGACGCTACCTCCGGCGCGGGCGCTGATCCGGCTGCCTAGGATTCACCCGTGACTACCCGGAGCGTGTCCGTGCGCAAGCCCCCCGCAGCCGTACCCGCACCCGCGAGCGACGGCGTCGGTACCGAGGCGGCGGCGCGCGTCGCCGACGTTCTGCTGCTGTTCGCGGGCGGGCCGCGCTACCTGGGCGTGAGCGCGATCAGCCGCGAGCTCGGCATCTCCAAGGCGGTCGTGCACCGCATCCTGCGGTCGCTGGTCTCGCGGGAGATGCTGGCCACCGACGACGGGGTGCCCGGCTACCGGCTTGGTCCCGCCGCGGTGGCGCTCGGCGTGAGCGCGCTGCGCCGCTTCGACGCGCGCGCGGCGGCCGCGCCGGTGCTGCGCCGGCTGCGCGACCAGACGGGGGAGACCACCACCCTGTCGGGGCTGGTCGGGGACCAGCGGGTGTACCTGGACCAGTTCGAGAGCCGCAACGAGATCAAGATGACCGTCGAGATCGGCACCCGGTTCCCGCTGCACGCGGGCTCCTCGGGCAAGGTCATCCTGGCCTCGCTGCCCGCGGACCGGCGGGAGGCGATCCTGGCCGGGCCGCGGGCCGCGCTCACCGAGCGGACGGTCACCGGGGAGGCGGAGCTGCGCGCCGACCTGGCCGTGATCGGCGCCGACGGCGTCGCGGCCTCGATGGGCGAGCGGCAGGCCGACGCCGGCTCGGTCGCCGCGGCGCTCCTCGGGCCGGACGGCGAGGTGCACGGGGCGATCAGTGTCTGCGGCCCCGCGTACCGGTTCACGCCCGAGGCCGTCGAGCGCTACCGCGTGCTGGTCCGGGAGGCCGCCGAGGAGATCCGCGCCGGCTGGGCCTGGCTCCAGGACTCGGCGTCCCAGGGGGAGTGAGGCCCGGCGCCGGCCGAAGGTGCATGATCACTGGCTGCGGCCGGACAGGACGGCGTTCATCCGCGCCGCGACCTCGCGGTCGAGCGCGCGCTCGCGGGTGCGGGTGGCGATCTTCTCCCGGATCCGCGCCAGGTCCTGGTCGATCCCCTCGGTACGGCCGGCGGCCAGGTCGTTGCGCAGGTTGGTGATCAGGTTGTTGAAGTCCACCGCCACGTCGGACCGGATCTCGCCGGAGGCCCGCCCGCCGTCGATGATCGGCTGCAGCCGGCCGAGGGTGGCGTAGGCGGCGGGCGCCGACACCGGCTCGTCGCGGCCCGGGCTGTCGGGGGTGGGAGAGGCCGAGACGGTACCGCCCGGCGAGGTGGGCGCCGCCGGCACGGGGAGCCTGCCCTCCGGCCGGGGGGCGGGGTTCAGGTCCTCGCGGTTCAGGATCGCCAGCACCGCCAGCGCCGCCGCCAGGACGGCCGCGGCCACCGCGATGCGGAACACCAGCCGGCTGTCCTGGTGCGCGCTCTCCAGGCCGGCCGGTCCCGCGGGCCGCTCGTACACCCGGGTCGGCGGCTCCTCGGGTGCGGGCTCGGACACCGGTGGCGGCTCAGGCTCCGGCTCCGGTACGGGGACGGCCACGGGCTCGGGCTCTTCGCCGTCCAGCGCCGCCCGGGCGCGCAGCAGGATCTCCGCCGCCGCCCCGGCCTCGGGTCTTCGCCCGGGATCGGGGGAACGGCACCGCGAGGCGAGTTCGGCCACCTCCTCCGGTACGTCCCCGGAGGCGGGCAGGCACGCGGCGAGCACCGCGCCGAGGGCGAGCACGTCGGCGGCCTTCCCATCGCTCCCGGCCCCGCCATCGTCCCCGGGCTCGCCGGTGCCCGGCTCGGAGGCCGCGTTCAGGCCCAGGTCCACGATCCTGGTCCCGTCCGGGGTGAGGAAGACCTTCTCCGGCCGCAGATCGCCGTGCGCCACCCCCGCGGCGTGCGCGGCGGCGAGCCCGTCGGCGATCTGCGCGCAGCTCTCCAGCGCCTCGGGCAGCGTGAGCGGCTCCCGCGCGATCCGCCCGGCGAGGTGCTCGCCGTCGAGGAACGCGGTCACCACGTAGGAGGTCGGCCGCCCGCCGGCGTCGCGGGTCAGATCGCAGTCGTAGACGGTGATGAAGGCCGGATGAGTGATCCGCACGGCGCGGACCACCCGTTCCTGGAACCGCCGGTGCCGCTCGGCCGTCGCCGACCGCCCGGCGGCGGGCAGCTTCACCGCGACCGGCCGCTCGAGCGCCTCGTCCCAGGCCCGCCAGACGTGGTCGCCGGCACCGCCGTCCAGCCGTTCCAGCAGCCGGTAGCGCTCGGTGAGTCTGAGTCCTGGTTCCACTGCACTCACCTCTGTGCCATACCCGAGGGCTCGCGGGGGACTCGGCCGCCCCTACCGCAAACCATCAAGGGGTACGCATCTGCGGGTAATGCGGTTCGACCCTGATGGCAAAGGCGTGCTCAGGACGCGCCTGCGAGCAGCCGCGCGAGCCAGCGGATCCGTGCGGCACGCGCCTCCTGGGAGAGGACCGCCTGGGGCGCCATCATGGTGAATCCGTGGAACCCGCCGGGCCAGACGTGCAGCTCGGCCTGCCCTCCCGCCTGCCACAGCCGCGCGGCGTAGGCGACGTCCTCGTCCCGGAACGTCTCCGCCGAGCCGACGTCGATGAACGCCGGCGGCAGCCCGGAAAGGTCCGGCTCGCGGGCGGGCGCCGCGTACGGGGACACGTCCGGGCCGCCCCGGGCCTCGCCGAGCAGGGCCGTCCAGCCGGTCGAGTTGGAGGCCTGGTCCCAGACGCCGCGGCCGGCCATCTGCCGGCTGGACGGGGTGTCGTTGCGGTCGTCGAGCATCGGGCACATCAGCACCTGGCCGGCCAGGGCCGGCCCGCCGCGGTCGCGGGCCAGCAGGGCGACCGCCGCCGCCAGCCCGCCGCCCGCGCTGGCCCCGGCGACGATGAGGCGATCGGGGTCGATGCCCAGTTCGGCGGCGTTCCCGGCCGTCCACACCAGGCCCGCGTAGCAGTCCTCGACCGGCGCCGGATGCGGGTGCTCGGGAGCGAGCCGGTACTCCACCGACACCACCACGAGCCCGAGCTCCTGCGCCCAGTCCAGGATCTCGACGACACCGGAGCGGTTGTCGCCGAGGACCATGCCGCCGCCGTGGCTGTGGTAGACGGCGCCCAGCGGCGCGGTGGCCCCGGCGGGCCTGCAGATCAGCAGCGAGATGTCGGGTGCCCCGGCGGGCCCTGGCACGTTCCTTTCCTCGACCTCGAACGCCCCGTCCCGGCGCAGCTCCTCCAGCGGGACCCGCATCAGGGCCGAGCCCTCGCGCATCGCCGGGAGCGCGGCGGCCGGGATGGAGGACGGCAGGGTGGCGCCGATGATCTCCAGCGCGGCGGCCAGTTCCGGATCGAACGGCGGCGGGGGGAGGGCGCCGGTGTCCTGCGGGGGAGTGGTGGGGGTGGTCATCGCGTCTCCTGCTTGAGCGGTCACCGCCCGCCGACTGGCGGGACACGCCCACATTAAGCGGGACGGCCGGTGACCGGCCGGCGCGCCCCCGCCCAGGCCCGCGTGCGTACGGCGGCGCGAGGCCGGGTGAGTATGGCCCGGTCCGGCCGGATCCGCATGCGTGAGATCGCCGGGCGCCGGGAAATCGGTGGCCCGGCCACAGCGGCCGCTGTCGGCGCTCCCAGAATCACCGGCCCGCTCTGGAACGGGCGCCCGATGCCGTGGTGAACTGCGCCCCCGGACGAACCGAGAGGCGCTCCCACATGATCGATTTGTTCCGCGGGGCCGTGGCGGCGGCGGTCGCGGTGACGGCGGTGGCGGCGATGGCCGGGACCGCGCTCGCGGCCTATCCGGAGCCCGGACTGGTCCGCGGCGACATCGGCGTGCACGACCCCACGATGATCCGCACGGCGGACGGCACGTACTACACGTACTCGACGCACAACGGGCTCGAGGCGCGCTCGTCCACGAACCGGATCGACTTCGCGGGCGCCGGGGCGGCACTGCCGAACGGCGCCTCATGGGCCCGGGCCTACAGCGGTGACGCGCGGGAGTTGTGGGCACCGGACGTGTCCTACCAGGGCGGCCGGTACCTGATGTACCACTCGGCCTCCTCGTTCGGCTCGAACAACTCCGCGATCGGCCTGGCCATCAGCGACACGGGCAGGCCGGGCAGCTGGCGCGACCGCGGCCGGGTCATCACCTCGTCCTCGCGCAACGACTACAACGCCATCGACCCGCAGCTGACGGTGGACGCCGAGGGCCGGTGGTGGCTGGCGTTCGGGTCGTGGTGGACCGGGATCAAGATGATCCGGATCGATCCCGCGACCGGCAACCGGCACAGCGACCGCACGGTCCGCTCGCTGGCCTCGCGCACCCGGACGGACCTGGGCATCGAGGCACCGCACATCGTCCGGCACGGCGACTTCTACTACCTGTTCACCTCCTGGGACCTGTGCTGCCGCGGCTCCGCCAGCACGTACCGGATCATGGTCGGCCGGTCCCGCTCCATCACCGGCCCGTACACCGACCGCGGCGGCCGCGCGCTGACCGGCGGGGGCGGCACCGAGGTGCTGGCGACGCACGGGAGCCGCGTGATCGGGCCCGGCGGGCAGAGCGTGCTGCGCGACGGGGACCAGGACCTGCTCGTCTACCACTACTACGACCGCGCCGACGGCGGGCGCCACAAGCTCGGCGTCAACCACCTCGGCTTCGACTCGGCCGGCTGGCCGTACGTCTGGTGACCAACGATGGGAGCTCCCCGATGAGAACCTCCGCCAGGCTCGCGAGCGGCGGCGCCGCGCTCGCCCTCGCCGCCTCCGGGCTCGCCGCCGCCGGATGCGGTGCGGACACCGTCCAGGCGCGGCACGTCGCCGCGTACGAGAGCAGCCCGGTCGGCTACGCGGGCATGAACGGCGGCACCACCGGCGGTGCGGGCGGCACCACGGTCACGGTGTCGAGCGCGTCGCAGTTCGCGCAGTACGCCAACGCCTCCGGCCGGTACGTGATCCGGGTCTCCGGCACCCTGTCGCTGTCGGGCATGCAGCGGGTCGGGTCCGACAAGACGATCGTCGGGACCGGCACGTCCGGCCGGATCAGCGGCGGCGGGCTCACGCTGAACGGCTCCCGCAACGTGATCATCCGCAACCTGACGTTCACCGGTTCCCGGGACGACGCCCTCAACATCGAGCAGTCGGCCCGCAACATCTGGATCGACCACAACGACCTCAGCGGGGCCTACGACGGGCTGGTCGACATCAAGCGCGGATCGGACTTCGTCACCGTGTCCTGGAACCGCTTCCACCGGCAGGACAAGACGGCACTGCTCGGCCACTCCGACGACAACGGATCCCAGGACCGGGGCCATCTGCGGGTCACGTACGTGCACAACTGGTTCCAGGGGACGGGCCAGCGCCACCCGCGCGTGCGCTTCGCCAACCCGGTGCACGTGCTGAACAACTACTACAGCGACATCGGCAGTTACGGCGTGGCCTCGACCGAGAACGCCGGGGTGTACGTCGAGCGCAACTACTTCGAGAACACCTCCAAGCCCACGGTGACCCAGACCGGGGACTCCGGATCCGGCAACATCAAGGTCCTGAACAACCATCTGGTCAACTCGGGCACGCCGGTGTCGCGCAACTCCGGCAGCGTCGCGGCGATCCCGTACCCCTACACCCCCGACGGCGCCCCGACCGTGAAGTCGGTGGTCACCGCCGGCGCGGGCGTCGGGAAGGTCTGATCGGCCGGAAGGCCCAGTCGCAAAGGTCCAGTCGCAAAGGTCTAGTCGCAAAGGTCTAGGCGAGCGCGACCCGTACGGGCAGCGACTCCCAGGCGCGCAGCGTGTTGTTGTGGTGCCGCCGGGGCGTTCCGGCGATCTCGATCCGCTCCACCCGGCGGGCGAGCGCGGTCAGGAGCGCCTCGGCCTCCAGCCGCGCGACATGCTGGCCGACGCACTGATGCAGGCCCATCCCGAAGCCGACATGGCCGGACGGGTCGCGGGACAGGTCGAACGCGTCCGGATCGTCCCAGCGGCGCGGGTCGCGGTTGGCGGCGCCCAGGAACATCAGGATCTTGCGGCCGTCGGGGATGGTCGTCCCGCCGATCTCGTGGTCGCCGAGCGCGGTACGGAAGAAGGTCTGCACGGGCGACTGCCAGCGCACCGCCTCGTCGAACGCGACCCGCGCGAGGCCGGGCTCGGCGCGGAGTCGTTCCCACTGGTCAGGGTGGGTGGCGAACGCGTACAGAACGGCCCCCAGCCCGTGCACGGTGGTGTCGACGCCCGCAGACAGCAGCGACCGCACGACCAGCGGCGCCTGCTCGTGGGTGATGTCGCCCCGGTCGGCCGCCGCCCAGATCTGGGCGCCGAAGCCGTCGGGCGCCAGCCGGTCCCGCGCGCACTGCTCGTTGACCCAGGCCGCAAGGCGGCCCGCGTCCGGCCGGCCCTTCTCGACCAGGTCGTTGGGCGGGCCGAAGGAGTTGAAGAGGAACTCCCCGTACGGCAGCAGGTTCTCCCGCCCGTCGGGCCCGAGGCCGACCGCGTCAGGGAAGATCCGCAACGGGAACGCCTCGGCCAGGCGGGGAAGGGCGTCGAACTCCGGCTCGGCCACGACCCGGTCGACGAGTTCCTCGGCGGCGGCGAGCCACGACTCGCGCAGCCGGCGAAGCGCGCGCGGCCCGACCACCTTCGACAGGACGGCGCGGGGCGCGTCGTGCCGGGGCGGGTCGGCCTCCAGCAGCAGGCTGGGCGGGCGCCACGGCTTCTCATGCCGGAAATTGCTCAGCCCCACCCCGGCGGCGGACTGGAAGTCCTGCCAGCCGGTCAGCGCGGCGTGCACCTCCTCGTAGCGGGCGAGCGCGAAGACGTCGTACCGGCTCAGGTACGCGACCGGGCCGGCGTCGCGGAGCGCGGCGTGCAGTTCGGCGGGGTCCTCGAGGGCCTCGTGGCCGAACGGGTCGGTGTCGATGGAGGGCAGCGCCTGGGTGTTCATGGGGTTCCTCTCACAGGTCCAGGACGAGGCGTTCGGAACGGGATCGGGACACGCACACGAACATGCAGTCGCCGGCCGCGCGCTCGTCGTCGTCGAGGATCGAGTCGCGATGGTCGGGCTCCCCGTCGAGCACGGCGGTCTCGCACGTGCCGCACAGCCCTTGCCGGCACGACGACAGCACACCGACGCCCGCCGTGCCGACCGCGTCGAGGACCGACTGGCCGGGCGCGACGGTGACGGAACGGCCCGAGCGGTTCAGCGTCAGCTCGAACGGCTCGTCCCGCGCCGGCCCGTTGTCCTTGGCCACGAACCGTTCGGTGCGCAGCAGCCCGGCGGGCCAGCCGGAACAGCGCCGTTCCACCGCGTCCAGCAGCGGGCCGGGGCCGCAGCAGTAGACCTTGAGGCCCGGATCGGCCGCCTCCGGAAGCCATCCGGGCAGGTCGAGCAGGCCGTGCTCGTCCTGCGGCATCACGACGACCTTGTCGCCGTACGGCTCCAGTTCGTCCACGAAGCCCATCGACGCCCGCGTGCGGCCGCCGTACAGCAGCCGCCAGCGCGCGCCGACCAGCTCGGCCTGCCGCACCATCGGCAGCAGGGGAGTGATCCCGATCCCGCCCGCGACGAACAGGTAGCGCTCGGACGGGACGAGCCGGAAGTTGTTGCGCGGCCCGCCGATCGCGACCGTCGCGCCTTCGGGCAGCTCGTCGTGGATGAACGCCGATCCGCCCCGGCCGTCCGGCTCGCGCAGCACACCGAGCCGGTAGGAGTGCGCGTCCCAGCGGTCGCCGCACAGCGAGTACTGCCGCGTCAGCCCGCCCGGCAGCACCAGGTCGACATGTGATCCGGGCGTCCAGTTCGGCAGCCGCCGTCCGGCCGGGTGCACCAGCGTCAGCGCCAGCACGCCGTCGGCGACCTCGGTCCTGGCGGCCACGCGCAGGTCCATCGCGAGGGCCATCGATCCTCCTCGTTCCCAGGGGCGGGAACCCGAGGATCGTCCGGGAGGGCCCCGGTGACCTAGCGCTTTCTCATTGAATGAGAAACATTCGTGGCGGCCCTCACAGCTGTGCCCTCCCGGACCACGGCCGATCCTGGATCGGACGATCATTCGTCCCTACAGTGGACCAAGCGCTTGATCGCCACCCCCACCCCCGGCGCGAGGCAGGAGACCCGACCGCATGGTGAAGATCGTCGAGCATGGCACCTGGGAGCTGAAGCGGGAGGACGAGGACCGGCACCCGGCAGGCCCCGAGCTCCTGTGGAACGAGTCGTACTACTTCGACTTCGTCGCGGCGGACGGCTCGATCGCCGGGTACGTCCGGCTCGGGCTGTATCCCAACTGGGACCGGGCCTGGTACTGGGCGTGCGTCGTCGGCCCGGACCGCCCGCTGGTGCTGGTCGCCGACAACGAGGCGCCGATGCCCGCGGCCGGGAGCACCGATGTGCGGACCGGCTCGTACGAGGCCACGCAGAAGGTCAGCGAGCCGTTCGGGCCCACCCGGGTCACGCTGGACGCGACCGCGTCCGTGCTGCCCGACGCGACGGCGGCGTACGGCGACTTCAGCGGCGCCGAGACCACGCGGCTGGTGTTCGACCTGGAATGGCACACGGTCGGCGGCGTCTACCCGTACAAGGACCTTCCC
Source organism: Actinomadura sp. 9N407 (assembly GCF_044326315.1). Lineage (NCBI taxonomy): Bacteria > Bacillati > Actinomycetota > Actinomycetes > Streptosporangiales > Thermomonosporaceae > Actinomadura > Actinomadura sp. 9N407. Next base: position 9,402 of record NZ_JBIRAW010000032.1, on the reverse strand, counting down.
CGCTACGAGATCCCGTGCACGGTGACCGGGACGGTCAAGGTGGGATCGGAGACGTTCACCATCGCCGGGCACGGCGAGCGCGACCACAGCTGGGGCGAGCGCGACTGGTGGAACGTCTCCTGGCTGTGGTCGTCGGGGCGGCTCGGGGACGGCACCGCGTTCCACTGCATGCAGGCCAACATCGGCTTCCCGATCCCGTGGCCCTCGTTCACCGTCCCGCCCGGCGAGGAGATCGAGCACCGGGACGGCTTCTCGGCGGAGACCGTGTTCGACGCCCGCGACCTGCCCGAGCTGTCGCGGCTGCGGCTCAGGGACCTGCCGATGACGGCGACACCGGTGGCCTTCGCGCCGGTCGCCGTCACCTCGCCCGACGGGCTGGAGGCGCACTTCCCGCGCGCCCTGTGCCGGTTCGACGCCGAGGACGGCCGTACCGGATACGGCTGGACGGAATGGCACCAGCCGCCCGCCTGGCGCGACCACGGCTGGTCCTTCCTCGCCGAGGACGGTGGCGCGTGACCGGTCCCGTCTCCGGCGCCGCCGGCCTGACCCCGGCCTGGCTGACCGAGGCGCTGGCCCCGCACCTGGACGGCGGGAAGGTGACCTCCGTACGGGCCGAGCCCGTCGGCACCGGGCAGGTCTCCGACAGCCTGCGGCTCCATCTGTCGTACGAGGGCCCGGCAGGCCTGCCGGCCACGATGGTCGCCAAGGTCCCGGCCGCCGACCCCGCGAGCCGCCAGGCGGCCAGGACGATCCGTACCTACGAGGTCGAGGCGAGCTTCTACGCCGGGATCGCGCCGCGCCTGGACGCGAGCGTGCCCGCCTGCCACTTCGTCGCCTACGACGGGGAGCGCGACGATTACGTGGTGCTGCTGGAGGACCTGGCGCCCGCCGAGCCGGGCGACCAGCTGGCGGGCGTGCCCGCGGCGGACGCGGGGGCCGCGGTCGAGGAGATGGCCGCCGTGCACGCCGCGGGCTGGAACGATCCCGAGCTCGCCGCGCTCGGCTGGCTCAACCGGCACGACGCCGGCACCGCCGAGTTCACCACCGCGATGGTGACCGACCTGTACGGCGGCTTCCGCGAGCGCTACGCCGAGCGCCTCGCCCCGGGGACCGCCGAGCTGATCGAGGAGTTCCTGCCGAGCATGGGCGCCTACCTGGCCCCGCGCGGGGGGCCGCTGACGCTGGTACACGGCGACTTCCGCGCCGACAACCTGATGTTCGGCGCGGGCCGGCCCGCCGTGCTGGACTGGCAGACCTGCGTGTACGGTCCCGGCCTGTCCGACCTGGCGTACTTCCTGGGATCCAGCCTGCCGGTCCCCGTACGGCGCGAGCACGAACAGGCGCTCGTCCAGCGCTACCACGCGGCGCTCACCGCTCGCGGTGTCGAGCTGGCCTGGGACGACTGCTGGAACGACTACCGCACCTACGCCTTCCACGGGATCGTGATGGCGATCGGCGCCGCCATGCTCGTGGAGCGCACGGAACGCGGCGACACGATGTTCTGCACGATGACCGACCGCCACGCCGGCCACGCGCGGGACCTGGAGGCGCTCGCACTGCTGCCCTGAGGAGCGCTGCCTTGAGGAGCGCTGCCCTGAGGAGCCGGGCCCGGCGGTACGGACGCCGGGCCCGGCCGCATCCCCGCACGGGCCTCCAGGCCATGATCCGCGGTCGGATACCTTCTCGGTGTGCCACCGACGATGACCGAGACCGCCGAGGGAACGTTCCCCACCGTGCTCGAACTGCTGACACTGGAAGAGCTCGACCGGGACCTGTACCGGACGACCGTCGCCTTCGACGACCCGTACCCGCTGTACGGCGGGCAGGTGGCGGCGCAGGCGCTGCGCGCGGCGGGCGGCACCGTTCCGGAGGGGCGGCTGCCGCATTCGCTGCACGGCTACTACCTGCGCGGAGGGGACGCGGCCCGGCCGACGATCTTCCGGGTGGACCGGGACCGGGACGGCCGGTCGTTCTCGGCGCGGCGGGTCGTGGCGCTGCAGGGCGGCGAGGTGATCTTCAACATGTCGGCCTCCTTCCACACGCCCGAGGACGACGTCGACCGCCAGGCGCACCCCATGCCCGACTCCGCGCTGCCCGACGACGCGGCCGGGGGCACGCTGCCCCGGCTGTTCTCCATGGAGGGCCGGGTGCCGGCGCAGCCGTACGAGAGCGACTGGCCCACCCGGATGTGGGCGCGCTCCACGCAGACGCTGCCGGACGACCCGCTCGTGCACGCCTGCGTCCTGACGTACCTGTCCGACATCTCCACCGGCCTCGCGGCGCTGCACGACGGCCCGGCGCGCGGCGGATCGAGCCTGGACCACGCGGTGTGGTTCCACCGGCCGGTACGGATGGACGAGTGGGTCCTGATGGACCTGGTCCCGCAGACCGTTTCCGCAGGCCGCGGCTGGTACACCGGGACCATCCACGCCCACGACGGCACCCTGGCCGCCAGCCTCACCCAGGAGACCCTCTTCCGCACGCCGCGCAGCACGTCCTAGGGCCTGTCTCAAAGTGGCCACAGCCACCGCGCGAGCGCGTTACCTGGCCGGTGCGGCGATGCCGGAGGCGAGCCTCACCGGGCAGATCGCGAAGCGATGCCGCGCTCGCACAAGGCACGGTCACGGTGCGAGCCGCCAGGCGAGCACCGTGGGCCGTGACTTTGAAACGCGCCCTAGCCCGGTGAACTCCTGCGGGTACGCGGTGATTAGAGTGCGTTCAGCCGCCCCGACCTTGGAGTGAGATGACCGACAAGGGACCGACCAGCGAGGCACTGAGCAGCGAGGTACTGGCCAGCGAGGACACCGGGCCCGTCCGCGTCCTCACGTTCAACCGTCCCGGTGCGCGGAACGCGCTGAGCGGCGAGCTCAACACCGCGCTGCTGGCGGCCCTGGACGCGGCCGACGCCGACGACGCAGTCAAGGCCCTCGTGCTGACCGGCGCCGACCCCGCGTTCTGCGCGGGACTGGACCTCAAGCAGGCGGCGGCCGAGGGCGCCGCGTACTTCCGCCGCTTCCAGGACGCCAACTGCATCAACCGGGTCGCCGAGGTCCGCAAGCCCGTCATCGGCGCGGTCAACGGCGCCGCGTTCACCGGCGGGCTGGAGATCGCGCTCGGCTGCGACTTCCTGGTCGCCTCCGAGCGCGCGGTCTTCGCCGACACCCATGTCCGGGTCGGCGTGCTGCCCGGCGGCGGGCTCACCGCCCGGCTGCCCCGCCTGATCGGCCAGGCCGCCGCCCGCCGGATGTCGATGACCGGCGAGGTCGTCGACGCCGCCCGCGCCGAGCGCCTGGGCCTGGTCACCGAGGTCGTCCCGCACGAAGGGCTGCTCGAACGGGCGCTGGAGCTGGCCACCGCCGCGGCGGAGGTGCCCGGCGACGCCATGCGGGCGCTCAAGCACATGTACGGCGAGGTCTCCGGCGTCGGGCCCGGGCTCGCCACCGAGATCGAGCTGGCCCGGCGGCACCGCACCGACTTCGCCGGCCTGGAGGAGCGCCGCGTCCAGGTGCTCCGCCGCAACCGCGACCAGATCTCCCAGGAGGGCGGCCGATGAGCGACACCAACGAGGTCCTGGTCACCAGGCCCCGGCCGGGCGTGACCCGGATCGAGCTGTCCAGGCCCGACCGGCTGAACGCGATGACCGCGAGCATGGTCGAGGAACTGCACCAGGCGCTGGCGGCGGCGGGCACCGACCCCGAGTGCCGCGTGGTCGTGCTGACCGGTGCGGGCCGTGGCTTCTGTGCGGGCTTGGACCTCAACGGGTACGGCGAGACCGAGGGCACCGAGGGACTGGGCGACGTCCAGCGCGGGCTGGCGACCCAGCGGCACATCGCCGGACTCGTCCAGCGGATCCGGCGGCTGCCGCAGCCGGTGGTCGCGGCGGTGAACGGCGCGGCGGCCGGTGGCGGTCTGGCCCTGGTCTGCGCCTCCGACCTGCGGATCGCCTCCACCTCCGCGGTGTTCGCGGTGTCGTTCATCAAGGTCGGGTTCTCCGGCTGCGACATCGGGACCTCGTGGATGCTGCCGCGCCTGATCGGCGCGGGGCGGGCGCACGAGCTGATGATGACCGCTCGCCGGTTCGATGCCGAGGAGGCGCTGCGGATCGGCCTGCTCGCCGACGCGGTGGTTCCCGAACGGCTCGAGGAGCGCGTGGACGCGGCCGTCGACGAGCTGCTGGACAAGCCGCCGCTGTCGCTGTCGCTGACCAAGCAGGGCATGTGGCTGTCGCTGGAGATCCCCTCGTTCGACGCCGCCGTGGAGCTGGAGAACCGCCAGCAGGTCCTCACCATGATGACCGCCGACCAGTCCGAGGCCATGAAGGCCTTCGTGGAACGCCGTCCCCCGGAGTACGGAAACCGCTGACAGAACGGTCGTAGGGCCGCCTCGCGCCGTCACCGCGCCAGGTCGGCGGGCTCCCTGACCCCGGCGGCCAGCCGGCCGTCCCTGAGGTGCAGGCGGTGGTCCGCGCGCCGGGCGGCCTCGTCGTCGTGGGTGGCGTGAACGACCGTCACACCGTCCGCCGCCAGCTCGTCGAAGATCTCCAGGATCCGGTCCCGGGCCCGATGGTCGAGCCCGGCGGCGGGCTCGTCGAGCAGGATCAGGTCCGATTCCTGGGCCAGCCCCTGGGCGATGAGGACGCGCTGGTACTGGCCGCCGGAGAGCCGGTCCAGCTGCGTACGGGCGAGATCGGCGACGCCGAGCCGTTCCATGCAGTGCGCGGCCACGGCCCTGTCGTTCCTGGTGAGGGGCCTCCACCAGCCGCGATGCGCCCACCTTCCCATCGCGACCGCCTCCCGTACCGACATCGGCATCGTGGCGGGCACCTCCGTGCGCTGGAACACCACGGCGGGACGGCGCGCGGATGCCCGTTCCACCGTGCCCGCCGTCGGGGCGAGTGATCCGGCCAGCACGCCCAGCAGCGTGGACTTGCCCGAACCGTTGTGCCCGGTCAGCGCGGTGACCTGCGCGCGAGGCACGCGGGCCGTGATGCCGTGCAGCACCGTCGTGGAGCCGTAGCCCGCGCGCAGCCCGTCCAGTGTGATCGCCGTCTCTTCCATCCGCGTCCCCTCGCTTCCATCCGTATCCCTGCTTGCAAACGATAACCGTTTTCATTGTACGATGCCCGACATGAGTTGGCTCTTCGCCCCCTTTGGGGTCTCTTTTGTGGAACGGGCGCTCTGGGGTGGTCTGCTGGTCTCCGGGATCTGTGCCCTGGCGGGGACGTGGGTGGTGCTGCGCGGGATGGCCTTCCTCGGCGACGCCATGTCGCACGGGATGCTCCCCGGTGTCGCCACCGCGTCGCTGCTCGGCGGGAACCCCCTGCTCGGCGCCGCGCTCAGCGCGTCGGCGATGGCGCTCGGCGTCACGGCGCTGTCCCGGTCGCCGCGGCTGTCCCAGGACACCGGCATCGGCCTGCTGTTCGCCGGGATGCTCGGCCTCGGCGTGATCATCGTGTCGCGCTCGCAGAGCTTCGCCGTGGATCTGACCGCGTTCCTGTTCGGCGACGTCCTGGCGGTACGACCGCGCGACCTCGCCCTGCTCGCGGCGGCGCTGGGCGCCGCCGCCCTGGTCGCCGCCGCCGGGCACCGCTCGTTCACCGCCCTGGCCTTCGACCCGCGCAAGGCCGCGACGCTCGGGATGCGGCCCCGGCTCGCGCACGCGCTGCTGCTCGGCCTGCTCACCCTGGCGATCACCGCGTCGTTCCATGTCGTGGGGACCCTGCTGGTGTTCGGGCTGCTGATCGCGCCGCCCGCCGCGGCCGTGCTCTGGGCGCGCGGCGTCCCGATGGTGATGGCCGGGGCGGCGCTGATCGGCGCGCTCTCGACGGTCGCCGGCCTGCTGGTCTCGTGGCACCTGCGCACCGCGGCCGGCGCGACGATCGCGGTGACCGCCGTGGGCCTGTTCTTCGTCTCCGCCCTCGGCGCCCGCCTGCGCGACCGCGTACGGCCGGCGGCGATCGGTGCCGAAGGAGCGGTCACGTGAGGCGCGCATTTCTTCCCTGGCTGGCCGCCGGCGCGCTCGCGACGCTGCTCGCCGGATGCGGTTCCGGCGGCCCGAAGGACGAGGCGACCGAGCAGGTCCCGCACGGGCATGTCGAAGGCGCCGAGGAGACGGCCGAGACGCAGTGGCGCCTGGTCCTGGCCGAGGCGGGCGGCGGCAAGGCGCACGCCCTCGACCCCGCCACCGAGAAGGTCGTGCAGATCGGGGAGGCCGGCGGCATCAGGGGCGTGAGCACCGACGGACGCTTCGCCTACCTCGCCACCGCCGGCGGCGTGCGCGTCATCGACACCGGCGTGTGGACGGTCCCTCACGGCGACCACGTGCACTACTACCGCGCCCGTACGCGCGTCGTCGGCGACCTCGCAGCCGGGACGGTCTCCGGTGTCTCCGGAGATCTCGCCCGGACGGTCCTGGTCACCGATGGCGGGATCCGCGTTCTGGACCGCAAGGCTCTCGATGCCGGACGGATCCAGCAGACCGCGAGCGTCGAGGGGCAGGCGGCCGTCCCCTATGGCGAGCACATCCTGGTCGCCTCCGGTACGGACGGCCGGGTCACCGTGTACGACCGTTCCGGACGCCGCGTGTCGCAGATCGAGGAGCCGTGCCCCGGCCCGCGCGGCCAGGCGGTGACCCGGCGCGGAGCCGTCCTCGGCTGCTCCGACGGAGCGCTGCTGGTGACCGGCGAGAACGGCCGGTTCGCCGCCGAGAAGATCGCCTACCCGGGCCGCGTCCCGGCGGGCGAACGGGCGGTGCGCTTCGAGCACCGCCCGGGAACGGCCGTACTGGCGGCCAAGGCCGGTGACAAGGGCGCGTGGATCCTCGGCCTCGCCGCCGGCGAATGGACCCGGGTCGGCGACGAGCCCGTGGCCGCGGTGAACACGGCCGGGGAAGACTCGCCGGTCCTGGTGCTCGGACAGGACGGGACGCTGCGCTCGTACGACCCGGAGACGGGCGAGCGGCGCGCGAGCAGGAAACTCCTGAAGGAGACCGGGGGCGATCGGCCCGCGCCGGTCATCCAGGTCGACACCACGCGCGCCTACGTCAGCGATCCCGCCGGGCGCGCCGTCCACGAGATCGACTACGAGGACGGCCTGCGCCTGGCCCGGACGTTCGACCTCCCGTTCAGCCCCGGCCACATGGTGGAGACGGGATGGTGAGCGCGCCGTTCCGCCGCCTCACCGGGCTGCTGGCCGCGCTGTGCCTCGCGCTCCCGGCCGCCGGCTGCGCGGGCTCGGACTCGCAAGGGTCCGGCGTGGTCGTGACCACCAACATCCTCGGCGACATCACCCGCAACATCGTCGGCGACCAGGCCGGGGTGACCGTGCTGATGAAGGCCGGCGCCGATCCGCACTCGTTCGGCGTCTCCGCGCGGGAGGCCGCCCGCATGGAGGACTCCGCGCTGCTCGTCCACAACGGCCTCGGCCTGGAAGAGGGCATCGCGCGCCACGTCCAGGCGGCCGGGAAGCAGGGCGTGGCGACGCTGGCGGTGGGGGAGGGCATCGACCCGATCACCTACACCGAAGGCGAGACCGCGCGGCGGCCCGACCCGCACTTCTGGACCGATCCCGTACGGACCCTCAAGGCCGTCGACCTCATCACCGCCCAGGTACTGGAGCACGTCCCCGGAGTCGACGCCGCGAAGATCCGCGCCAACGCGGCCGCCTACCGCGAGCAGGTGGCGGCGCTCGACGGCTCGATGCGGAGCGGCTTCGGAACGATCCCGGCCGCGCGCCGCAAGCTGGTCACCGACCACCACGTCTTCGGCTACCTGGCCCGGCGGTACGGCTTCGAGGTCGTCGGGGCCGTCATCCCCAGCGGCACCACGCTCGCCTCGCCCAGCGCCTCGGACCTGGAGTCCCTGGCCGGCGCGGTCCGGCGGGCCGGCGTGCCCGCGATCTTCGCCGATCCCGCCAGCCCGGGACGGCTCGCCGAGGTGATGGCCAGGGAGACCGGGCTGGCCATCACGATCGTGCCGCTGTACTCCGAGTCGCTCACCGGCCCGGACGGCGGGGCCCCCACCTACCTGCGGATGATGCGCGCCAACACCGGCGCCATCGTCACCGCACTGTCCTGAACACACCCACCGCACTGTTCTGAACGCACCCTCCCAAGGAGATCGCAATGCCCCGTACCGTGCTGCCCCGTACCGTGCTCAGGAAGAGGGCCGCCCTGCCCGCGATGGTGGCGCTGGGCCTGGCCCTCACCGCCTGCGGCCAGGACGCGCCCGGTCCCGCCGCACAGGAGGACAACGAGGTCAAGGTGAAGGCGCCGCTCGTGGCGACCTACGACGGCGGCCTCTACGTGCTCGACAGTCAGACGCTCAAGGTCGTCGAGACGATCCCGCTGCCCGGCTTCAACCGGATCAACGCCGCCGGGAACGGCCGCCACGTCCTGATCTCGACCGCCACCGGCTTCCGGGTCATGGACGCCGCCGGCGCCCGCCTCACCGATGACGAGTTCGCCGCGCCGAAGCCCGGCCACGTCGTCAACCACGCGGGCAAGACCGTCCTGTTCTCCGACGGGACGGGCAAGGTGACCTTCTTCGATCCCCGCGACCTCGGTACCGGGCTGCCCGAGACGGTGACCCACACGACCGAGCACGCGCACCACGGTGTGGCCATCGAGTTGAGCAACGGCGAACTGGTGCTCACGCTCGGGGACGAGGAGAAGCGCCCCGGCATCCAGGTGCTCGGCAAGGACCGCAAGGAGATCACCCGCAACGAGGACTGCCCCGGGGTGCACGGCGAGGCCACCGCCCAGGGCGAGGCTGTGATCATCGGCTGCGAGACCGGCGCGCTGGTCTACCGGAACGGCGCGATCACCAAGGTCAAGGCCCCCGACCCGTACGGGCGGATCGGCAACCAGGCCGGCCACGAGGAGTCCCCGATCGTCCTGGGCGACTACAAGACCGATCCCGACGCCGAGCTCGAACGCCCCGAGCGGGTCTCGCTGATCGACAGCCGCACCGGCGGGCTCAAGCTGGTCGACCTCGGCACGAGCTACACGTTCCGCTCGCTGGGCCGGGGACCGCACGGCGAGGCCCTGGTGCTCGGCACCGACGGCGCGGTCCACGTCATCGACCCCGCGACCGCGAAGGTCACCAAGAAGATCAAGGTCATGGGCGAGTGGCGCGAGCCGATCGAATGGCAGCAGGCCCGCCCGGCCCTGTACGTACGCGACCACACCGCCTACGTCACCGAACCCGCCACCCGGAAGCTGCACGCCGTCGACATCGAGACGGGGAAGGTGAAGGGCACCGCGCAGCTGCCGCAGGCACCCAACGAGCTCACCGGAGCCTGACACCCGTTCACCCATCGACCCGCCCTCATCGACCCGCCATCCGCATGCCCGGCCGCCGGGCTCACCCCCAAGGTGATACCCGCCGCCCGGGCCGGTCGATCA
>NZ_JBIRAW010000031.1:0-137845 GCF_044326315.1 Actinomadura sp. 9N407 | reverse complement strand
AGAAACGGACACCCACCGTACCGGATCCGCTTTCGCGTTTCCCGCCCCGGGGCGACTTTTAAACTGTATCAGGTCCACCCGGTCTGTCAATTTCGGGCTTTTCCGATTCGCCGTTCCAGTTCCGCTTCCGCGGTTCCTTCCGGGCGATGGCTCTATTTCACCAGATTCCAGCCGATTGTCAAAATCGAACCTTTTCCGGCCCCATCTTCGGATCGAGGGCATGACGGAGTCACACCGACTTGATCGTGGATGGTGTCCCGCGGGCCGGCCGCCATGACGGCGTCCTGGTCCCCTGCGGGGCGAAGTGAACAGTATGCCCAACGGAGGGTGACGTCAAACCGACCGGCGCGTTCCGCCCGGAAGATTTCACCGGCCGGCCTCGCCCGCTCAGCGGGACAAGCCCTCGACCTCGGGTTTTACCGTCCCGGTGTCCGCCGGATTCCCGCCAGATTCGTCAGATTCCGGTCAGGCTCCGTCGCATCCTGTCGATCCAACGGCGTTCCCGGCCGGATTCATTCCCGGGTCGCCGGCTCCGCGGCGTCCGTTCAGGACGCGGCGAAGTATCCGCCGAGAAAGAGGATCCCCTCGGCGAGGACCCACAGAGCTGCCGCCACGGTCAGCAGGGCGTCGAGCCTGCCGGGCCGCCGCCGCACCCGGGGCAGGCCCCAGGAGATTAGGACGATGACCGTGGCCAGCACGGCCGGAGGAAGGGAGAACAGCACGGCGAGCTGGAAGTCGGCGGCGCAGTCATCCCCGCTCACTCCCGCGTCCGCGCAGAAGGCGGCCTCGCCCCACCCGCCGGCGGTCGAGAAGCCCCAGAGGGCGGCCAGCAGGAGGTTCGCGATCGTGGGAAGGGCCGGTGAGATCCACCAGCCGCTCATCCGCTCGGGTGTGACCTGCACGAACGGAACGTACCTCGGCCGCGCGGCGACTGGAAGACCCTGGCCTCAGGTGGGTCCGGCCGGGTGGCGTCCGATGGCCTGGCTCAGGTGATGTCCTTGGACTCGTGCAGGGTCAGGTCCATCGCGATCGCCGTGGTGACGACCAGGGTGCGCAGCGGCTCGGCCACCGGGTCGTCGATCTCCACCGTGTACTTGTCGGCGGTGGTCAGCAGGTGGGTGATGGCCCCGGCCCACTTCTTCCGTACATGGCCGACCCGTTTGCCGTCGGTGTCCTGCACGGTGAAGTTGTTGCGGGCGAGATCCACCGAGATCTCGCCGAGCACCTTGTCGTCACCGTCATGCAGGAGGTACCGGCGCCCGACGCGTTCGGTCCTGAACGTGCCCACGACCTCGCCGTCCGGGCGGCTGACCGTCGTCCGCATCCGCCCCTCCTCCTTGTCGACCACCAGGAGCGGGGTGTCGTCGGGCGTGGTCAGCAGTACGGCCCGGGCGTGCAGCTGGGACTTGCCGGGGAAGATGGTGCGCAGCCTCTCGGTCCCCGCGAGCTCGCCGATCTGGTCGGCGACCGCCAGCACCGTGCCGTCCTTCTCCATGACCGTGTACTGCGACCGGGCGAACGGACCGCGGCGAGGCTGCTCGACCCTCAGTACGGAGGAACGGAAGGGGTCGCTCATGCAATCTCCTGGCCTCGTCGTCGGGCACGTCCTGCGAGCCCCACCGTACGCGAAAGTCCCTGGGCGAACCGGCTCAACTCGGGACGGGAAAGTCCTTCCCCTCGTACAGCATCAGATCGATCGCGATCGGTGCGGCGGCCACCAGTACGCGGAGCGGATCGGCGAGGGGCCGGAAGATCTCGACGGAGTACTTGTCGGCGGTGGTGAGCACCTCGGTGGCGGCGCCCTTCCACTTCTTGTCGACCTGGGCGACATGGTGGCCGTGGCCGTCGAGGACCCGGAACTTGCGGGCCAGCCGGTTGCCCTCCAGCCGTCCGGCGGGACGGTCGGCCGCGTCCAGCAGCACGTACTGGTACCGGTAGCGGTCCATCCGCACCGAGCCGACCAGGCGGCCGTCGGGAGTGCTCACCCAGGTACCCGCGGCGCCACGCGCGGCCTTGGGCTTCTCCAGGACCAGCAGCGGTACGCCCTGCCCGCTCTCCACGTAGACCGCACGGCGGTCGTCCCCCTCGCCGAAGAACGTCCGGTACGCCTGGCGGCGCATTGGGACGCCCTGCTCGGCCGCGCTGGCGAGCAGCGTGCCCGCGCCGTCGTACACCTTGTACTGGGACCGGGCGGACGGAGCGCGGCGGGGCTGCTCGACGCGCAGCACGGGGGAACTGAAGAGATCGGTCATAGACCCGCATAGTGCCGCAGACCCCGGACAGCCGAAAGGGGCGGTCCCGAAGGACCGCCCCTTGAGGCTCACCGAAGTGATGGACTAGATCAGAAGTCCATGCCGCCCATGTCGGGAGCGCCACCACCAGCGGCGGCACCGCCCTTCTCGGGCTTCTCGGCGATGACGGCCTCAGTGGTCAGGAACAGCGCGGCGATCGACGAAGCGTTCTGCAGCGCGGACCTGGTCACCTTGGCCGGGTCGAGAATCCCGGCCTCGAACATGTTGACGTACTCGCCGGTCGCGGCGTTCAGGCCCTCACCCGGAGTCAGGTTGCGGACCCGCTCGACCACGACGCCGCCCTCAAGGCCGGCGTTGACCGCGATCTGCTTCAGCGGCTCTTCCAGAGCGCGCTTGACGATCGCGGCACCGGTCGCCTCGTCGCCGACCAGCTCGAGCTTGTCGAAGGCGGGGATACCGGCCTGCAGCAGCGCGACGCCACCGCCGGGCACGATGCCCTCCTCGACGGCCGCCTTCGCGTTGCGAACGGCGTCCTCGATCCGGTGCTTCCGCTCCTTGAGCTCCACCTCGGTGGCGGCTCCGGCCTTGATCACCGCAACGCCGCCGGCCAGCTTGGCCAGCCGCTCCTGCAGCTTCTCTCGGTCGTAGTCGGAGTCGGTGGAGTCGATCTCGGTACGGATCTGGTTGACCCGGCCCGCGATCTCGTTGGCGTCACCGGCGCCGTCGACGATCGTGGTCTCGTCCTTGGCCACGACCACCTTGCGGCAGCGGCCGAGCATGTCGAGCGTGGTGTTCTCGAGCTTGAGACCCACGTCCTCGCTGATGACCTGGCCACCGGTGAGGGTGGCGATGTCACCGAGCATGGCCTTGCGGCGGTCGCCGAAGCCGGGGGCCTTGACAGCCACCGACTTGAAGATCCCGCGGATCTTGTTGACCACCAGGGTCGCCAGGGCCTCGCCCTCGACGTCCTCGGCGATGATCAGCAGCGGCTTGCCGCCCTGCATCACACCTTCGAGAACGGGCAGCAGGTCCTTGTTGGCCGACGCCTTGCCCTGAACGATCAGGATGTACGGGTCCTCGAGGACCGCTTCCATCCGCTCGGGGTCGGTGACGAAGTACGGCGAGATGTAACCCTTGTCGAAGCGCATGCCCTCGGTGAGCTCAAGCTCGAGCCCGAAGGTGTTGCTCTCCTCGACGGTGATGACACCTTCCTTGCCGACCTTGTCCATCGCCTCGGCGATCATCTCGCCGATCTGCGGGTCGCCCGCGGAGATGGAGGCCGTCGAAGCGATCTGCTCCTTGGTCTCCACGTCCTTGGCCAGCTTGGAGAGCTCCTCGCTGACCCGCTCGACCGCAGCCTCGATGCCGCGCTTCAGCGACATCGGGTTGGCGCCGGCGGCGACGTTGCGCAGACCCTCGCGTACCAGCGCCTGCGCCAGTACGGTCGCGGTCGTCGTGCCGTCACCGGCGACGTCGTCGGTCTTCTTGGCGACTTCCTTGACGAGCTCGGCCCCGATCTTCTCCCACGGGTCTTCGAGCTCGATCTCCTTGGCGATCGAAACGCCGTCGTTGGTGATCGTGGGTGCGCCCCACTTCTTCTCCAACACGACGTTGCGACCCTTGGGCCCAAGGGTGACCTTCACGGCGTCGGCGAGCTGGTTCATACCGCGCTCCAGCCCGCGGCGAGCCTCCTCGTCGAACGCGATCATCTTTGCAGCCATAGGCTCCAGTCCTCCCGGAACAAGGTGGCCATGAAGGATCGAGCCGACGCCCGCGACGGACGACCTCCCCGACGGCGTCATTTCCGCCGCCGGAGTGAGGCCTCATCGCCTCGATCCAGACTGTGGGATTGTCACTCTCCACAGCAGAGTGCCAACCATTGGTTTTTAGCACTCTACCCAATCGAGTGCAAGCGCCGTACGTCCTGACCAGGCGATGGCCCCTCCACCTCGTCGTTCTCGCCCTGACCAGGAGCGGAACCGTCCGAAGTCGGACGGAACGCGAGCCGCCGTACGCCGGTGGTCGCGTTACACGGGTCTGGGCACGGGGGTGGCCTGTACCGGGTGTACCGCGACAGGGGTCGTGGGAGTTCCAAGCGCGGCTTGGATGCGCTCGTTCCTGATCTCCTCGTCACCGTCGAGGCAGTGCGCGTACGTGCTCTGGGGCATGGCTACCGAGCGCCCGGCACGCGCCGCCACGTTGACCGCCGGGACACCACTGTTGAGCCAGAGCGACAGACAGGCATGCCGAAGGTCGTACGGCCGCTGGGCCAGCGGAGTCTTGAGCTGATCGGGAGTCAGCACTTGGACACGAGCCCGAGACCACACAGCCTCATAGCTGACAGGGACTGCTGGGGGTCTATCCCCTGAACGCCGTGGGGCGTTTCCCAGTCGACATCGCGGAGCGGATTTGCCGAGAACACTTTCAGCCTGACCGCGTGTTCAAGGGCGGCGGCGCTCGCGTCGCCGTCACGGAGGCTCCGGGTTCCTCCAGGTCGGGCGTAGTCGCGAGGCAGGGACGAACGTTAGCGGCCGAGACATAGGGGACGCTTATGATCCCAACATGCCGCCTGCTACAGCTACGCCGTCAGATTCCCCGCACGCCGAGACACGCGTTAACGCAGCCAGGATCACATCCTGGCTGGTTGCCGGCATGGCCTCATGGTGGCTCGCCTTTCCCGTAGCTTTCGCAATGGGCCATGCTCTCGTTGGCCGTCCCTTTCCGAACGTCTTCGAAAGATCGACCGGTGTAGCACTGCTATGGGCCGGGATCGGTGGTGCCGCGCTTGCGCCGATCATCGGCCTTGCAACGGCACTGCTGGGACGACGGCGCAGGGCGAGCGTGTACTTCGCTGGGAAGGGCGCGCTGACTCTCTGCTGCGTCGCGTTCCTTCTCTACGCGCTTCACCAAGCATGACCAGAGAAAGCGGCTCATCAGCAAGAGGCACCGTGCCCGCTGGGTGCCCGTCACGGCGGACGATCATGGACGCTCACGGTCGTCAACGGGGTCGAGGACACGCAAGGCCAGGTCAGCGAAATACCAGGAAGGATGGACAGCGGATCGGATGAAGCGCCTCCGGCGAGGGCCTCTGACTCTGGGAGGCTCAGCTCGGACCCGTGACGGTCGTCGATGGTTGGGGTGGAAGCCTGACCCTGCGAGGTGTTTCCCTCCGCACGGGTCATTCGTCCCAGTAACGACCCCACGTCCCATCGGGAGCGTCTGGCGCGATCGGTTTCGATCCTCTGCGGTGTTCTCGTTCCTCTGCCTCTCTCGCCCTGACAGCAGCGATCGTGGAACGGACATCGAACGCCAGAAATATCGCTAGTGCCGCCACCGCTCCCACTGCGACCCACAGGCTGACCATGTCGTTGGCACCGGCGAGCGTGGCCGCCCCGTACACGACCGAGAACACCAGAGTGCCCAGAAGCAGAACGAACAGAACGAGAGCCACAGCGTCATCATAAAGAGGCGGCCCACACGCGAGACTTGCTCCTCGTGGGCAGAAGCGTGACCACGGGCACCGCCGCCATCGGGGCGCGGCACTCGCGTCGCTGCACCCGCCGTCCCGCCGCGTGGGCGTCGACCACCGACCGGCGGCCCAGACGGCCGCGCACCCCCGCCTAGCGCTGTACTTCGCGGCGGTGATCTAGCCGGCTGCAGTGAAGCGGAGCATCAGTCACCACGTCATGCCTCTAAAGCGATCGGATGGCCGCTTGGAGATCAGTCCCATAGGACCCCCAGCAGGCGATGGAACCGTCCGGTTGAAGGTCACCCATGTACCACTCACCTTCGATGCCGACGAGACAGAGGCCGTGGAACTGAAGGATCGTTTCGACCAGTTCAGGCCGTACGGGTTCGTAGGCGGGTTGGCCTCCGATCCGCTCCTCGACCAGTACGAGCCGTTCCGTCGGCAGCGCTGTGGCGCTGTCATCGCCTGACACGGCGCGTACTCGCTCGATCGTCCAGTCGACGGGGAGCGGTGAGGTCATCGGCACATGATCGCAGGCAAGGACGTGGCACGGTCGTACCCGAACCGCCGCGGCGAGCGGGGCGCAACTTGCTCCGGTACGGGTCAGTGTCGCCGCTGGTCGAGGACCGGACGTGGCTCGGGGGACCGATGTCCTCCTGGCCACCACCAGCGCGCATGCCGTCCGAACAGGGTGACGGCCGGAGGCTGCCATGAGCCGTTGCTGATGGACGCGTCCAGCCGGTACGCGCGCGGCGCGCTTAGACTCCGGGCATGGATCTCAGGGATGCGACGCGCATGGTCATGGCCGAGTCGGCTTCGTACCCGGAGTTGCTGAGGGTCAGCCGGCACACCTATGACGAGGTCGCCGCCGGGCGGAGCGCGGATCATTCGGCGCTGTCGTGGATGCTGAACGAGGCCGCGCGCAAGGGGCTGATCCCCGTTCTTGAGCGGAAGCACGGCCAGGCCGCCGTCAAGTCCATGGTGACCACGCTCGCCATGGAGATCGACCGGCAGGCTCCGGTCACCTCGTACTGAACGGTCAGCCCACGCCGCGAGGGGGCTGAGGGGCATCTCGCTCTTGTACGGCACCGGTCCTTATGAGCGAAGGCCCGACGGCCGGTAATGGTCACGGTGGGACGCGCGTACGAGGGGGAGCACTTCTTCCTCCAGGCGCCGGGATATGTGCAACCCGTAGCGAATCTCCAGCCGGTCGCGGGCGCGTATGAAGCGTTCCGCGGCTTCTTGGAGGGAGAGCGGTAGCGTTTCGATTCCGAGGGGCCTCAGGATGTGGTGGCTCATCCTGAGGAGTTCGCCGCGGATGCGGTCGGTCATACCGTGGCGGCACTTGCTGACGAGCCAAAGCGACCAGTCCCAGAAGTGCGCGTCGATCGCCGTGAGGGTGTCGGGGCCTACGCGCCAGGGCGGATTCCAGCTGCGCGGTACGTCGCGGAAGAGCAGGTCGACCTTGACGGGGCCCGGATAGATGAGGAGGTAACTCTCGCAGTCGCCGAGGGGGTCCCATTGGGCGGCGAGCGGTCCGTACGAGGCGGCCAGGGCGGGGAGGTCGGCGGCCACTTCGCCGAAGTCCTCGGCGGTGACGTGGAAATCCCAGTCGGACAGTTCGGTGGCGGTGCCGCGGGCGCGCGATCCGATGAGTTCGATCCGGCTCACCATGGGATGCGCCTCGACCGCCTCCGCGATTTTCTCGGCTGTTCCCATGCAGAGCCTCTTCCCGCTCCCCAGCATGGCAAAGCCCCCTTTTCCCGGCATTTACCGAGAAAAGGGGGCAAAGGGCCGAGCCCGATCAGCCGCCGGCGACGGCGGGGATGATCGAGATCTGGGCGCCCTCGGGCGTCGGGGTGTCCAGGCCGTCGGCGAACCGCACGTCCTCGTCACCCACGTACACGTTCACGAAGCGCCGGATCTTGCCGTTGTCGTCCAGCACGCGGGCGGCGATGCCGGGGTGGTTCGCCTCGAGGTCGGCCACCACCGCGCGCAGCGTGGCGCCCTCGGCCTTGACCTCCGAGGCGCCACCGGTGAGGGGACGCAGGATCGTCGGGATCCGCACGGAAACGGTGCTCATTGCTGCTGGCTCCAAGAATGCTCTGGGACGGACGTACGGGTCAGGCGAGGCCGGCGGCCCGGAAGGCCTCCAGCGTGGGAGCGATGTTCGCGCCCGGTCCCACCTGGGAGGAGATCGCGTCCAGGGTCTTGAGCCCGTCCCCGGAGTTGATGATCACGGTCTCGGCGGCCGGGTCGAGCGCGCCGCTGCCGATCAGCTTGCGCAGCGTGGCCACGGTGACCCCGCCCGCGGTCTCACCGAAGATGCCCTCGGTACGGGCCAGCAGCCGGATGCCCTCGACGACCTCTTCGTCGGTGACGTCCTCCACCGCGCCGCCCGTACGCCGGACGACGTCGAGCACGTACGGGCCGTCGGCCGGGTTGCCGATCGCCAGCGACTTGGCGATGGTGTCGGGCTTCACCGGCCGTACGACGTCGTGCCCGGCCTTGTAGGCGGCCGCGACCGGGTCGCAGCCGGCGGCCTGGGCACCGAAGACCTTGTACGGCTTGTCCTCGACCAGGCCGAGCTTGATGAACTCCTGGAAGGCCTTGTCGATCTTCGTCAGCTGGGAACCGGACGCGACCGGGATCACGATCTGGTCCGGCAGCCGCCAGCCGAGCTGCTCGGCGATCTCGTACCCGAGGGTCTTGGAGCCCTCGGCGTAGTACGGCCGGACGTTGACGTTGACGAACGCCCAGTCCTCCTGCTCGCCCGCGATCTCCGAGGCCAGCCGGTTGACGTCGTCGTAGTTGCCGTCGACCGTGATGAACGTCCCGCCGTACACCGCGGTCGTGATGATCTTCTGCTGCTCGAGGTCGGACGGCACGAACACCGCGCTGCGGATTCCCGCGCGCGCCGCCGCCGCGGCGACCGCGTTGGCCAGGTTGCCGGTGGACGGGCAGGCCAGCACCTTGAAGCCCAGCTCGCGCGCCGCCGCCAGCGCCACCGCGACCACGCGGTCCTTGAACGAGTGGGTCGGGTTGCCGCTGTCGTCCTTGACCCAGAGCCGCTCGAGCCCGAGCGACTCGGCGAGCTGGTCGGCGCGGACGAGGCGGGTGAGCCCCGGCTCGGTGTTGGGCGTCTCGGCGACCGTCGAGGGCACCGGCAGGAGCCCGCGGTAGCGCCAGATGTTCTGCGGTCCCGCCTCGATGCTCGCGCGGGTGATCCCGCTGAAGTCGTAGGCGATCTCGAGGGGCCCGAAACACTCTTCGCAAGCGTAGAACGGGCCGAGATCGCGGCGGCTCCCGCATTCGCGGCAGACCAGGGCCGTCGCGGGCCCGAGGTCGGGGCCGGACGAGAGGTTCGGGTTGGCAGGCGTGATTGCCATGGAGCGAGGCCTTTCTCCCCATCTTCCCTGTGCCACCTTGGTCACAGGCCGGAGTTGGCACCATCTCCTGATCGGCCTCGCAGGATCGCGAGCGCGTACGAATCAGTCGGTTGCCGGGGCTTCAACGGGCCGGTCCCTCCACCCCTCTTGATGAGCGCTATGAAGTTGTGTGTGAGTTGAGCTGGAAGACCGGCCCGAGGCCGCTGTGCTCCCTGCACCCCTCTTGATGAGCGCTATGAACGCTGCAGGACATTGATACCACCCGAACGCAGATGCGTTCTCCCTGGGCGGTATCGCGTCGTATGCGTGACTTTACATGACCTGCCCGGTTGCCGGACAGCTGGGTCTCGCCGTTTGAGACGTTACCCGACCGACGTGTAGATCACCCTCGCGCCCCCAGCCCCGCCCCCTGCTGAAGTTGTGACGGCCTCAAACGTTGCGATCGCGTCCGAAGGCAGGTTCGAGCGAAGCGAGAACCTGATCGCGAAGCGAGCCGCCAGGCGAGTTCGGAGCGATGCCAGCGATCGCCGCGTAGCCCGCCGAAGGAGGGCCGCCAGGCCCGACGCCAAGGGCTACGCCTTTAAAACCTGCGTCGGGTCGAGGAAGACATGGCGGACGAGGGGGATCCGCTCCTGCAGCAGGCGGTCGATCTCGCCCGCGATGTCCTCGGCCTCGTCGGCGCTGATGGTGTCGGAGAAGTTCACCTTGGCCGCGACGAGGATGTCGTCCGGGCCGAAGTGCATGGTGAACAGTTCCTGGACGCCGGTGACGCCGGGGGCGGAGGCGATCTCGGTACGGATCTCGCGCTGGACGGCGGGGGCCACGGACTGGCCGATCAGCAGGCTGCGGCTGTCGCGGCCGAGGGCGAAGGCCACCGCGACCAGCAGCAGGCCGATCATGACCGAGGCCAGGCCGTCCCAGAACGGGGAGCCGGTGATCTCGCGCAGCGCGAGTCCGGTGGCGGCGAAGGCGAGGCCGATCATCGCGGCGGAGTCCTCGAACAGGGCCGCCTTGAACGTGACGTCCGGGCTGTCGCGGACGTGTTCGACCAGACCGTGGTCGGTGTGCCGGTTCTCCCGGCGGGCCTGGGTCCAGGCGCGCAGCCAGGAGGTGCCCTCCAGGACGGCGGCCAGGCCGAGGACGGCGAAGGCGAGCCAGGCCTGCTCGCCGCCGCCGGGTTCCTTGCCGGTGATCGTCAGGATCCCCTCGAAGATCGAGTAGCCGCCGCCGGCGACGAAGATCCCGAACGCGGCGAGCAGCGACCAGAAGTAGCGCTCGTTGCCGTACCCGAACGGGTGCCTGCGGTCCGGCGGGCGGGCGCTGCGGTTCAGCGAGGCCAGGAGGAAGCCCTGGTTGAGGGTGTCGGCGACCGAGTGCGCGCCCTCTGCCAGCATCGCGCTCGATCCCGACAGCACGCCCGCGATCAGCTTGGTGACGGCCAGGATCAGGTTGGCCGTCCCCGCGACGAGGACGGTCTTGGTGGTCTCCGCCCGGCTCATCCGGCCCCGGTACCCGGCGAGGATCCCGGTAATCGGAGCCGCGAAATCACCCGGGTCACTTTGATGCGCCCCGTTCCCAACTGAGACCCTGCCGGTATGAGCCAAGTGCTGGTGGCGTCCAACCGTGGCCCGGTGTCGTTCTCTCAGTCCGATGACGGCGCGCTGACCATGCGCCGCGGCGCCGGCGGGCTGGTGTCCGGCCTCGCCGGGGTCACCGGCGCTCCCGGTGACCCGGGTGGCGCGGGCACCCGGACCGGGTCCGTACGTACCGTGGCGGAGGCCGGGGCACCGGACGTGCTGTGGGTGTGCGCGGCTCTCGGCGAGGCCGATCGTACGGCGGCGCGGCAGGCCCCGGACGGGCGGCTGGACCTGGCGGGGCACGACATCGGCGGGTCGGCCGTCCGGATGCTCGACATCCCCGCGGCGACGTTCCACCGCGCGTACAACGCCGTGGCCAACTCGACGCTGTGGTTCGTCCACCATCTGCTGTACGACACGCCCCGGGCACCGCACTTCGACGCGCGCGCGCGGCGCGACTGGCAGTCGTACGAGGCGTACAACGCGGCGTTCGCCGACGCGCTCGCCCGGGACGCGGCGCCCGGCGCCAAGGCCGCGATCCAGGACTACCACCTGTCGCTGGCACCCCGGATGCTCCGCGACAGGCGGCCGGATCTGAAGATCGTGCACTTCTCGCACACGCCGTGGGCGCCGCCCGAGTACTACCGGCTGCTGCCCGACGACATCGGCGAGCAGATCCTGGACGGCATCCTGGGCGCCGACCATGCCGGGTTCCTGACCGAACGCTGGGCCGAGGCGTTCCTGGACTGCTGCTGCGCGCTGCCCGGCGCCAAGGTGGACCGCGTGGCCCGTACGGTCACGCGGGGCGGGCATGTGACGACGATCGGCGTGTACGGGCTCGGGATCGACGGTGCTGCGCTGCGGCGGCGGGCCGCCGAGCCGGACGTCGCCGAACGGGCCCGGGCGCTGCGCGAGCAGGTGGGCGACCGGAAGCTGATCGTCCGGATCGACCGGACGGAGCTGTCCAAGAACATCGTGCGGGGCCTGGCCGCGTACCGGGAGATGCTGATCAACCATCCCGAGTGGCGCGGCCGGGTGGTGCAGCTGGCGTTCGCGTACCCGTCCCGGCACGATCTGCCCGAGTACCGCGACTACACCGATGCCGTACGGAAGGCGGCCGCGCAGATCACCGAGGAGTTCGGGACACCGGACTGGGATCCGCTGATCCTGCAGGTGAACGACGACTATCCGCGTTCACTGGCCGCGTACGGGATGGCGGACGTCCTGCTGGTCAACCCGATCCGCGACGGCATGAACCTCGTCGCCAAGGAGGGCCCGATCCTGGCGGAGCACGGCTGCGCGCTGGTGCTGTCGCGGGAGGCCGGGGCGGCGGCGGAGCTGGGCGAGGACGCCCTGCTGGTCAACCCGTACGACGTGTCGCAGACCGCGGCGGCGCTGCGCCGGGCCTTGCTGATGCCGCACAAGGAGCGCGTCGAACGCTGCGAGCGCCTCACGGCGGCGGCGACCGCCCTGCCGCCCCAGCAGTGGTTCGCCGACCAGCTCGCCGCATTGGACTGAGGCCGGCCAGGAGCAGGTCCGGCCAGAGCGGGTCCGGCTAGGACGAGGTCTTGTACGAGTCGGCCGCGAGCAGGCTGGCGACCGGGTTGGGCTCGTACCGGCGCTGCCAGCGGTCCTTCAGGTCGGCCTTGCGCACCGAGGCGCGGCGATGGGCGCCGGTCCTGGCGAGGCGGGCCAGGTGCCGGGGGCTCGGGCGGGCCGCGATCTCGCTCGGCTCGTAGCCGTACTCGCCGAGGCGGTCGCCGAACGCGTTCTCGGCGAGGCCGATCTCCCACGGCTCCAGGCGCTGGGCCCAGGAGCCGATCCGGCCCTGGCTGATGGCCGAGCGGGTGCGGTCATGCCAGCGCTTCTGCTTCGGTACGGTCTTCTCCGCGATGTCCTGGGGCTGCAGCATCGCCGGGTCGAAGTCCTCGCCGAGGAACGTGCAGAGCCGGATCAGCTCGTCCGCCGGGTCGGCCACGAGCCGCTCGTACTGCAGTTCGTAGTACGTGTCGGGGCCCAGCCGCGCGGCCAGCCGGTGGCCGGTGTCGATCGACTCCCGCCAGGCGCAGATGGCGTGGTAGACGTCCTGCTTGTACCAGGGCATCTCCAGCAACGAGGCGACGCAGTCGCGGCCGTCCCTGACCAGGTGCACGAACTGCGCGTCCGGGAACATCCGCAGCAGCGTGCCCGCGTGCCGGAAGTAGCTGGGCCGCTTGTCACCCCAGCGCGGCCGGCCGAAGCGGCGGGCGTACGCGCGGAAGACCAGGCCCACGGCCGAGCCCAGCGTGGGCGGGCCCTCGACGATCTCGGCGGCGACCTCGTCGGCGTCCAGGCCGAGATCGTGGAACTTGGTCTCCTTGCGGGTGGTGATCCACTCCGCCAGCACCCGCCTGTTGTCCCTGTCGGTGAGGTCACCGAATTCGCACCGCGACAGATAGGCCTGGAGCACGAACCGCGTCTCGGCGGGCACCGCGATCCGGGGATGGGAGTGCAGCATCAGCTGCAGCAGCGTGGTCCCCGACCGGGGGCATCCGATCACGAACAGCGGCCGGCCGGACGTACCGTCCCCACCGGCGGCCCTACCTGGCGACATGCGACCTGGTGACATGCACCGCATGCTGGCCGACGCGCCAGTGCCCCGCCCGCCGCCTAGGCGCACGGTTGCCGAGACATTACCGATGCTTGAACGCGCCTGACCCGGTCATGCCGCTTTCTGTACCGCCCGGGGCACGGGGCCCCGGGCGGGCAGGTGCCGGGCTCGTTCGGTGCCCGGCGGAGCGTCAGGTGTAGGACTCACCCAGCGTCTGGCGGACCTGCTTGCGGGCCTCGTGGATGCGGGACTTCACCGTGCCGAGCGGCAGGTTGAGCTGCGCGGCGATCTCGGCGTACTCCAGCTGGGACACATCGCGCAGCACCAGCGCCTGGATCAGGTCCGGCTTGCGGGCCTCCAGGTCCTCCATCGCGTCCAGAATGTCGACCCGCGAGCCCGCGATCACGCTCGTCCGGCGCGGATCGGGCCGCTGCTGCGGCAGCTCGCCCGCCTGCTCCACCGAGCGGCGCTTGAGCGACCGGTAGGTGGAACGGGCCGAGTTGGACACCACGACGTGCAGCCAGGTGCTGAACCTGGACCGCCCCTCGAAGCGGTGGATGTTGCGTGCCACCTGCAACAACGCGTCCTGGCAGGCCTCCTCCGCGTCCTGCCGGCAGGGCAGGAAGCGTGAACTGTGCCGCAGCACGTCGGGCTGGATCTTGGCGAGGAGCGCGTTCAGGGCGTCTTGATCGCCCTGGGCGGCCTTGACGGCCAGCTCCTCGGTTCTCTCATCGAATGCCATCGCCATGCCCCATGCTCGTTCGCGCACACTCCCCGTTTGTTGGGCATGATACGGGAGTGTCCTTCCCTCCAAGCGTCGGCCGTTACCGAATCGATCGCGTCCTCGGATCGGGGGCGTTCGCCTCCGTCTGGCTCGGCCATGACGAGGCGCTCGACTCGCAGGTCGCGATCAAGGTGCTCTCCGGCAGCCTCCTCGACGACCTCGACGTGCGCAATCGCTTCCTGGAAGAGGCGCGGATCCTGCGCCGGGCGGACTCGGCCCGGCTGGTCCGGGTCCACGACATCGGGGAGCTTCCGGACGGCCGCCCCTACTTCGTGATGTCGTACGCCGACCTCGGGACGCTGGCCGACCGGATGCGCGAGCGGCCACTTCCGGTCGCCCAGGCCATTGCGCTGGCCGAGGAGATCGCCTACGGGGTCGAGGTGATCAACACCCTCGGCGTGATCCACCGCGACCTCAAGCCGTCGAACGTGCTGTTCCAGTCGGCGCCGGACGGCGGCGAACGGCTGCTGATCGCCGATCTCGGCCTGGCCAAGGCCCTGGCGCACGCCTCCGGCGCGTTCACGCTCCCGGTCGGTACGCCCGGTTACATGTCGCCCGAGCAGGCCCGTTTCGGCGGCGGCCTCGACGTGCGCGCCGACGTGTACGGGCTGGGCGCCCTCACATACCACATGCTGACCGGCCGCCCACCCGGCCGGCCGCCGGTGCAGGAGCCGCCGAGCTCCCTCAGGGAAGGCGTCACGCCCGCGCTGGACCAGGTGGTGCTGCGCGCGATGGAGACGGAACGGGAGAAGCGCTGGGCGACCGCGGAGGCCTTCGCGGAGGCCCTGGCGACGCTGCGGCCGACCGGCATGCCCGGTGCGGCGAGCGCGGCCACGCCCCCCGCGCCTCCGCAGGCGCAGAGCCCGCCTCAGATCGAGCCTGACCAGACCATCCAGGACCAGTTCTATCCGGCCGATCCCGCTCGCTCTTACGCCCAGGGGCCGGGGCCCGGTGACGTTCCGCCTGCGCGTTCGCAGGCCGTCCCGCCTCAATCGAACACGGGCCCGCCGCCTTCCGGTTACGGGCCGGGGCCGGGGCCGTCTTCGCCGCAGAGCCCGGTCCAGCCGGAGCCACCGACGCGGGACGATCGGCCCGGCTCCCAGCCGCTGGGCGACCAGACCATCGTGGACCACCCGGTCGCATCCCAGCCGCCTCCCTCCGTGGGCGCCGACGACCGTACGATCGCCACCCCGTTCCACGGCGGCGGCCCGCCGGGGCCCCAGGGACCGCCGGGGCCTTCGAGCGATGAGGGCAGGACCTCGGTGTTCCCCGTACAGGGGCAGGGGCCTCCTCCGACCGGCTTCCAGGCACCTCCGGCGCAGGGCGGCGGCAGCGGCGGCAGCGGCAGCGGCGGGGGCCTGAAGGCTCGGCTCAAGAGCATCGGGTTGCCCGGGCGCTCCGGCGCTTCCGGCGGCGGCCAAGGTGGCCCAAGTGGCCCGGGTGGTCAGGGCGGCGGGGGAAAGAAGAACATGACGCCGCTGATCATCATGGCGGCGGTGCTGTCCGTCGCCCTCGTCGGCGGCCTGCTGCTCGGCACGCTGCTGTCGGGAGGCGAGGATCCGGCGAAGAAGCCGGCCGTTCCGCAGGACCTCGTCCAGCTCGCCGATGCCAGCGGCAAGATCAAGGCCCCGGTGCCGAAGGTGTGGCCGAAGGGTCAGGAGCCCACCTGGGTGCCGTCGTCGGTGGGGCTGAACGACACGCAGGCGCGGCCGGTGCTGCGGGCCACGCCGAGCGTCAACGGTTTCCTCGGCAACGGGCAGACTCCGGGCGTCTTCATCGGCATCACCACCGATGCGGGCGAGGGAAAGCTGCCCCCGGCCAGCGTCGCGCAGCATCCGCAGTGCACGAAGGCGACCCCGGAGAACTACACCTCGCCGGACAAGGCCCTCACCGGCACCATCAACCGGTTCACCGGGTGCAAGGTCGGGACGCCGACGGTCGTCGAGGTCGGGCTGCGCGACAAGGACGGCAAGTACGGCGTGTGGATCCGGATCAAGGAGAACAACACCCGCAACGTCACCAAGGACATCCTGAACAACCTCAAGCTCGCCGGCCCCTGATCGCCCCCGCAGGACGTCGTCAGCCCCTGGTAAGAGCGTCGTAGAGCCCCCTGTAGAACCCCGCAGAGCCCCCGGTACAGCGCGCCGGGGGCTCTTCTTCTTGCGTTCCGAGCGCTTCCGATATATCGTCAACGTATCGCAACCGATCAGAGAAGGTCGGGAGATCAGAGAAGGCCGGTAGAACGGCCGACGAAGGAGAACAACCATGAGGTACGGACACATGAGTCCCCCTGAGGAGCGCCTGCGGCGCGGCGACCCGTTCGGTGCCTGGGGCGGCGGCCCCGGCCACCGCGGCGGAGGTCGCGGCGGGCGCGGCAGGGCCCGGCGCGGCAACGTCCGCGCCGCCCTGCTGGCACTGCTGGGCGAACGGCCGATGCACGGGTACGAGATGATCCAGGAACTCGACGAGCGCACCGGCGGCGTCTGGCGCCCGAGCCCCGGCTCGGTCTACCCGACGCTGCAGATGCTGGAGGACGAGGGGCACGTCACCAGCCAGGAGGAGGGCGGCAAGCGGCTGTTCGCGCTGAGCGACACCGGCCGCGAGGAGGTCGCCAAGCAGACCACCGCCCCCTGGGCCGAGGTCACCGAGGCCGCCGGCGAGAACGCGCTGCGCGGACGCGAGGCCGTGGGGCAGCTGATGGGAGCGCTGCACCAGGTCATGAGCGTCGGCAGCGAGAACCAGAAGGCGCGGGCCCTGGACACCGTCAACGACGCCCGGCGCCGCATCTACGGGATCCTCGCCGACGACCCCGAAGCCGAGTGAACGCGCAAGCGGAACGTCCCGGTGCCGACCCGGCTCCGGGACGTTCCCGTTC
This sequence comes from Actinomadura sp. 9N407, assembly GCF_044326315.1. Lineage (NCBI taxonomy): Bacteria > Bacillati > Actinomycetota > Actinomycetes > Streptosporangiales > Thermomonosporaceae > Actinomadura > Actinomadura sp. 9N407. The sequence continues at coordinate 120,909 of NZ_JBIRAW010000031.1, read as the reverse complement.
CCGTTCCCATTCCCGTTTCCGGATGTTCCCCGTTCCGGAGCGGGCCGTCACGCTCCGGGACGTTCCGTGATGGCGTGGCCGGTGCTCAGCCGGGGAAGGGGGCCTGCTTGGCCAGGCGGTCGGCCATGTAGAGCTGCTTCCAGATGTAGAGCCGCAGGTCGTCGCGCCTGATCTGCTCGCTGACCGGCACCTCGACCGTGGCCCGTACGAGATAGGACGAGCCCGGCGGCAGGTACTTGTCGCTGCCGTCCCCCGCCACCAGCGCCCCGCCCGCGAGCCGCCGTACGACCTCGCTGCGGGTCGGCGGCGTGCACATGTCCTCGGGTACGCCCGCCTGCCACATGCACCGGCCGCGCGCCTGCTCCGCGACCAGGGTCCGCTTGAGGAAGACGTCGCCGGGGAAGTCCAGCAGGACGCGCTCCTTCGACGGGTTGCTCAGCACGTACTCGATGTAGGCGAACCTCGATCCGGCCGGAGGCGACGACTGCTGGGGCGTCGCCCCGCCCTCGTCGATCCCCCCGTTCACGGCCGCGATCCGGTACTGGGACCCGTCGGCCGTACCGACGTCGATGGCGCTCCCGCTGCGCGGCATCCGCGCGGTCACCTCGGCGGACGAGCCCGGGGCCGTCTGGGGGCCGACCTCGGCGCCGGGATCCGCGCCGCGCGGCCACAGCAGCACCCCGCCCGCCGCCAGCGCGGCCACCCCGGCCACGACACCCACCATGACCAGGCCGGTCCGCCGCCCCCGCGGCTTCCGCCTGGCACGTGCGGACGCGTTCCGCGACCCGAGGCGCACCTGCACGCCGCTGGTCTCGCGCGCCCCCAGCGCTCCGGACTGCCGAGCGCTCTGCGCCGGTGGGACGAGCGGCCGTTCCCGCCGCTGCGGATCCTCGTACCGACGCCGGTCTCCCGGCTCCCTGTCCACGTCACGTCCCCCTTCACGCCACCGCCGGATCGTGCCCAGTCTCGCGCAGCCGAACTCTTCACCCGCGCGCACCCCAGTGGTAACGCATGATTCGCCAAACAGCCCGGCGGCTCTTGTCCGGATGCGACAAATTACTGCGCCGGCTTCATCGCCGTCGCGTTCAGGTGGTGAGCAGCGACTCCAGGAAGGACACCACACCGGCGGGACCGTCGACGATGAGATCGGCCCGTTCGGCGAGGGCCGTCACCTCCGTGGAACCGCTGCACACCGTGATGCCCGGGACGCCGTCGGCCCGCATCTCGTCGACCGCGTCGAACGCCGCCAGGTCGCCGAGATCGTCCCCGGCGAACAGGACCGCCGAGGGCCGATTCCGTTCGGCGATGAAGCGGCGCAGCGCCCTGCCCTTGTCCATGCCGGGCGGGCGCAGCTCCAGGACGAAGCGTCCGGGCTCGACCACCAGGCCGGTCCGTTCGGCGAGCGCCACGAGGATGCTGCGCAGCCGTTCGAGCGCGACCTGCGGCTCGGCGCAGCGCCGGGTGTGCACGGCCAGGGCCTGGCCTTTGTCCTCGATGAACGTCTCGGCGGGGGCACCCGACACCCGCAGGATCTCGGGCAGCTTGGCGCGGGCCTCGGCCACGCCCGGCGGGGGCTCGGGAACGGTCAGCTCGCCGGAGTCCCAGCGTTCGAGCCCGTACTGGCCGAGGACGACGAGGCCGTCGATGCCCTCGAATCCGCCGTACTCGACGGCGACGGCGGCGGGCCGGCCGGTGACGATGACCAGCGCGCCCACCCGAGGGGCCAGCCGGGCCAGCGCCGGTGCCGCGCCGGGGTGCGCCCGCGCCGCCGCCGGGTCGTCGACGATCGGTGCGAGCGTGCCGTCGAAGTCGAAGCCGAGCACGGCTCCGGAGGGGTCGCCGCGGAGCGCGCGGAGGCCGTCGGCACCGGCGGCCTGGAGAGAGTCGAGAGGGTTCACCTGACCAGTTTTGGTCACATCACGGCCGGATGCCGAATCGCCGCGCGGCACGCTGCCGCTGCCGCTGCGAACGCATCCGCCGCAGGCGCTTGACGAGCATCGGGTCGTGCTCGAGCGCCTCGGGCCTGTCGATCAGGGTGTTGAGCAGCTGGTAGTACCGCGTCGCCGACATCTCGAACAGCTCGCGGATCGCCTGTTCCTTGGCTCCGGCGTACTTCCACCACTGCCGCTCGAAGGCGAGGATCTGGCGGTCACGCTCGGACAGGAGGTCGGCCGGGAAGGCGCCGTCGTCGTCCCGACCCTCTTCGGTCACCGGTTGCAGGGCTGAGCCATCGTCCATGCTTCCGTCCTGTTGGGGACCGTCACCGGGGGCTTGAGCCTCGCGCATGAGGTCCCCTCTGTGGTCACTAATCCCGGCTCGTCCGGGTTCGGCCGGTGCCATGCTACGCGCCCCCGGCGACATCGTCCGGCGGTTCCCACGGAACGGTTCCGGACGATCAAAGCCCTTCCGCGGCCCCTCGCGCGCCCCTTCCGCATCCCTCTCCACGGCCGTATCCGTGGCCCTCGCAGGCCCTCTCTCAGGCCCTCTCGAACGCTCTCGCAGAAGCGTACGGCCCGGTCCCCCGCCACGCCGCTGGAACCCTCCGGGCGCCGCCTCCGTTGAAACATGCAGGATGCATGCGTCCAGCGCGCCACGATCCGGGCGAGCACCCTCCACGACGGGAGATCACGGTAATGACCAGGGAGAACGACCCGGCGGATGCGCCGTCCGCGGGGTCCCCCGATCCGTCCGGCCGGCTACCCGACCCGGTCCTGGCCGACGTCTCCCTGGCGCTGTTCCATCTCCGCCGGATCTGGGCCAAGCCCGATCTGATGAAGCGGATCCGCGCGCAGACCGACGCCGGCCCGGACGGCCGACCGCTCCAGCTGTCCAACCTGATGGTCGTGCACGCCGTGGCCGGCCTCACCGCCGAGGACCGTACCGAGGTCACCGTCGGCGCGGTCGCCGACCGGCTGGAGATCGACCCGTCCACCGCCAGCCGGCTGGTCGGCCACGCGCTGGACGCGGGCCTGATCTCCCGCCGCCCCTCCCCGGTGGACGCCCGCCGCGCCAACCTCGGCCTGACCGCCGCCGGCCGCCGGGTCAAGCAGGTCGCCGACCGGTTCCGCCGCGCCTACCTGGACGAGCTCATGGCGGACTGGACGCCGGCCGAGCGCGCCGACTTCGCGCGCCTGCTGACCCGCTTCGCCGAAGCCGCCGTCCGGGCCCCGATGGACCCGGACGGCGTGGACAAGATCTTCGAGGTGGCCCAGGCCGACTGCGCGGACTGGCCCGGGGGTCCCCCGGATCACTCGTAACCCCGGTTGACTCGTGCCCGGTTCACTCGAAGCGCAGGGCCGACAGGCGGGCGTGGTACTCGTCCTCGTCGATCTCACCGCGGGCGAAGCGCTCGGCCACGACCGTCCTGGCCTGGGTGAACGGATCGGACGCGGCGGCGGTCACGGTCGCGGTGTGGTTCATCCGGCGCCGCACCAGGTAGAACACGCCCGCCGCCACGGCCAGCCAGAACAGCCCGAACGTGATCGGGAAGACCGGCCACCAGGCCGGTGCGTCGGCCGGGCCGCCGCCGCCCTCGTTCCACGGGCCCGGGTGGGTCATCAGTGTCGTCAGCATGGTCATCGACCTCTCCTCTTTCGCGGATGAGTCGATGCTCGGCGAAGGGTCAGGCCCTCGTCATCGTCCCGCCGGAGACACCCCGGCTACGCCCGCTGGGGTAGCGGACGGGACCGTTCACCACCAGGGGGGCCGGTAGTCGTCGGGGTCGCCGGGAGGAGAACGCCATTGCTCGTCCTCCCCGGGGTGGACGGGGGGCGCGGGCCGGCTCTCCTCGTAGTCCCCGTCCGTGTAGTCCCCGTCCATCACCGTCCCTTCCAGGGCGGTCCGACGGAACCTCTCCCACTCCTCGTCGTCGATGACGGTGAAGTTGGGATCCCCGCCTTCGTACGCGTTGCCGTTCGCCTGGGGAGGCGGCTGTGGAGGGCCGCCGTTGAGGTCGCCGAACGCGTGCCCCGCCGGGCTGCCCTGCCCCTGTACGGGCGGGGGCGGCTCCACCGGCGGCGGTGGCCACGGCGCCACCGGGTTCTGAGGCGCCACCGGAGGAGGGAGCACCACAGGGTTCTGGTGCACGGTGTTCTGGGACTGCACGGTGTTCTGGGACTGCACCGGGTTCTGGGGTGCCACGGGGTTCTGGGGTACGGGCGGGCCCGAGTAGACGTCGTTGCTCTGCCACATGGGGGCGTTGACCGGGGCGATCGGGGGCGCCGAGGGAGCCGGCCGCATGGGGTGGGCCATCGCGTCGACCGGCTCGCGCGGGGCACCCAACCCGTAGCCGACCTCGTCGTACTCGGCGTCGTCGTACTCGTCGTACTCGTCCTCGGGCCTGCGGCGCTGCCGCCAGCCCATCAGCACGCCGACGGCCACCAGCACGCCACCGCCGCCGAGCACGGCGGTGAACAGCATCCCGCCGCCCTCCTCCTCCGGCTCCTCGTACGGCGCGGGCGGGGCCGCCTTACGGCTGGCGTGGGCACTGGGGGCGGCCGCAGCGCGGTTGAGCTTGCCGGCCGCCGCGAGTGCCCGTACCGCGTCGAGCGGCCCCGTACAGGTGGACGACCCGGTCGGGCGGCGCGGGGCAGCACCCTGCACCAGGGCCTGGCGGACCTCGTCGGGCGTCAGTTTGGGGTAGCGGGACCGCACCAGCGCGGCCACCCCGGCGACGATGGCCGAGGACGGGCTGGTCCCGGTGCCGATCACGTACCCGTTGCTGGAGTCGGCGCTGACGATCTCGACGCCGGGGGCGCAGACGGCGACGTACGGGCGCCGGTTGCTGTCCTTCCAGAGCTTCAGCCGCCGGTCGAGCGCGCCGACGGCGATCACGCCGCGGTAGGCGGCGGGGAAGTTGTTGCGGTTCTCCCCGGCCCCGTCGTTGCCCGCCGACGCGATCAGCACCACGCCCTTGTTCAGCGCGTAGCGGATCGCGCTCTCCTCGGTGGAGTTGCCGTCGTAGAAGAGCCGGCCGCCGCCGAGGGACATATTGATGATCTGGGCGCCGTGGTCGACGGCGTACCGGATGCCCTGCGCGACCGCGTCCCGGTTGCGCGTCACCCGCCCGCTGTTCTGCCGCTGCGGGTCGTCGTTCTCCCATGTCACCCGGATCGACAGGATGCGGCTGTCGGGGGCGACCCCGATGACGCCGCGCTCCTGCCCGGGCCCGTTGCCGTGCCCGGCGATGATGCTGGCCATCGACGTACCGTGCAGGCCCCAGTACTTGGTGCCGGGACGCCGCCCGCCGCCGGTGAGGTCGGGCCCGTCGGTCACCTGGCCGGTCAGGTCGGGATGCCGCTGGTCGACGCCGGTGTCGAGGACCGCGACGGTGACGCCCTCGCCCTTGGACCACTTCCACGCGCGCGGAACGCGCATCGCGTCCAGATGCCACTCGCGGGCCCTGATCTGGTCGACCGGCGCGGTCCTGGCCTGCTGCGCGCTCCGGCCGGCGGACGCCGAGCCGTCCGGTACGAGCGCGGCGGGCACCGCGAGGGCGGCGACGAGGGTCAGCGCCGTGGCCGTGGCGGCGAACCTGACGGTATGCGGGCGGCGGCGACCGGCATCCGACACGCCACCGCACCTCCTCCCGGCCGTCCGACACCAGCGCGGTTCCACTGCGGCCCAGCCCCTCGTTGTGGGAGGCAACATTGTGCCATGGGCCCCTTCCCCGGCCCGGTCACTCGGCACATTCGGGCACGCTCGGGACAGCACGCCCCGAACGCCCGGCGAAACGTCCCCAGCATGCCCTACCGGTAAGTAACTCGACCAGTCCCCTCACCACCCGGCACACCGATATCCGGCGGCACGCGGCTCCCCGCGACCGGTATTGTGGCCCCGTCGGCGCACAGCCGGCAGGCCCCTGTAGCTCAGCTGGCCAGAGCAGCCGCCTTGTAAGCGGCAGGTCGCCGGTTCGAATCCGGCCGGGGGCTCACAACAGATAGGTGCGGCCGGGGCGTGATCGCTCCCCGGCCCCTGTGCCGCCAGCACGTTACAAGCGGTCCTCTGCTGGGCTTCGATGGCCGCCGTTGAGAGAGTGACCTGGCACTTCGCGCTTTGGGTCCGTCCGGCGGTCGTATCGGATCTCCAGGCGGAAGGCCTCGAACAGCAACCGCACAAGGTCTTCGGGAACATCCCCGAGCCGGATGGCACCGGCTGCTTGCGGTAGCAGGTCGAGAAGCTCAGGGGCAGGCTCAGCGGGCTGACTCTCCCGTAGCTTTTCGAGCTGGGCACTCTTCGCGTCTCGCTCGTTGCCGAGTTCCGCTGAGCGAGCGCGGATCTCGTTCATAAGGGAGACATCGACATCATCCGTCAACTCGAGGCTTCGGATGAGGCGGCGGCGCCGATGCTCAATGTCTTCGATCGCGCGGCCGATCGAATCCAGGCGAGCCTGACGATCAATTACCGCGCGGTCGTCAGTCTGCTGGAGAAGAGCACCGAGATGGTCTCGGCGGTGCGGGCTGAAGACGTTGACCGCAAAGAAGTCTGACAGTCCTTCGATGAGGCATCGTTCCTCGCGCGAGGACTCGACCTGCGGAAATTCCGTCTCAGATAAGTGGGCCGCGAAAGTGCCCGAAGAAGGGGGCTTAAACCGTACGATCGGCGGGTGGGAGAACTGATCGGCTACGCCCGGTGCTCGACCGTCTTGCAAGACCTCACCGCCCTCGGCGTCCCCGCCGACCGGATCTACCTCGACAAGGGACTGACCGGCACCAACCGAGAGCGGCCCGGCCTCGACCAGGCCCTGGCCGCCGTACGCGCAGGCGACACCATGGTCGTCCCAAAGCTCGACCGACTCGCGCGCCCGGTCCCCGACGCCCGCGATATCGGCGACGCCCTCGTCACCCGGGGCGTCCGCCTCTCGCTCGGCGGCAGCATCTACGACCCGGCCGACCCGATGTCGAAGATGTTCTTCAACATGCTGGCCGTGTTCGCCGAGTTCGAGGCCGACCTGCTGAAGATGCGCACCCGCGAGGGCATGGCCATCGCCCGCTCCCGCGGCAGGCTCAAGGGCCGCAAGCCCAAACTCACCGCCCGCCAGCAGGCCGAACTTGTACGGATGCACGCCACCGGCGAGTACACCATCGCTGAGCTGATGGAGGTCTTCTCCATCGGCCGCGCTACCGTTTACCGCGTCCTGAACCGCGCCACCCCACCCAACAGCGTCCCCGGACCCCGGTCATGACCGCGGTCCGACACGGCGAAGCGGCCGACGGCGCCTTCAGCCTCACCTGGTGGCTGGAGGACATCGAACGCTGGGACCTCCTACGATTCGAGGCAGACCACGACGAGGCCGGACTGCCCCTCGATCGCTGGTGGAAGGATCGCAGAGACGTCCTGGACACGCTCATCCGCACTCCGGGACCGGCGGATCATGATTTCGCCTGCTTCCTCCTGGACCAGGAGGCCCGATTCCACCGCCACTGCTGGGGCTTCAGCCACAGCATCGAGACCGCAGCGCTCCTGGTCGCCGAGCACCACCGGCCCGACGACGTCTGGCTTCTCTGGGATGCCGTCGTCACCAGCTTCGACACCTGGTGTGGCATCCCGCACCGCCTGCTCCTCGCCGGTGGCGGAACAGCCCACACGATCGCCCACGTCAGCAGCTCCGGTCACCAGCAGCGAGACAACCTCTTGGGCCACCTACTCCAGATTCCAGAGGCAACCGCCGAAAACGTCGCCGCTCTCATCGCCGAACGCCGCCAGCACTACGCCGACACCCTCAACACAAGCACATAGGCCGGCCCAACGTCAGTGCAGACGACTTCTGACATTCGCGCGGAGAACTTCTGAAATCGACATCGGGGGTCAACTCCACCCCGCCAGTCTCGCAAAACCATCTCGTGAGGTTCCCTACGTAGCACGGCCACCTGGGGTGAGATGGGTCAGTGTCCGGTCTGTGAGGTTTGGTACTGCTCCTCGAAGGTGACCGGGCCGAGCATTCCGATGCTGGAATGCCTTCTGAACGGGTTGTACCAGATCGAGACATTCAAACATCACGGCGGCGAGTTCAGTCCTTTATGGCCATTCTTTGATATCGAGGAGTTCGAGCTGCATCGTCCCCCAGAACGACTCCATCGTGGCATTATCGAAACAATCACCGACCGTCCCCATCGAGCCGAGCAATCCCGCCTCGCGAAGCCGCCGGCCAAACGCCCATACGTGTACTGGGCGGACTCAACCGGTGGATGCAGCACCGTGGATTGGCCGTCGGCTTGCGTCGCGCGACCGCCGCGCTCATCGCATCGATGACCAGGGTGCTGGTCTGGCGGATATCGATGGAATGGCCGATGATCCGGCGGGAAAAGCAGTCCAGCACCGCAGCGCAGTAGAGTCCAGCGAATGGGTGAAGAAGGGCGAACCGCTCTGCCTGATCGGCGGTTCGGGCACCGGCAAGTCCCACCTGCTCATCGCGCTGGGCACCGAAGCGGCCGTGGCCGGATACCGGGTCAAATACACCCTGGCCACCAAACTCGTGAACGAGCTGGTCGAGGCCGCCGACGACAGGCAGCTCAACAAGACCATCACCCGCTACGGCCGCGTCGACCTGCTCTGCATCGACGAACTGGGCTACATGGAGCCGGACCGCCGCGGCGCCGAGCTGCTGTTCCAGGTTCTGACCGAGCGCGAGGAGAAGAACAGCCTGGCCATCGCCTCCAACGAAGCTTTCAGCGGCTGGGCCAAGACCTTCACCGACCCGCGTCTGTGCGCCGCTATCGTCGACCGCGTCACCTTCGGCGGCACCCTCATCGAGACCGGCACCGACCCCTACCGCCTCGCCCAGACCCGCGCCCGAGAACACGCCGCCGGCTGACCCTCACCACAGCTCACCCAAGGGCGGGACCGCACCGCGGACCGCCGTCTGGGTTGCTCCGCGGAGTCCGTGGCGGTGAAGGTCGTGGTAGGCGAGTGCGTCAAGCGCGGCGGAGAGTCCGCAGTCCGTGGCCAGGCCGCCAAAGATCCATGACCATGGCCGGTCCTTCGATCCGAGTGAGGACGACCTCACCGATGTCGGCGACGAAGAAGTGGGAGTCGCTGAAGGCGTCAGGAGCCAGTCCTCGCCCGGTGAGCATCGCGGTAAGCCGTTCCGGGTCGGTGACCTCCATCGCCCGGCCGGTGACCTTGGCGTCACCTGGCGCCGTGGCGGGATCCTCGGCACTCAGGATGACCGGCGGCCCGTGAAGCGCGAAGCGCGGATCGCGCTGCAGGTCTCGGGCCTTCAGCGCGCCGGGCATCGACCCGAACCACAGGTCGTCCCCGACGAAGTACGCCTCGATGCCACTGACTCGCGGCGTACCGTCCTTTCGCAACGTCGCCAAGGTCTTGTGCTTGTGCGCCTCGAACGCGCCTCGTACCTGGGCAGCGAACTCCGGCGCCGAAGCGGCGACCTCACGCCAACTGGCCAAACGAACCCTCCTACGCATCGTATGCATCACAGAAGACATCGAGCCTGCCATCCGGGTCCGACAATCCGACGCTTGTCCGGGTGCCGATAACGGACCTGTCCCCAGCCGCGAACGAGGAGTGCTGGAGCAGGCACCAGCGACGCTTTGGGCCGACCAGCGGGCAAGGGGTCGCTACAGATCGTCGTGGTCCTCGCGCTTGCCGTCGTCATCGATGCGGACCTTGGTGTTGACCGCCAAGCGGTCGCCCACCTGCGGTAGGCGGTGTCCAGGGTGTGGGTGTGATCGGCCAGCAGCGCGTCCGTGTTGAGCGCGGTCAGCACCTCGGGCCTCTCCTGCGCCCACAGGTCTCCGTCCAGCAGCTGGGCCACCGGCCGAAGGCATCGGCGTAGATCTCCCGCCGCTTCAGATGGCCCCAACTGAGCGTTGTCGCGACCGACTGCTGACGCCGAAGCGACCGATGCACTGGCATCCCGCGCTCAGAACCGCTGACGCTCAGGCGACCGACGACAGTTGAAGATGCACAAACGTTCCTGCTTCTCACGGCCGCAACCACTCGTACGGACCCGGGCGCGGCAGGCCCGCTATGCCGTCACAGGAGAATGGGCCCGCTTACCGGTTGGGGTGACCGCCGCCCAGGTGTGGCGGGGCGTAGTGCACGCTGGTAATCCGGTAGCGGCGGCAGGTCAGGCACTGGTGGGTGCGGTGGCCGCGGTGGTGGCCGAGGGCTTCGGCGCAGGTGCAGGGCGACCAGCCGACCAGCACCCGGTCCGGGCCGAGGTCGTGCCCGTACGGGGTGTGGTGGCGATCCAGACGCCCAAGCGGTACAGACGACCAGACCTCCCGGTCGCTCGTCGGCCAGGAGTCGGGGCGTCGGAGCCCACAACAGGCCCGAGCCCCTCGGGGTGCCTTTCCGTCGAGTGTCTTGAAAGCGACCCTCGTTGGCTAAAACGCCCCTCGTGTGGATCGGCCGCGGCTCCCAGAATCGGGGTGTATCCCGAGCCGCCTACGGGGCCTCACCCACTGGGCTCCGCAAGTCCACGTAAACACGATCGGAGTCCGTGCACTGACAGTCGGTCGGTGTGCACTCCTGAGGGGACCCGAGGGGACCCGCCACTCAAAAGGGAAGGGAATACATGCACGCCACGGGGAAGATCACAGTCGGCCTGCTATCGGGGCTGGTCGGTGCGGCATTGCTCACTGCGCCGACTGCCGACGCGGCGTCGGTATCCAGCCAGGCCAAGGCCGCCACCAGAACCGCCGCCGCGCCGGTTACCCTCGCTTCAAGCGGCGTCGCCCCCAAGAGCAAGTCGACGTCTGGCGCGAGTGGTTGGCGCTGTGAAAGGAACAGCGACTCCAGCGACGGTGACCCGGGCGGCATCTCCGGCGGGGTGAACCGCCGATGGAAGAACACCGACGCCGTCGCGGCAGGTGCCTTCAACGCCAAGGGGGAGAAATTCGGCGGCGTCAACGGGACAGGCACCAAGGCCACGGTCCGGCTGTACGTCATGTACCAGCCGAATGTCTGGGAAGAGAACTGGAGGTTCAACCTCCCAGAGCCACCAGAAGGCCAGGCCTCTACCGACATGAAGGACCGGGACTTGCCCGAGGGGGTCAGGGTCCGCGTCAAGGTGACGGTACACAATCGGGGCTCCTGCTATAGCCCGATCCTGCTCAGCTAGCGCATCCCGAGTGACACGGCAAAGCCCGGCGCAGACCTCGTCGGCGGCCAGAGCCGACAGGGCGGCCTCGATCTGGCAGCCGGGGGCAGTCGGCCCGGTAGCCGGCGCCCTGGGCGTGGGCGGGCACGGTGGGCGAGAACCACGGCTCGTGCATGTCCGCGGCAGCGTCGCGGACGCGCCGCACCTGCCCGGCGTACGCGTCGAGCTCGCGGCGCGGAGATGAGTTCGCTGCGCGAGGTTGCTCTGTGTTGGGACAAAAGCCTCCTAGGTGCGCCTGGCCGGGCGGGGCTCTGTGCGTCCTACTTCTCAAGGATCGCCTGCAGCCGGTGCTTGGCGTCGGGGTGGACGCCAGGGCGCTGCACGCAGTGGCGCAGGTATTCCTCGGCACCCTGCAGCAACTCGGACCAGGGGTGGGCCAAGACCATGCCGACATGTGTCCCGGAGGGGCCGACGTGGCTCCGGGAGTCGACGTCGGTGCCGACCGGCTCGCCGCCCCTGGCTGGGATGTGGCCTGCCACATATTCGTCGCCGCGCCGATGGCACTCCCAGTAGTTGTCGCGCAGGGCGCAGTTGGAGCACGCTCACCGCTTAACCTGCAGAAACAGGATCACGTGGGAACCTGCTCATCTACCACTCCGCTGGACGTGACCGCACGCGGCTACCACTTGGAGCACATCGAATGAGCGGCAACGTACTGACCATGTACGGCTGGCCGAGACGAGTCGACGGCCAGGGGCAGGCGAAGGTGGCGGACATGGTCAGCTTCTACGACGGGTCGGGGCCGGCGCCGTCGGCGGTGTACGTGGAGCGCGAACTGCCGCCGGGAGGCACGTCCGCGTACCTCGCGGCCCGGGGCGGCGGGGCCCGTTCCTTCGCCCTGTGGGCCGACGATCAACGCCGGGAGCGGGTGGCCACCGTGGTGACCCCGTCGGCCGGCGGCGGCGTCGCGAGGTTTCAGGTGCTCGGCGCGCACGGCGAGGTCATCGGCACGCTCATGCGCGAGAAGACGCTCCGCGGCAGGGGCCTGCGCACCCGCTGGACCGTGCACCAGCCCGGCGGCTCCGCAGCGGTCGGCTTCAAGGGGAGGATCGTATGGTGGTGGATGTGGTGGCTCCTGCTGCCCCTGATGACGGTGGTCCTCGTGATCAGCGTCTTCGACAGCGTCCCTGGCAACGAGGGCGGCTTCGCACGCGCACCCCGGCGCATCCGGTGGCGCGCGAACGGGCAGGTCCCGCTGGAGTTCAGATCCAAGGGCGACAAACTGCACGTACACGCACCCGGTGTGGACTGGCGGCTCGGGGCCGCGCTGATCGTCCTCCTGCGCAGCTTCAACGCCGGCGCGTGGGACCCGGCGAAGAAGTGACCCGGGGTTCGGGATCACCGCCGCGATCCCGGTGCTGCTGGCGCTCGGTATCCCCGCAATCGTCATGACGCGGCGTGCGCGGCGTGCACGGCAGCAGGAGCGGCTGGGCCACGATGCTGTGCACCGAGGACTCAAAGTCGGCGAACAGTAGCCGAGCGGGCCACGGTGTCAGCACACTGATCCCGGACGGTTCGCGCTACCCCTCAACCGCCCAAAGGGGTGACCCGCCTGACGTGTCCTGTCGCATTGAGCCTGTCCGGTGGCGAACCCCTGACCTGCTGTGGTGCCAGATGGTTTGAGGTCGCCGCGAACCGGTGTTCTCAACCGATCTGGCTTTCGCGGAAGTCTCGTTCGCTCAGCACGCGCCGCAACGAGAATCTGACACCACGAATGAGAACGACTGAGAATCCGCCGGCTCTAGTGCGACAGGACATCGGCTCAGCGAGCCCCCCTCGGAGGGAAGCCACGCTCGCCAACTGAAGTGCTCAGTCACAGCCGTACGGTCATTCCGTCCTCCGCCGCTGTTCGTAGTCGACTGGGAGTGAACTGGGGCGGGCATCTTGTGGGTCGAGGCCCTGTGGCCGACCCGGGGGCGATCCCCACGCAACCGGGCGGGTCTGACGGCACCGCCTGTATCGCCTCCGCGCCACGCGGGCCCAGGGCGGGCGTCCGGCTGGCCTGGGATCAGGTGCGCGGTCGGTCCACATCGTCGCCGGTGGCCTCGTAGGTCTCGCCGTCACGCGATGGCTCTTACGAGACGGTCAAGCCAGGAGCAGTGAGGCGGAAGTCCTCGACAAGGCGGAAGAACATCTCCAAGGCAGGCTCTCCATCCGCATGCGCTTCGATCGCTGCGGCCCAGCCCAGCACCAGTGACCAGCCGAACCGCTCATTCAGCCAGTCGGAGAACCGGCCACGGGGCCCGAACGCGAAATCCTCTCCGATCCCATGCACCAGCAGCGCGACGCCATACCCGCACAGCATGACCTCCAGCTCACGCAGCGACCCGCCGCGCACCCACATCCCGGGACGGGCACGAACCTGATCGAGGAACTCCCAGGCATCGTTACATTCCGCAACCGGAACGGGCTTCACCCTGGGAGTTCGTTCACCAGCCACTCCGACAGCCTAATTGCCGATCACCAACCGAAACGTCCCCGCGATGCACACCCGACCGGGGGACGGGGGGCGGGTCCCCTATCTGTTGCGTGCCCGGCCGGGGCTCGCACCTGTCACGACCTGCTGGAACATCGCACACCGAAGGTGGAGCAGCGATGAACCAGCGTCAGCCCGAGACCGCCTGTCCCCATGAGGCTTCGGCACGGCACGCGGGTGGGTCCCCTACGAACGGGGATCCCACGCTCGTTTCCCCTGCCAGGTTCGAGGCCATCGCCGAACGTAAGGCCCGGCCTTCGCCGCGTCAGCGCCTGAAGGACTCGATGTCGCCGTAGGGGTCGGGGTCATCGGGATTCTTTGGATTCTTGCGCGCGGGCGTGCGGCCCCCTGTGCTGAATCCGTCGAACACCTCGTCAACATCCGACCGGCCTGAACGGGTCCGGTAGTAGGAGAAACCTGCTGCCCCTATTCCAAGCACCCCAAGAAGGATCATCAAATACAGCGGCATACCTGAGCCCAACCCCTCTGCCCGCCGGTCCTGCCGTAGCAATGATCCTAGCCGCCACGAGGAATCAGAGCCACAGGCGCCGCAACGGGCGACCGCATGCAACCACCAACGGACGGGTTGACGGGGCTGGACCTGCTTTCACTTTCCGCGCATGCCGGGGGCATGGTGTCGGCGAGCGAAGAAGGGCCGAAGATTCGCGTCCGCCTCGGACAGGCCGAGGAAGTCGCGTCTCGTCGGCCTGGTCCGGGAATTGAGAATGCGCCTGAATTCATCGTGGAGGTCCAGCCTGGGACGCGGGGTCGTCGCGGTGGGCGGCGCGGCGGGCTCCGACCAGCAGCAGGACGACCGCGAGCACGCCCAGCGGCCAGGGCGCGAACGGGAGGACCACGGCGTCGACCACGGTCCAGATCCCCAGGATCCACGCGATGAACGCCGGTGGTGTGATGCCGCGGCGGTCCAGCCAAAGCACGATCAGGCCGACCAGCATGAGCGGTGGGCCGAAGCTGTCCACACTGAAGAAGTAGGCGCTGCCCGCCGGGCCCAGTTCGGCGAGGTCCTCGTGCCACAGTCCGCCGCTGAACCACGTCCCGGCATGGCGCGCGGCCTTCTCCACCGTCAGGGCGGCGATCGTGTGCGCGGCTCCGGAGAACGCGAGGATCCAGCCGGCCCACTTGATCATCCGTGTTCTCCGTTCCGGTCGCGGAGCCGTGCCGTGCGGCTCCATCGGGCGATGGGGGCGGCCGGCGTCGGGCCGGGTCGGTTCCGGAACTGCAGTTTCGGTACTCATGTTCCGTATCATGCGGGTATGGCAGCGAGAACGCAACGGGGTGGACGCCCCCGAGACAGTCGCGTGGATCACAAAATCCTGCAGACCGCCCGTGAACTGATCGACGAGGTCGGCTACCCGGCGCTGACCGTCGACCAGGTCGCGGCTCGTGCCGGGGTGGGCAAGGCGGCGATCTACCGCCGCTACGCCTCCAAGGCCGAGATGGCGTTCGCCGCCACCATGCACGAGCAGGAGTCGCCCCCGTTGGCCGACACCGGGTCCCTGCACGGGGACCTGCTGGCGCTGGTCCGCACGTTCCACGTCCGCATGGACACTCCGGCGGCCCGGCACCTGGCACCGGCCCTGATGAGCGAACTCGCCGTCAATCCCGAACTGGACACCCGGTTCCAGGACACCTTCCTGGCCGAGGAACAGACCGCCTTCGCCGAGATCATCGAACGCGCCACGGCCCGCGGTGAGCTCGCCGGACCCGTCGACCCCGCGATGGCCCACCTGCTGCTGCTCGGCTCCCTCGCGGCCGCCCTGTACATCCTCAACCTGCCCGTCGACGACGCGATGGTCACCGACCTCGCCACCGCCGCCGCGGCCGGCATCACCGCCCTGGCCGACCGGCACCACAGCGACTCGGAGCCGCCGAGCCGCGCTGACCGGGCTGTGCCTACCGGGCTGAGCTGACCGGGCCGTCGCGTGATCGCAGTCCTCCGCACAGTCGGCCATAGGCGCCGATCGCCCTGTGCCGCAAGGGTTCTCGCCGGTCTGCGGGAAGATCGCCGGGCTACGATGCCGGGACTGATCCGTTCCAGCCGAACGAGGCGCGCATGGCCGAGATGCCCCCCGACATCCCCACCGACGTCCCCACCGCCGCACGCGTCTACGACGTCATGCTCAACGGCAAGGACCACTTCGCCATCGACCGGCAGGTCGCCGAGGCGAGCCTGAAGATCATGCCTGAGCTGCGCGACATCGCGCTGCACAACCGCGCCATGCTGCAGCGCGTCGTCCGGTACCTGGCCGCCGAGGAGGGGATCACCCAGTTCCTCGACCTGGGATCGGGCCTGCCCACCGCCCGCAACACCCACGAGGTCGCGCACGCGGTCAATCCCGACGCCGGCGTCGTCTACGTCGACATCGATCCGATCGTGCTGGCGCACGGCCACGCCATCCTGGCCGGCACCGCCAACACCACCGTGGTCACCGCCGACATCCGCGAACCTCGGGCGGTGCTCGACCACCCCGACGTCCAGGCCCGCATCGATTTCACCCGGCCCGTCTGCGTGATGCTCGTCGGGATCCTGCACCATCTGGCCGACGACGAGAACCCCGGCCGCATCGTCGAAGTGCTGCGCGACGCCGTGCCCAGCGGATCGTTCTTCTTCATCACCAACTTCACCCGCCTCGGCGACGCGCCCGAGTCGATGGACCTGGAACGGCAGTTGCTGGAGCAACTCGGTACCGGACGGGTCCGTACGCCCGGCGAGTTGGCCGCCTTCTTCGACGGGCTCGACGTCCTGTCGCCCGGCCTGGTCCCGCTTCCCTTGTGGCGGCCGGACACACCGGTTCTGGACGCCAGCACCATCGACGTGCGGTTCATGACCGGGGGCGTGGGCCGGAAGCCCTGACCCAGACATTCGCGAGCACACGGCCGGCGGTCCTCCGCCGGCCGTTTTCGTCGTTCAGGGCGTGAGGAATCCGTCGACCACGCGACGGACCTTGTCCACGGCGCTGGTGTCGCCGAGGCGCAGCGCGGTGTTCGCGGCGGTGAGCACCGCGTCGATCTGGAAAGCCGTGAGATCGGCGTCCAGGTCGGCGATCTCGCCCGCGTCCGCGGCCTGCCGCAGCTCACCGGCGATCAGCCCGAGCCAGTCCTGATGGTGCCGGAACAGCAGGTCGCGTACCTGCCCCGGGCGGCTGTCGAAGTCGGCGAGATTCGCTGACCAGAAGCACCCGCCGGGGAACAGCGGTGCTTCGGCGTAGTCGATCCAGCGTTCCGTCAGCGCCCGCAGCCGCGCGGCGCCCCGAGGCGCGGCCTCGGCTGGACCGATCACCGCCTCGGCGAACTGCTCGCGCGCCGATTCGACGGCCGCGAGCTGCAGGTTCTCCTTCGTACCGAAGAGCGTCTGGATACCGCTCTTGCTCAGCCCGAGATCGGTGGCCAGCCGGCCGAGGCTGAGCCCGGCGAGCCCTTCGAGGGACGCGACGTCGACGGCATGGCGGGCGACGGCCCGCCTGGTCCGCGCCCCGCGCAGCAGGCGGCGGTCGGATACCGCCGACTGCCCTGCAAGCTCACTCATCGGCGCCATCCTGCCATATCCATTGCATTGAACGTACGACCGGTCGTACGTTTAGTTCGAGACGATCGGGCGGCGCTCTTTCCAAGGAGCGCATAGGCAACGAGCGCACAGGCAAGGAGCGCACATGGACGGCCATCGGATGTACGAGCTGGCGCAGGCACTGGCCATCGCCAAGAGCCGGCAGGACGTACCCGCGGCGATGAAGCTGCTCCATCCGGACATGCGGCTCGAGACCCCGGCCTTCGGGACGACGGCGCGAGGCCCGGCCGAGAACGAGAAGGCCCTGACCCGGTTCTTCGCGTCCTTTCCGGACTACGACGTCGTTCTGGACGGTCACGCGAGCGACGGTCACACGCTGGCCTGCTGGGGAACGGTACGGATGACCATGACCGGTGAGCGGTTCGGTGTCGTCCCCAACGGCAGGCGTGCCGAGTTGCCGGTGTTCATCCGGTTCACGTTCGAGGACGGACTGATCGCCGGCGAGCGGTTCTTCTTCGACCTGTCGGAACTCTGCGCCCAGACGGGCGTCTCGACGGACACGGTCCGGCGAAGGATCTTCGGAAGCGAGGAGTCATGACACCGGACGCACGGGTACGGGCCGTCGGCGACATCGAGACGGCGCACCTCTTCGACATGGTCGTCGATCTGAACCCGCCCCTGAACATCGGCAAGGGTCCGTACGGCCAGCGGGTGCTGTTCGGTGCCGTCGGCGGATCGTTCGACGGCCCTGAACTGCACGGCGAGGTGCTCGCGGGCGGTGGCGACTGGGCGCTGTTCCGTCCCGACGGGGCGATGGTGCTCGATGTACGGCTGACGCTGCGAACACACGACGCCGCCCTGGTGCACATGGCGTACGGCGGCCGCTTCATCACCCCGCCCGACCTGCGTACCGACATGGCCGACCCTGCGACGAGGCACCGGATCGACCCCGCCCGCTACTACTTCCGCACGACCCCGCTCTTCGAGACGGGGGCGAAGCAGTACGCGTGGCTGAACGACATCGTCTGCGTGGCATCGGGCTACCTGATCGAAGGCGGGATCGCCTACAAGGTCACCCAGATCCTCTGAGGCCCGGATCCTCCGAGCGCCCCGGATCCTCTGAGGACCCGGATCTTCCAAGAGCCCGGATCTTCCAGAGCCCATGGATACCCCTACCCCCTACGCGTGTGCTACGTTCCCTGACACACACCCCCCAGGGGTATCGGTTCCACAATGATGGGCGGTCCTTCCATGTCTCCCGACCCCAGGCGCTGGTGGGCACTGGCCGTGCTCGCCACCGCACAGTTCATGGTCATCATGGACACCTCGATCATCGGGGTGGCCCTTCCCGAGATGCAGCGCGACCTCGGCTTCAGCCAGGGCGGCCTGCAATGGGTCTTCAACGCCTACGTCGTCGCCCTCGGCGGGCTGCTCCTGCTCGGCGGCAAGCTGTCGGACATCCTCGGCGCGCGGCGCGTGTTCGCCGCCGGATGGGTCGTCCTCATCGGCGGCTCGATCGTCGCCGCCGCCGCCGGGAACGCCGGCACCGAGATCGCCGGACGCGCCATCCAGGGCGTCGGCTCGGCGCTGATCGCACCCGCCGCCATGACCCTGCTCATGGTCCTGTTCTCCGGACAGCCCAAGGAGATGGCCAAGGCCCTCGCCTTCTACGGCGCGGCCGCCCCGGCAGGCGGTACGGCAGGCGTCTTCCTCGGCGGCGTCATCACCGAATGGCTGAGCTGGCCATGGGTGTTCATCATCTACATCCCGATCGGCCTGCTCACCCTGGCGCTCGTCCCCGCCGTCCTGCCGTCGGTACCCGGACGCCGTACCGGACTGGACGTCTTCGGCGCACTCGCCGTCACCGGCGGGCTCGCCCTGGCCGTCTACGCGATCGTCCAGGCCCCCGAGCGCGGCTGGGGCTCGGCCGCCACCCTGCTGCAGCTGGCCGGGGCCGCCGTGCTCCTGGTCGTCTTCGTCGGACTGCAGCGCCTCGTCCGCAACCCCCTGATGCCGCTGTCGGTGTGGCGCACCCCCAACCTCGCCGCCGCCAACGTGGCGATGACACTGCTGGGCGCCGCGTGGATCCCGATGTGGTACTTCCTCAACCTCTACCTGCAGCAGGTCCTCGGGTACGGGGCGTTCCCGAGCGGCGCGGCCCTCGTGCCCATGACCGCACTGATGATGCTGCTGATGGTCGGTATCACCGGACGGCTCATCGGCCGGTACGGCACCAAGCCGCTCATCGTCACCGGGCTCGTCGTCCTGGCCGCCGGCCTGGGCATCCTGTCCACCGTCAGCCCCGGCGGATCGTTCGTCACCGACGTGCTCCCCGGCTCGCTGATCTCGGCGGTCGGCATGGCGCTGGTCTTCATCCCGGCCACCATGGCCGCGATCGGCGCCGTGGCACCCGAGCAGGGCGGGCTGGCCTCCGGCATCGTCAACACCACGTACCAGATCGGCTCGGCCATCGGCCTGGCCGTCATGACCGCCATCGCCACCTCGAACGGAGCGGACAAGCTCGGTAACCTGCCCAGCCTCACCAACGGATTCCAGGCCGCCTTCATCGGCGCGGCGATCGTCGCGCTCGCCGGAGCCGGACTCGCCCTGGCCACGATGCGTACCCCCAAGCCCGTACCGGCACCGGTCCGGGAACCCATCGACGCATGACCCGCCCCTGTACCGAAGGGCCGCTCCAAGACCGGGGCGGCCCTTCACCATTCAGGCGACGATCCAGCCCGCCTTCGCGTCCCGATCCCGCAACGAGCGGCTCGACGATGCCCGGAAGAGACGTCCAGCGCTCAGGTCGCCGCCCCGGCAGGTGGTCCCGTGTGCAGTGAGCAGGAACACGCGGTCCATCCGTCCGGCATCGGGCCGAGGTCGTCGTCGCGCCCGGCCTGGATCCGCGGCCCCTGGGCCATCGGACGGCCATCGTCCAGCCGGAACTGGCCCCCTTTGGAACCCCAGCGCTGCGGCCAGCCCGCCGGCGAGTCCTCCCAGAACTCCTGCCGGCCGTAGACGGTCCGATCCAGCAGCCCGTACGACGGAGCCATCGCCTCGTTGCCGCGCCCGGAGGTCCAGTAGGTCTCGTAGACCTGGTCACCGTCCCGGAGATAGCAGGCCAGGATGCCGAAGTACCGGTCCGCGACCAGCCGGTCCACGGAGTCCTGCGGTACCGAGTACCAGGGAGCGGTATAGCCCATAAATTCGCGATACCGCGAGCTCTCCTCGTACGGCCCCTCAGCGAAGACCGCGTAGCTGACGTCGCGCGAGTGCAGGTAGGCCAGCTCGTTGATGTGGGACGTGTTGAAGGTGCAGCCCTCGCACTGCTCCGCGGCAGGCCTGCCGGTGTGCCACATGTGGAAGTAGGCGATCAACTGGGACCGGCCGCCGAAGACGTCGATCAACGGCACCGGCCCGTCCGCTCCGGTCAGCGGAGTCCGCGGATCGACTTCGACCATCGGGAGGCGGCGCCGGGCGGCGGCGATCGCATCGCCCTCGCGGGTGTGGGCCTTTTCCCGGATCCGAAGCCGGTCCAGCTCGCTCTGGAACGCGGCCCGGTCGGCGACCGGGGGCTTGGCCGCGTCGGCGATCACCGAAACACCGGGCTCGTGGGGGCTGGTGGAGTCTCCGCGCATGATGAACCTCCTCGGTTGGCGAGACGGTGCCCTGATCTCCGTCCCTACCCCCTCTACGAACGGGATGGGCGGGGATCGACACATCCTGGCGAGACGGTTTGGTCCCGTTCAGCGCAACCCAGGTGGATCGGCAGCGCCGATCGCCATCCAATGCCGACGAGCCCCCGCTTCCCCGCCGCCCCGGCCGACCGCGGGCCCGGTCAGCGGAGGGCGGTCCAGTCGAGCAGGAGCTTGGGGCCTTCGACCACCGTGTCGTCGTACGCGACATCGGTGACCCGGATCTTCATGTACTGCGTACCGAAGAAGATCCAGTAGTCGTTCCGGGTGCCCGGTACGGGAATCGCGTCGTCGATCCCCTGCTGCGATCCCGAGAACTTCTCCAGGGTGCCGGCCCACCCGCCGAGCCCCGACGGACCGTAGGTGACGCTGCCGCCGGGTCCCTCGCCGTCCAGCGAGGTACGGACGTACTGGTCGCCCGCGAACACCCAGTACTGCTCCGGGTCGTCCGGGGTCCGCATCACGGCATCGATGCCGTCGTCCGGCAGGTCTCCGAAGACGCTCTCCCAGTCGCTGAGCGGCCTCGGACCCGCCACCAGCGCGCCACCGGACGCCGCACCGGCGCCGGGGGCCCGCATTCTGAGGTACCGGTTCCCCGAGAAGACCCAGTACTCGTTTCGAGAGCCGGGAACGCGGAGCGTCGCGTCGATCCTGTCCCGGAACCCGGGCAGGCTCTCGAACGCGCCGCCCCAAGCTCGCAATGGCGATGCGGCCGGCAGGCCCTGCCGGACCGGGTAGCCCGAGGCCGAGATACGGGCTCGGACGTACTGGCCGCCGGAGAACAACCAGTAACCGCTCGGAGCGTTGAGGTCCGGGTCGTCCGGAACGGGCATGACCGCGTCGATGGGCGTCGGGCCCGTCGGGCCCGTGGAGCCGGGACTCGCCGATGGTGGCGGCGGACTCACCGCGCCCGCCGCGTCGCCGTCGTTCCCCGAGCGGGTCGCCAGCACGCCCGCGGTGGCGACGACCGCGAGCAGGAGAACGGCCGACAGCGCGGCCAGAACGAGACGGCGGTGGCTCCGCCGCGGAACTGCACCGATCTCCCCCGCCCCCGTGGGAACGGCGTACGCGGCCGGCGCCGTCGTGGTGAGGGACCGCAGGACATCGCTCGTCTCCGCGACGGAAGGACGATCGGCCGGCTGCTTCCGCAGCAGCGCCTCGAGTACGGGGCGCAGCGGCCCCGCGGCGGCCGGGATCTCCGGTTCCTCCCGGACGACGGCATGCAGCATGCCGGCGGTGCTCGGGCGAGCGAACGGGGAACGGCCGGACAGGAGCACGCACAACGTGACGCCGAGGGAGAACAGGTCGCTGGGCGGTCCCTCCGGCTGCTCGGTCAGCCTTTCCGGGCCGAAGTACCCGAAGGAACCCACCACCGCGCCGGTCGCGGTGAGCGAGTCGGTTCCGGTCAAGGCCGCGATACCGAAGTCGCAGAGCACCACCCTGCCGTCGGGGCGCAGCAGGACATTGCCCGGTTTGATGTCCCTGTGCAGTGCACCGGCGGCGTGCACGGCCTCCAGTGCGGCGAGAAGTTGCAGACCGATCCCGGCGACGTCGGAGGGGCTCATCGGGCCGGCGGCGGCGACGTGTTCCTTCAGCGAGGGCCCGTCCACGAACTCCATCACCAGCCACAACCGCTCGTTCTCGTTCACGAGGTCGTAGATGTTGACGACGTTCGGATGAGATATCCGGGCGATGGCATGCGCCTCCCGGTGCGCCCGGGCCGCGTGTTTGGCAAGTTGCTCGCCGGTGGCCCGGAGATGCATCTCCTTCACGGCGACGGTGCGGTTCAGGAGCCGGTCCGCCGCGCGCCACACGGTTCCCATGCCGCCACTGCCGAGACGATCCGACAGGACGTACCGGTCGGCGAGCACCCGTTCACCATTGATCACGGCCCCAAGCTACTGATCATCTTCGCCGCTGGCACATCGACGATCGATGGACCCCTCCGGCCGCCAGATCCGGGGCGCTGGTGGTGCAGGCCGCCCCTGCCAGGGGTGTGCAGTCTGCCGACCCACGGCAACCTGTTCCTTGCCCGCGTTCACCACGGTGTCATCGTCGCCACGATGGGCGACCGGCACAGGGAAAGCCGTATACACCGCCCAAGGGACCAAGGAGACACTCCTGCATTCCCTGACGGCACGGGCTACCGCTACAACTCTAGAGAATTGTCCTTGATCCGCCAAAGAAGTGCTGCGAATCGGTCGGGCGTGAGGGCCAAGTGGCCGCCGTCAGGGTTCTTGCTGTCACGGACGCCTACGGCACGGGAGAGCGCGGCAACCTCGATACACGCCCCGCCCTGGTTGGTACTCCTGCGACTCTTGCGCCATACGGGACTCACTACATGTCCTCCATGATCCTCTTGATCAAATCTCGCGATAGCCCTTCGGGCAGTGCATGCTGCCCTATCTGGTCATAACGTAGCGTATAGGCGGCTACTTCGGTGGCTCCCGAGACGAGCCTCCCTCCGCCCGGTGCTTCTACATAAGCCACAACCATGTGCGGCTCGGCCAGCGCCATCATCATGAAGGCTCCATCCAGCCCCGGGTGGTGTCCTACTGACTTGGGGACTACTCGCACGCCAATGCTGGAGTGGTGTGATATTTCACCAATATGGGCGAGTTGCTCCTTCATTACCCGCACCCCGCCACATGGAAGCTCAAGCAGGCTCTGCGACAAAAGGAACAACATCATCGGCGGTTGCGCACGCTCCAGTATCGCCTGTCGCGCCAAGCGCTTTTCGACGGCCGCCTCTACATCGTCGACGATGCCCGTGGAGAGACCGGCCCTGGCATATTCGGGGGTCTGCAGAAGTCCGGGGACCAGATTTGCCTCCCAGACCTTGATGAGCGAAGCCCGTTCCTCCAGGCCGAGGTACTGGCAGAACCAGTTCGGATCGTGACCAAGTGTGGCATACCAGACAAGTATGGAAAATATCCCACCCGTATTCCAGTGCCGATCGATGGCCATAGCCTGAGCCGCTTCCAACTGCAGGGCGCCGGTCTCCAGTCGGGAAACTGTGGACTTCGAGCAGCTCAGGATCTCGCCCATCAGGTCGCCCGTGAGGTTGCGCTGTAGACGGCAGAACCGCAGGTAGTAGGCGATGAGGCCCCACATCGAGGACTTCGGGTCCGGTGACGGCTTGTGACTCATCCTTGCCTCCGACTTTCCGTGAGTTGCAGGAGTTGCGAAGAACTCTGCAAAGAGTAGGCCGGGCGACGCACTCTGTGACGCAAAGAAAGGAACCTCTGACCTGCGAGGGAGCGTACAAAATGGAACAGAAAGTGCAGCCCGGACATGTAATCGACGGCCATGTCGCCGATATCGCGAAGGGCGGTATGTGTGCGTGGCGGCTGCCCGCCGATGCCGGCTGTGCCTCGATCGGCCGATCGCTGGTCCAGATCGCTCTGACGACCATGGGCCTGGGCCGTGACATCGTCGACGACGCGTCCCTGGTAGCCAGCGAACTGGCCACCAATGCGCTGCATCACGGACTCCGCGCCGTCCCGTCCGCCCCCATCGTCCCGCCCGAGCTCTGGGTGTGGGCCAGGACCAGGCCGGTACGGCAACTGGTGGTGTCGGTGTTCGACAGCTGCCGGTCGTCCTGGCCGGACACCACTCCACACGGTCTGCTCGACGAGCACGGCAGGGGTATCGGGATCGTCGGCGCGGTGGCCGACGGATGGGGGGCGCACCTGTCGCGATCCCGACTATGCACGGGCGGCGTTCCGGGAAAGGCCGTCTGGGCCGTCTTCGCCCTGCCCGGCCCATGGCCCGACGCACGGACCACTGCCCCGCCCATGCTGGCCGCCCGGCACCTGGCGTCCACGCTGATCTCGTGCGGGATCGAGGACGTCACCTACCGCCACGGCAGGTCCGTATCCCTGCTGAGCATCCGTCTCCGCAAGGAGGAAACGAGAGAGAAGGTGAGGGATGAGGTGAACGTGTGGGTGGAACCAGGACACCTCAGTTTCACCGACTCCAGCGGTTCCCGTGTCCGCCGCCCAATCGTCGACCTGCACGACGTGGCCGAGTCTCTCGTACGCCGGTACGAGGAAACTCGAGGCCGTGGAATAGCCGCCAGACCCGGTTGACTCGTGGCGTGTTCGCCTCATCTGGACGTGGGAAGGGCGAACACGCCACGAGTCAACCTGGGGGGCGGAGGGCGCGGCGGAGGGTCTTGCCTGAGATGGTCTTGGGGAGGGTGTCGAGGAACTCGATGGAGCGCGGGTACTTGTACGCCGCCATCTGGGTGCGGCAGTGCTCGATCAGGTCCTCTTGCGTGGCGGACGCGCCAGGGCGGAGGACGACGAAGGCCTTGACGGTCTCGCCTCGGTAGTCGTCCGGGACGCCGATGACGGCGGCCTCCTGGACGTCGGGGTGGGCAAGGAGGACGTCCTCGACCTCGCGGGGCCAGACCTTGTAACCCGAGGCGTTGATCATGTCCTTCTTGCGGTCGACGACGTAGAACCAGCCTTCGTGGTCCATGAAGCCGACGTCGCCGGTACGGAGTTCGCCGCCGGGGAACGGGACGGGGTCGTTCCAGTAGCCGGGGACGACCTGGGGGCCGGAGGTGACGATCTCGCCGATCGTGCCGGGGCGTACCTCCTCGCCCTCGTCGTCGACGATGCGGGACAGGGTGTCGAAGACGGGGACGCCCACCGAGAGGGAGCCGGTGGCGGGGTCGACGGGGGCGCGGCGGCCCATCGGTACGGCGTGGGTCGGCGAGTTCGTCTCGGTGAGGCCGTAGATGTTGTGGATGTCGACGCCGGTGTCGTCCAGGATACGGTCGTGGACGGCGGGGGCGATCGGGGCGCCGCCGGAGTAGACGATCCGGAACGAGGCGAAGTCGTCCTTGGAGACGTCCGGCCGGGACGTGAGGGCGATGAACGCCGTGATGGCGCCGACCGTGAACGTGGGGTGGTGCTCGCGGATGGCGTCCAGCATCACCGAAGGCTCGAAGCGGTGGGCGAGGATCAGCGGGCAGCCCGTCAGGAGGGCCGCGCCGACGTGCCCGATCAGGCCGGTGATGTGGAACAGCGGTGCGAGGCCGAGGATGCGGTCGGTCTCGGTGAGGGCCGTCCACTCGCGGTAGGTCTGGCAGTTGAACGCCATGGACGCGTGGGTGTTCATCGCGCCCTTGGGGGCTCCGGTCGTCCCGGAGGTGTACGAGAGGACCGCCACGTCGTCGCCGTCGGGGAGGGCGGGGGCGGGTTTCTTGCCCCGGTATGTGGTGAAGACCTGTTCGAGGTCGAGAGTGCCGTCGGGGATGGCGCGTTCCATGCCGTCGAAGAGGCGGGGGTCGTCGCGGGTCTGGCCGTCCAGGGCCGAGTACGCGACGGTCGTGGTCACCGATGTTCCCGGCAGGACGGCGTGCGCGACCTCGGTGTAGAGGGTGTCCAGGCACAGGAGCGCGGTCGCGCCGGAGTCGGTGAGGAGGTGGGCCAGCTCGCGGGCCTTGTTCATCGGGTTGACCATGACGGCCTTGCCGCCGGCCTTCCAGGCGGCGAGGAGGCCGACCACGAAGGCGGGGTCGTTCTGGGTATAGAGGGCGAGGGCGTCGCCCGGGGCGAAGCCCCGCTCGGCGAGGGCGACCGCGAGGGAGTCGGAACGTTCGTTCAGCTCGGAGTAGGTGAGGGCGCCATCGAAGTAGTGGAGCGCGGTGCGCCAGGGGGCCGCCGCCGCGGTGGCCTCGAAGAGCTCCGTCATCGTCCGGTGCTCCTGGACGAGGGACGCGGGACGGGCGGGGCTGTAGAGCCGGAGCCAGGGGCGGGAGGTGGAGTCGGGCAAGTGGACCCCCTCGTGACTGAGCGAACGTTCAGGTTCTAACGACTTAGCAGATTCAACGACTAATCCAGACTGTTCACCCCAGAAGGGTAGTCAACGCCGGATCATGGTCATGGGCCCCGGCCGTCGCGAACGGCGGGAGGCCCTGGTGGAGCCGGGCCAACGAAGGAGCACGTCAACGATGCAGTACCGCAAGCTCGCCCGTACCGGTGTCGAGGTCAGCAGCCAGTGCCTGGGCTCGATGATGTTCGGCAAGCTCGGCAATCCGGACCACGAGGACTGTGCCCGGATCATCGGCAGGGCGCTGGACGCCGGGATCAACTTCATCGACACCGCCGACGTCTACTCGCGGGGCGAGAGCGAGGAGATCGTCGGCAAGGCCATCAAGGACCGCCGGGACGAGATCGTCCTGGCGACCAAGTGCTTCACGCCGATGAGCGAGGAGCGCAACCAGCGCGGCGGCTCGCGGCGCTGGATCGTCCAGGCGGTCGAGGACAGCCTGCGGCGCCTCGGCACCGACCACATCGACCTCTACCAGGTGCACCGGCACGACTGGAACACCGATGTGGAGGAGACCCTCTCGGCGCTGACCGATCTCGTCCGGCAGGGCAAGGTCCTGTATCTGGGATCGTCCACGTACCCGGCGGACTGGATCGTCGAAGCCCAGTGGGCCGCGCGGCGCCGCAACACCGAGCGGTTCGTGTGCGAGCAGCCGCAGTACTCGATCTTCGCCCGTTCGATCGAGAAGGCCGTGCTGCCCGCCTGCGAGCGGCACGACATGGGCGTGATCCCCTGGAGCCCGCTGGCCGGTGGCTGGCTGACCGGCAAGTACCGGCGCGGCCAGGAGGCACCGAGCGGGTCGCGGTACGCCGACGACAGCGCGATGGCACGGCGCCGCGGGCACGCCCTGGAGGAGGACCCGAGCACCCCGGTGCGGTACGACGCCGTCGAGCGGCTCGTCCAGATCGCCGACGAGGCCGGGATCTCGCTCACCCAGCTGGCCCTGGGCTTCGTGGACGCGCATCCCGCGATCACGTCCACGATCATCGGGCCGAGGACGATGGAGCAGCTCGACGGGCTGCTGGGCGCCGCCGACATCACGCTCGACACCGCCACCCTCGACGCGATCGACGAGGTCGTCCGGCCCGGCAAGGACATCGCCGGGATCGGCCACATGACCGGCGACCCCTCGCTCCGGCCGGAGAACCGGCGCCGCTGAAGCTCGCCGACGGACGTATCGTGTCGCCCGGCGAAAGGAGCCCCGCATGCCCGCCACCCGGCACCTGCCCAACTCCGAGTCCGAGGACCTGATCGCGCTCACCCGCGAGATCGCGGGCAAGGAGCTGGCACCGCGCGTCGACGACGCCGAGCGCGCCGGCGCGTTCCCGCGCGAGGTGTTCACGACGCTGGGCCGGGCGGGGCTCCTGTCGCTGCCGTATCCGGAGGAGTTCGGCGGCGGCGACCAGCCGTACGAGATCTATCTGCAGGCCCTGGAGGAGATCGGAACGGCGTGGGCGAGCGTCGGGGTCGGCGTCAGCGTGCATGCGCTGTCGTGCTTCCCGCTGTTCGCGTACGGCTCGGACGAGCAGCGCGCAGCGTGGCTGCCCGACATGCTCTCGGGCGAACGGCTCGGCGCGTACTGCCTGTCGGAGGCCCACGCGGGCTCCGACCCGGCGGCGATGCGGGCCAAGGCCGTACGGGACGGGGACTCCTACGTCCTGAACGGCGCCAAGGCGTGGACGACGCACGGCGGCAAGGCCGATTTCTACACGGTGATGGCCCGGACGTCGGACGACGGCGCGCGGGGCATCTCGTGCTTCCACGTACCGGCGGGGACTCCGGGCCTGGAGTTCGATCAGCCCGAGGACAAGATGGGCCTGATGGGCTCGACGACCGCGACCGTACGGCTGGAGGGCGTACGGATCCCGGCCGGGAACCTCATCGGCCAGGAGGGCCAGGGCCTGACGATCGCCCTGGCCGGGCTGGACGCGGGACGGCTCGGCATCGCGTCGGTCGCGACCGGGCTCGCGCAGTCGGCGCTCGACCACGCCGTCGCGTACGCCAAGGAGCGCGAGGCGTTCGGCAAGGCGATCATCGACCACCAGGGGCTGGCGTTCGTGCTGGCGGACATGGCCGCCGCGGTCGACTCGGCCCGCGCGACCTACCTGTCGGCGGCGCGGCTCAAGGACGCGGGCCGTCCGTACGGGCGGGAGGCGTCGGTGGCCAAGCTGATCGCCACCGACAACGCCATGAAGGTCACCACCGACGCCGTCCAGGTCCTGGGCGGTGCCGGCTACACGCGCGACTTCCCGGTGGAGCGCTTCATGCGCGAGGCCAAGGTCATGCAGATCTTCGAGGGCACCAACCAGATCCAGCGCCTGGTGATCTCCCGCCACCTGTCCCGCTGAACCACGGGCCCGCCGAACCACGGCCGGGATACCGAACGATTCGGTCTCACCCGATTACACCCTGCTTGCGGTATTGATCACCATACGGGCAAGCTCATGGCCATGGCAGACGAGAGCTCCCGATGAGCTTCCCCGAGTATCTCTCCGACCGCTGGCCCACGATCGCCCAGATGATGTTCGAGCACGCGCAGGTCGTCCTGATCGCGATCGGCATCGCGACCGTGCTCGGGATCGGGATCGGGATCGCCGTCGAAGGCCATCCGCTGGCGAGCCGGCTGGCCCTGGGGCTGACCGGCACGATGCTCACCATTCCCTCGCTCGCGCTGTTCGGCCTGCTCATTCCGTTGTTCGGGCTGGGCCTGGCGCCCACGATCGCCGCCCTGGTGCTGTACGCGGTCTTCCCGATCCTGCGCAACACCATCACCGGCCTGGAGTCGGTGCCCGGCGCGGTCGAGGAGGCGGCCCGCGGCATGGGCCTGAGCCGGCTGAGCCGCCTGGTCCGGATCCGGCTGCCGCTGGCGTGGCCGATCGTGCTCACCGGCGTGCGGGTCGCCACGATCATGACCGTCGCGATCGCGGCGATCGCCGCCGCCGTCGCCGGTCCGGGTCTGGGCGAGCTCATCTTCATCGGGCTGGCCCGGATCGGCGGGGCGAACGCGCTCAACGACACGCTCGCCGGAACGCTCGGCGTCGCCCTGCTGGCGCTCGTGCTGGACCTTCTCTTCGTCGCCCTGTCCCGCCTCACCATCTCGCGAGGAATCCGATGACCGAGCCTGACGCCACCGCTTCGCCGGCCGGGGTGATGATCCGGCTGGACGGGGTCGGCAAGCGCTACCCCGGCCAGTCCGCGCCCGCGGTCTCCGACCTGTCGCTCAGCGTGCGCGAAGGCGAGATCGTGGTCCTGCTGGGGCCCTCCGGCTGCGGCAAGACCACCACCCTCCGCCTGATCAACCGCTTGATCGAGCCGAGTTCGGGCCGGATCTACCTCAACGGCGAGGACGTCACCCAGGCCGACCCCGCCCAGCTGCGCCGCCGGATCGGCTACGTCATCCAGCAGGTCGGCCTGTTCCCCCACATGACGATCGCGGACAATATCGGCCTCATCCCCCGGACCCTCGGGTGGGACAAGAAGCGCATCCGGTCCCGCGTCGACGAGCTTCTCGACATGGTCGGCCTCGAACCCGCGACGTACCGCCGCCGCCATCCCAAGGAGCTCTCGGGCGGGGAGCAGCAGCGAGTGGGGGTCGCCCGCGCCCTGGCCGCCGACCCGCCCGCGATGCTCATGGACGAACCGTTCGGCGCGATCGACCCGATCACGCGCGAACGGCTGCAGGACGCGTTCCTGGACCTCCAGGCCCAGATCGGCAAGACCATCGTGCTGGTCACCCACGATCTCTCCGAAGCGCTCAAGCTCGGCGACCGCATCGCGATCCTGGGCCCGCAGGCGCGGCTCGTCCAGTACGACACGCCCGCCGAGATCCTGGCCAGGCCGGCCGACGCGTTCGTCACGTCCTTCGTCGGTTCCGGTGCCGCGATGCGCCGGCTGCGCCTGGTGCCGGTCGGTTCGATCGACCTCGAACCCGTGCGGGCCGTCCACGGCGGTACCGGTGCCGACGGTGCCGACGGTGCCGACAAGGGTGCCGGCCACTCCGCCACGGTACGGGTGGACCAGACCCTGTACGAGGCGCTCGACGCGATGCTGCGTGCCGGCGATGACGGCGCGACCGTCCTCGACGAGAGCGGACGGCCCGTCGGCGCGCTCTCCTGGTCGGCCATCGTGCAGGGCATCCCCGACGGCGCCGCCGGGGCGTCGCCCGCCGAAGCCCCGGACCGGCGGAACGGCGGCCCGCGATGAGCGTGGTCACCATGCTCGACGAGCGGACATCGGAGAAGGGAACGCCGGCCGCCGCGCCCGCCTGGTACTCCGCGGCGGGCACCCTGGCGACACCGGCGATCCTCCTCGTGGCCTGCGGGGCCCTGTTCCTCTACCTGCGCGGGCAGGACCTGGACGTCATCGAACGCCGGTCGATCAACCGGCAGGTGATCACGGATCGCTTCATCGAGCACATCCAGCTCGTCGCGGTGTCCACCGGCCTGGTGCTCGCGGTGGCGATCCCGCTCGGGGTGCTGCTCACCCGGCCCTGGTCACGCTGGCTGAGCCCGCCGGTGCTGGCGGTCGCCAACATCGGCCAGGCCGTCCCGTCCATCGGGGTCCTGGTGATCCTCGCGGTCACGGTCGGGATCGGGTTCCAGAAGGCGGTGATCGCGCTCATCCTCGTGTCGGCGCTCCCCGTACTGCGCAACACCATGGTCGGCCTGCGGGGGGTCGATCCCGCGTACATCGACGCCGGCCGCGGCCTGGGACTGACCAAGACGGCCGTGCTGTTCCGCATCGAACTGCCGCTGGCGGTTCCGGTGATCCTCGCCAGCGTCCGGGTCGCGGTGATCCTCAACGTGGGGACCGCGGCGCTGGCCGCGTTCACCAACGCCGGCGGGCTGGGCGATCTCATCAACACCGGGATCGCGCTCAACCGCACCCCGATCCTGCTCACCGGCAGTGTCCTGACCGCCGTGCTCGCGCTGGCCGCCGACTGGCTCATCGGCCTCGTCGAGCGGGTCCTGCGCCCGCGCGGGCTCTGACCGCCACCCACCCCGAGGAGAACGATCATGAGCTTGCCCTCCCGCCGCCGCCCCCTGACCGTCGCCGCCGCCGCCCTCTCCCTCTCCCTCGCCGCCATGACCGCGGGGTGCTTCAGCTCGGGCACCACCGACGCCCAGCCCGGCACCCTCGCCAAGGACGGCGCGCTGAAGGGCGCCACCTTCACCGTCGGGTCCAAGGAGTTCACCGAGCAGCTCGTCCTCTGCGGGATCACCAGCCTCGCCCTGCGCTCGACCGGCGCGACCGTCAAGGAGAAGTGCGGACTCCAGGGCAGCAACACCACCCGCGCCGCGCTGACCTCGGGCAGCATCGACATGTACTGGGAGTACACCGGGACGGCCTGGACCAACTACCTCAAGCAGACCAAGCCGATCCCGGACTCCGCCAAGCAGTACCAGGCCGTCGCCCAGCAGGACCTGAGCCAGAACCACGTCAAGTGGCTCGCACCGACGACGGCCAACAACACCTACGCCATCGCCGCCAAGACCGCCGCCGCACAGGAACTCGGCGTCACGACCCTGTCCGACTACGCCAAGCTCGTGGACACCGACCCGGCCAAGGCCTCCATGTGCGTGGCGAGTGAGTTCGCCGCCCGCAGCGACGGGTTCCCCGGCCTGCAGAAGGCCTACGGCTTCACCGTCGCCAAGGCCGACCTCGCGACTCTGGCCGAGGGCGCGATCTACAACAGCATCTCCAAGCGCGACCCCTGCACCTTCGGCATGGTCACCACCACCGACGGGCGGATCAAGGGGCTCGGCCTGACCGTCATCGCCGACGACAAGAAGTTCTTCCCCATCTACAACCCCGCGCTCACGGTCCGCGAGACCGTCTACAAGGAACACCCCGCCCTGGAGAAGGTCATCGGCCCGATCGCGGCCGCCCTGACCGACCCCGTGCTCCAGGACCTCAACGCCCAGGTCGACATCGAGGGCAAGGACGCCGCCGCGGTCGCCGAGGCCTGGCTCAAGTCCAAGGGCTTCATCGGCAAGTAAGGGATCCCGCCGGCGGCGGGATCCCTCATGCGGGGCGCGCGCACATCCGGGCGAGTCCCCGTACGGTCGCCCAGGCCGGGTCCGGGGCCACGCTGACCATCAGCCGCATGTCGGTGGTCAGGCGGCCCGGCAGGGAGGCGGTACGGGCACCGCCGCCGGTGAGGACCAGCCCGCCTCGGCGTACCGCGGGCCGGGTACCGGACGGCAGGTCGCCGATGACCCGGTGCACCACGTCCGCCATCTGCTGCAGGACGTGGTCGGGGATGTGGGGACGGGGGCGCCCGGCCGAGTGCTGCGGCTCGTACTGGATGGCCCGGGCCCCGAGGATCCGGCCATGGGCGATCACCACGATCTCGACCACCCCGGCGCCGATGTCCATGATCAGCCGGGGTCGCGGGCCCGCCACGTCCAGCCCGGAGCCGATCGCGGCGGCCAGCGGGGCCTCCATCACCGTGACCGGGCAGCCGGTGGCGGCCTCGACGGCCACGGCCGCCACGTTCCGCTGGGACGGCGTCGCGGTGACCGGCACGCCCAGCAGCACCTCGTCCAGCCCCGTACCGTCCGGGGCCTCGGCGCTCCGCACCGCCTCGGTACCGGTCGCGGTACCGGTCAGGATGCCGGTCGCGATGTCGCCCAGCACGCGGCGGGTCAGGCGGGTACAGCCGGACGCGTCGGCCACGACGCCGTGCCGGATCGGCCACCGCCCGTTCACGTCGCCCTCGGAACGGCGGCCGGAGCGGCGGCCGGTCACCGGCGCGCCGCCCAGCCGGGACGGCTGATCGACGATCACGCCGCCAGAGGGAACGATCACGCGGGTACGGCTGCTGCCCAGATCCAGGGCGGCCTGCCGGCCGGCATTCAGCGAACCTTCCGACTTCATCGAACCTCCTGAGCCTTCATCGACTCCCCTGAGCCTCCGACGCCCCTCCCGGGCATCCCGAGCCTCCTGAGCCTTCATCGAGCCTTCTGGGAACGAGAAGGGTGCTGCCGGGCCCGGGGGTCCGGGTGGCCCCGCCGATCACGGGTCGGCGGAGCCGTCCGGGCCCGGCAGCGGCAGGATCCCCGTACGGGCAGGCAGGGGATCCTGGTCAGAGGGGGCGGGGACTCAGCGGAGCCGCTGCTGGCAGCCCACGCAGTAGCGGACGTACGGGAGGATCTCGAGCCGTCCCGGCGGGATCGCTTTCGTGCAGCCCTCGCACTTGCCGTAGGTCCCGTCCTGGAGCCGCCGGAAGGCGCTGTTGATCTCCTTCAGGCTGGCGCGCAGGTTGTCCAGCCGGGTGTGGTCCGACTGCTCCACCTCGTCCAGCGGCGTCTGCTCGACCGACCGCTCCAGGTCGGACAGCTGCGAGGCGCGAGCCAGCCGCTCGTCCTCGAGGCGCCGGTGCGCCTCCCTGGCGCCCGCACCTCCAGGCGCGAACTCCTCGGTGACACCGTGTTCCGCGTTCGCGGTCATGCGACACACCCCTTTCAGCCGTCCTGAGGCCGGACGAAATCCGGCCTGAACTGAGATGGCCCCGGCCCCCCAGGGCGTAGGGGCCGGGGCCGCCGAGCCGTACCCCGTTCCCCGCGAGGTGGGAACGTCGCTTAACGAGTACGGCACGGACGAGCACGAGCCATCCGGGATGGATGGCTCCTTCTTCACCATCGGCCATGGCGCCCGGTTCCACCATCGGGCCCGGCACCCATTTCGATGGGAAGAGAACGTGTAGAGGGGGAACGCGGCGAACGGCCGGTCCCGGTGGCGGCGCCCGTCGCCTACGGTGAAGCGGCGCCGCCCGTCCCCGGGCCGTGACCGGGAACACAGACGACGAGGAGAACCCAGGGCGATGCGGTTGTTCTGGCGGGTGTTCTGGCTGAACGCCCTGGTGGGCGTGGTCGCGACCATCCTGTTGATGATCGGGCCCTGGACGGTCTCGGCCCCGATCCGGCTCACCGAGGCGGTGGTCCTGATCGCCGGTACGGGCTCGATGCTGGCCGCCAACGCCGCGCTGCTGCGCTGGGGGCTGGCCCCGCTCGGCCGGCTGGCCCAGCTGATGACCACGATCGACCTGCTCCAGCCCGGGCAGCGGCTGCCGGTCGGCGGCAGCGCCGAGATGGCCGCGCTGATCGCCACGTTCAACCAGATGCTCGACCGGCTGGAGACCGAGCGCGGGCTCAGCAACGCCCGCGCGCTGTCGGCCCAGGAGGACGAGCGGCGCCGGATCGCGCAGGAGCTGCACGACGAGATCGGGCAGAGCCTGACCGCGGTGCTGCTGGACCTCAAGCGGCTCACCGGCCAGGCCCCCGAGTCCATGCGCCCGGACCTGCGCCAGGTCCAGGAGATCACCCGCGACAGCCTGGACGAGGTGCGCACGATCGTGCACCGGCTGCGTCCCGGCGTCCTGCAGGACCTCGGGCTGATGAGCGCGCTGGCCGCGCTGACCAACCAGTTCGACGCGCACACCGAGCTGAAGGTCCGCCGGGACCTGCAACCCGACCTGCCGCCGCTGAGCCCCCAGATCGAGCTGGTGCTCTACCGGATCGCGCAGGAGAGCCTGACCAACGCCGCCCGCCACTCCGGCGCTTCCACGGCCGTCCTGGAGCTCATCGCGGACGGGGACGGCGCGGTCCTGAGCATCACCGATGACGGCGCGGGAATGGACCGTACGCCGGAGGGCGCCGGGATCCGGGGGATGCGGGAACGGGCCCTGCTGATCGGCGCGCGGCTCACCATCCGTTCACGTCCCGGGGACGGTACCCGGGTGACCCTGCGCGTACCACTTCCTCCAACGACGACGCCGACACCGACGCCGACCGAGCAAGGGGCCTCATGACCGAGCACGACCCGAGCAGGCCACACGAGCCGAGCAGGCCGGGCGGGGCAGGCGGGCCGACGGGGGCGAGCCGGGCGGCGGCGCCGATCCGGATCCTGCTGGCCGACGATCATGCCCTGGTACGCCGCGGCATCCGGCTGATCCTGGACAACGAGCCCGATCTGCAGGTCGTCGCGGAGGCCGGGGACGGCGCCGAGGCCGTGGAGCTGGCCCGCGCCACCCGGCCCGACCTGGCGATCCTGGACGTGGCGATGCCCCGGCTGACCGGCCTGCAGGCGGCCCGCGAGCTCGCCCGGGTCCAGCCGGAACTGCGCATCCTGATCCTGACGATGCACGACAACGAGCAGTACTTCTTCGAGGCCCTCAAGGCCGGTGCCGCCGGATACGTGCTCAAGTCCCTCGCCGACCGCGACCTGATCGACGCCTGCCGGGCGGCCATGCGCGGCGAGCCGTTCCTGTACCCGGGCGCCGTCACCGCGCTCATCCGCTCGTACCTGGAGCAGGCCAGGTCGGGGGGCGCCCCGGAGACCGTCCTCACCCCGCGCGAGGAGGAGGTGCTGAAACTGGTCGCCGAGGGCCACTCCTCACGGCAGATCGGTGACACGCTCTACATCAGCGTCAAGACGGTGGAACGGCACCGCGCCAACATCCTGGCCAAGCTCGGGCTCAAGGACCGGCTCGAACTCACCCGGTACGCCATCCGCACCGGCCTCATCGAGCCCTGATCCCTGATCCTTGACCCGCTCTTGAGCCCTGGCCCTCTTGAGCCCTGCCCCTCTTGAGCCCCGCCCCACTCTTGCGCGCAGCGCTCAGGAACACAGCGCAGCGCTCAGGAACGCAGCCGGGAGATCTCGTACAGCGCGATCCCGGCGGCCACCCCGGCGTTGAGCGACTCGGCCTTGCCCGGCATCGGGATCGTGACCAGCAGGTCGCAGGTGTCGGCGACCAGCCGTCCGAGGCCCTTGCCCTCCGAGCCGATGACCAGCACGAACGGGCCCGCCGCGACCTCGAGATCGCCGACGGCGGTGCCGCCGTCGGCGTCCAGGCCGGCCACGAAGCAGCCCGCCTTCTGGTACGCCTTGAGCTGCCGGGCGAGGTTGGTGGCCTGCGCGACCGGCACCGCGGCGACGGTCCCGGCCGAGGCCTTCCAGGTACCGGCGGTCACGCCCGCGGCGCGCCGTTCCGGGACCACGACGCCGCTGGCGCCGAACGCGGCGGCGGACCGCACGATCGCGCCGAGGTTGCGCGGGTCGGTGATGCCGTCCACCGCGACGATCAGCGGGGCCTTGCCCTTGAGCAGGTCGTCGGGGTGGGCGTAGCGGTACGGCCTGACCTGGAGCGCGATGCCCTGGTGGACCGAGCCGTCGGTGAGCCGGTCCAGCTCGTTGCGGCCGGTCTCCAGCAGCGGGATCTTGCGGTCGGCGGCCAGCTGGATCGACTCGCGGACGCGGTCGTCGGTGTCGGTCGTCACGTACAGCGCGCTGCCGGGCACCCCGGCCCGCAGCGCCTCGACCACCGGGTTGCGGCCGGTGACCAGCTCCGGGGTCTCACCGCTGGCGCGGCGCGCGCCGGCCGGACGGCCCGTCCTGGCGGGCTCGGTGGCCTGGGGGCGGCTGCCCGGGCCCACGGTCGGGGTGCCGGTCCGCTTGGAGCTCTTGACGGCGCGGGCCTTCTGCCGCTTGCCGTGCCAGTGCCGGTCCTCGGCTTTGGGAGTAGGACCCTTCCCCTGTCGCTTGGCCATCTTCCGTACGCCCCTCGTGCTCCGTCGCAGGGCGGCACATCGGCGGACGCCCCCAAACATCCAATTTTAGGTGCCGCGCAGAGTGGTCGGCTCAGCGCGGTCGGCCGAGGGTCGTCGGCTCAGGGTCGTCGGCCCAGCGCGGTCGGCCCAGAGTCCTCGGCTCAGCATGCTCGGCCCAGCGCGGTCGGCTCAGGGTGGAACGCCCGTCAGCCGCCGGCGGGCGGGTCGAGCCGCTCGGTCAGCCGGGTGATGGCGCGTTCGAGGCCCTCCAGGCGGTCCTCGATCGACGCCAGCCGCCCGTCGACGGTGTCCAGCCTGGCTCGGACGCCCTGCCCGCGTCCCGGCATCTCCGGCATCTCGGGAGGCTCGGGCCCCTGCGTACCGCCCAGGGCGCGCGACAGCGCCTCCCGCAGCGCCGGCAGGCTCGCCCCCAGGTCCACCAGGGCCTGGGCCGCCAGGCCCTGCCCCTCGCGCAGCAGGCCCAGCATGATGTGCCCCGCGTCGATGGACTCGTGGCCGAGCCGCTGCGCCTCGCGCAGGCTGAGCTCCAGGACCCGCTTGACGCGCGGAGTGAACGGGACGTGCCCGGACGCGTCGGCGGTGCCCTCGCCGACCATCTCCTCGACCTTGGCCCGGACGGCGGCGAGGTCGATCTCCAGCGGCGCCAGCGCCGCGGGTACCTCCCCGCCGTCCTCGCGCAGCAGCCCCAGCAGCAGATGCTCGGTGCCGATGTAGTCGTGGCCCAGCAGCCGGGCCTCCTCCTGAGCCAGCACGACGGCATGCCTGGCCCGGTCGGTGAACCGTTCGAACATCGCGTGATCACCTCATGGGGATCGATCGCAGCGGATCATCCGACCGTACGCCCCCGCGCCCGGCGGCGACGAGGACATCCCCGAGGGAACGCGGGTCTCACCCGAAGAAAGCCCAGGCTCAGCTGTGCTTGAGCTCCCAGCGCGGCCCGTTCGGGGTGTCCTCGACCAGGATCCCGGCCTCGGCAAGCCCGTCGCGGATCGCGTCGGCCGCGCCGTAGTCCTTGCGCTTGCGGGCGGCCTGCCGCTGCTCCAGGGCCACCGCGACCAGCGCGTCCACGACCGGCCGCAGATCGTCCTCGCCCGCCCGCGACCACTGCTCCGACAGCGGATCGAGGCCGAGCACGCCGGTCATCGCCCGTACGGAGGCCAGCGCGCCCCGTACCGCGTCCAGATCACCGGACGCCAGGGCGTTGTTGCCCTCCCGTACGGCGTCGTGCACGACCGCCAGCGCCTGCGGTACGCCGAGATCGTCGTCCATCACCGCGACGAACGCCTCGGGCAGTTCGGCGGACTCAGTGCCCGCCGTGCCCGCCTCGCCCGCCGTGCCCGCCTCGCCCGCGCCGATCAGCTCGGCGGCCCGGGTGACGAAGCCCTCGATCCGCTGGTACGCCGACACCGCCTCGGCGAGCGCGGCGTCGGTGTAGTCCATGAGCGACCGGTACTGGGCGGAGACCAGGTAGTAGCGGATCTCGGCGGGACGGGCCTTGCCGAGCAGTTCGGGCAGCAGCACGACGTTGCCGACCGACTTGCTCATCTTCTCGCCGTCCACCGTCAGCAGCCCGTTGTGCAGCCAGTAGCGGGCGAACCCGTCCCCGGCCGCCTGCGACTGGGCGATCTCGTTCTCGTGGTGCGGGAAGATCAGGTCGACGCCGCCGCCGTGGATGTCGAACGTGGGGCCGAGGTACTTGGTCGCCATCGCCGAGCACTCCAGGTGCCAGCCGGGACGGCCCTCGCCCCACGGCGTCTCCCAGGACGGCTCGCCCGGCTTGGCGCCCTTCCAGAGCGCGAAGTCGATCGGGTCGCGCTTGCAGTCCTCGTTCGGCGTGTCACCGGCCGAGCGCATGTTCTCCAGCCGCTGGTTGGACAGCGGCAGGTACTCCCCGGACCACGACCGGACGTCGAAGTAGACGTCGCCGCCGGACGCGTAGGCGTGCCCGCGCTCGATCAGCCGCCGCATCAGCACGATCATCTCCGGGACGTGCCCGGTGGCGCGCGGCTCGATCGTCGGCGGCAGGCAGCCGAGCGCGTCGTACCCGGCGGTGAAGACCCGCTGGTTGCCCTCGGCCACCGCGAACCACGGCACGCCCCGCTCCCGGGCGATCGTGAGGATCTTGTCGTCGATGTCGGTCACGTTGCGGGCGAACGTCACCTCGTACCCGGACCGGCGCAGCCAGCGCAGCAGCACGTCGTAGATGACGCCCGAGCGCAGATGCCCGATGTGCGGTGCCGCCTGCGGTGTCGCACCACACACGTACATCCCCACGCGGCCCTCTTCCAGGGGCTCGAACGTGCGGATCGTACGGGTACCGGTGTCGTAAAGGCGCAGGCTCACGGGATCAGGCTATTGGATTTCTAGTACGGGGTGACGGCATCTTCGTCGCTCAGTCCCTGGCACAGCTTGATCAAGGCGACCGCGTTCGGTACCTGGGACGCGATGGCGGACAAGGACTGGACACCGTCATGCGTACGGACGACGACCATTCCGTTGTCGATGTCCACTTCGTCCACCGCCGGCCAAGGGACGAGTTCGTCCTCCCTGCGAATGCCGTCCTGGCCCACCTCGAACGGCCCGACCCGCACGTTCTCGCCTGCCTCGATCCGCTCGACATAGCCGGGGAGCACGCGCTGGGCCACCTCGGTGGTGACGTTCTCCCCGAGCTCGCGCGCGTCGGGCAGCTCATCGCCCAGCCGGATCTGCCCGCCGTCCGCGGCCGTGACCGTGAACCGGTAGCTGGTCCGCTTGCGGTCCGCGTGCCGTACACCCGAGACCGTCACCGAGACCAGGTCGTCCCAGAGATAGGCCGAGCGCCGCCCGCCGCCCTCGTCCAGGACGAGACCGCCGGTGAACAGGTAGATGGACCGGTAGCCACCCCGCCGGATGGACGAGCCACCACGCCGGACGGACAAGTACGTCATTACGCGCTGAAGGCCGACGCGTGCGTCGAAGGCCCGGACCGGCTCTCCGAGCTTGCGATCGGACGCCTGTTCCAGGACCGAGGGGGGAAAGGACATGGAAATGCGACTACCCGACTCTTTGGTTGACGAAATCCGTATGACGCTAGCGCGTCGGCCCGCGGTTCGGGGGCCGTGTCCGGGCGTATTCATGATCTTCGTGCCGTCGCGCCGCCGGTCCGGGCCGGTCGGGGCCGGTCGGGGCCGGTCGGGGCCGGTCGGGGCCGGTCGGGGCCGGACCGGGCCGCAGTGGCCGGAACCTGTCGGCCAATCGCGCGCCACCCCGCGAAGGTAGGAGAATCCGCCCGCCCGGCTGGTTAACCTCCCTCTGGAGACCCCACCCCCGGAGACGAGCCGATGCCCGCTGATCCCCCTGCCCTGCCCGAAAAGCACCGCTCCCCGGCGCTGCTCGCCGTCGCCGCCGGCCTCGCCGTGACCGTCCTGGCGGCCGGGGCGTTCGTGCTGACCTTCGACCTGCTGCGCGACTTCGCCGTGGCGGGCCGGGCGAGCAGGCGCTGGGCGCCCGCGTACCCGATCATGGTCGACGCGCTGCTGGTGATGACCGTGCTGGCCCTGATCGTGGCCCGCGGCGCCCGCTGGTGGTCCCGCTGGCTCCGCGGCGCCCTGCTGCTACTCCTGGTCGCCGGTACGGCCGCGATCTCCGTCCAGCACGCACTGTGGGGCTTCGGCTCGCTGCCCCGCGACCCGGTACGGGCCGGGGTGGCGGTGGCCCCGCACCTGATGCTGATCATCGCCGTCTGGCTCTGGCTCCGCATGATCAAGCAGCTCCGGCAGGCCCGTCCCGGCCGTCTCGCCCCCGCGCCCGCGCCCGCTGCCGAAGGGAATTCAGGGGGCGACGCCGCCGCCGTCACCGTCATCCCGCCCGGCGAGCACGCCGAGCAGGCCAGGCCGACGCCGCCGCCGCTCGCGCTGCTGCCGTCCGATGTCGAGGTCGCCCGCAGGCCCGGCACGGACGGGGTACGCGCCGACGGGGTGCGCGCCAACACCACCCAGCCGGACATGATCATGCCGATCACCTTGGACGGCCCCGCGGGTGCCGACGGCGAGCCGGAGGTCCCGGCCGCTGATCGTGCGGAGGATCCCGACGCCGGTGACGACGACGGCGACCTGCCGATCTGGGACTGGGACAAGGACCCGCCGTCCGGCTCCCTGCGCAGCTCTCCCGTCCCGCCCGCCGAGTGAACGCGGGCATGCCGACACCGACGTGCCCGCACGAGCGCAGAGGGGCAGCGCGGACACAGGGGCGACGCAGAGAGGGCAGAGAGGGCAGGGCTCAGGCGGTGGGGAAGACCAGGGCGTTGGCTATCGCGGCCAGGCCCTCACCGCGGCCGGTGAGGCCCAGGCCGTCAGTGGTGGTCGCCGAAACGCTGACCGGGGCGCCGCCCAGGGCCTCGCTCAGGACCTTCTCGGCCTCGGCCCGGCGTTTGCCGATCTTGGGACGGTTGCCGATCACCTGGATCGCCACATTGCCGATCCGGTACCCGGATTCGGTGACCAGCCGGGCCACCTCGCCGAGCAGGTCGGCCCCGGAGGCACCGGACCAGCGCGGGTCGGCCGTACCGAACACGGCACCGAGATCGCCCAGTCCGCAGGCCGACAGCAGGGCGTCGCAGGCGGCATGGGCGGCGACATCGCCGTCGGAATGCCCCGACAGGCCCTGCCCCTCGCCCGGCCAGCACAGGCCCGCTACCCACAGCGGACGGTCCTGGCCCCGTTCCCGGTCTGCACCAGCCCGGTCCGCACCAGCCCTACCTGCACGGGCCCAGTCTTCACTGGACACGTCTTCGGTGGATACAAATGGGTGGACGTCGGTTCCGACGCCCACCCGTGGTAGCAGCTCGCTCAACTCGGCCGGTTCAGCCCGTGAGGATCTCGTCGAGGAGAGCCTCGGCCTTGTCCTCGTTGGTCTTCTCCGCCAGCGCGAGCTCGCTGACCAGTATCTGCCGCGCCTTGGCGAGCATCCGCTTCTCGCCGGCGGACAGGCCGCGTTCCTTATCGCGCCGCCACAGGTCGCGGACGACCTCGGCGACCTTGTTGACGTCGCCGGAGGCGAGCTTCTCAAGATTCGCCTTGTAACGCCTCGACCAGTTGGTGGGCTCTTCGGTGTACGGTGCGCGCAGCACCTCGAACACCTTCTCCAACCCTTCCTGGCCTACGACGTCCCGAACGCCCACGTCCTCGACGTTCTCCACTGGAACCCGCACCGTCAGGTCGCCCTTGTCGACCTTCAGCACCAGGTAGATCCGTTCCTCACCCTTGATGGTGCGAGTCTCGATGGCATCGATTCGAGCAGCCCCGTGGTGGGGGTAGACGACGGTGTCGCCGACCTGGAAAGTCATGTGACAAGTACCCCTTCCGCTACTACCAGAGTACCACGAGCCCGGCGGTGACCGTACCGGCGTTAAGGGCATTTGCGCAGGTCAACCCACTTATTGGGGTCTTGACAAAGCCAATGGAAGGTGCATTTCGGACTTGTTGGAGTCCCGAAACATGATCGGAAAGGCCTTCCGCCGGCATC
Source organism: Actinomadura sp. 9N407 (assembly GCF_044326315.1). Lineage (NCBI taxonomy): Bacteria > Bacillati > Actinomycetota > Actinomycetes > Streptosporangiales > Thermomonosporaceae > Actinomadura > Actinomadura sp. 9N407. The sequence continues at coordinate 78,170 of NZ_JBIRAW010000031.1, read as the reverse complement.
CTGCCGGAACGCGCGAAGCGGCTCATACTGGAAGGTGAGCGTGCCCGGCCGCGTGGGTACGAAGCGCCCAGAAGGGGGGAAACCCGGAACCCCGCCGAGCGCGAAGGGGTACGGCGCGGACCGAGAGGGAAGGTGCGGCACCGGTCGGTACTACCGGTTCGGGTGGAAACCGGTGCTGCGCGGAGCTGAGGAGGCGGAGCGAGGAGGAGGTGCGGCGTGAGGCCGGACGGCGACCCCGAGCCCGATGACTACGGGCTCCCCCGAGTCGACGTCGTGGTGCCCGACGACGCCCGCGAGCTCGACCGCGACGTGGACGCCTACCGCCGCGAGGAGCGGCGCAGGCGGCGCCGCGAGCGCACCCGCAAGGTCCTAGGCCCGTTCGGCGGCTACGGGGTGGCCATCCCGATCATCGCGGGCGCGCTCCTGGTCGCGCTGATCAGCGGGGCGCTCATGACGGTGTTCGGCCCGCGGCCGGCGCCGCGTCCCACCGCCGCCCTGCTCGCCCCGCACCCCTCCGCCGGACCGGGACGCGTCGGCGGCTACCTGCCCGAGGGCCAGGTCGCGGAGATCGGCAAGGAGCGCAGGCCCAAGGCGCTGCGCGAGCTGCGTCCCGGCGTGATCGGCATCGTGCCGCCCGGCTGTGCCTGCGAGAGCATGGTCGCCGCGCTGGCCGGCCCCGCCACGCAGTTCCAGCTGAACTTCTGGCTGGCCGCCGACCGCCGCGAGGCCACCATCCCGGCCGACGAGACGCTGCGCGGCCTGAAGGCCCTGGCCGGTACGGCGCACACCGGTACGCCCACGGTCATCGACGACACGCAGAGCCTGCTCGCCGGCACGTACGGCCCCACCGCCGGATCGATCGGGACCGGACCCGAAGGAAAGCCCGGGCTGACGGCGGTCCTCGTCCAGCCGGACGGCGTCGTCGCGGACGTCATCCACTCCCCCCAGGCGGGCCGCGAGCTCACCGAAAAGATCAAGGCACTCGGCTAGCACGCGCGCTCCCGTCCGTCCGTGCTACGCGCGCGCCACACCGGTTTCCACCCCCGAATCGGTATTACCGACCGGGCCTCGCTACGCTTCCCCTGGCGTTTATCGCCACCGTGACAGCCTTCAACGCCCTTCCCGAGGAGTTCGACGCCGTGATCCGAAACAGCCGTCGAGTGGTCGCACTCGCCATCGCGGGTGCCGTCGCCATCGCGCCGGTGATCTCCGGCTGCGGCGCCGGCAGCAACCCTCAGTCCGCCGCGCCCACCCAGCTGACCGAGGGCGTCAACGCCTCGGTCCCCAAGGGCGCCGCGACGTCCCAGGTCGACATCCGCAACATGTTCCTGCTGGGCCCGCAGGCCGACAAGATGTTCACGACCGGCGCATCGGTCCCGCTCTACGCCACGATCATCAACCAGGTCGAGGGCCGCCAGGACCGGCTCGTCCGCGTCGCCGCGCCCGACTTCGCCCAGGCGAAGATCACCGGCGGCGCCGTGACGCTGCCGCCCGCCCAGCCGACCGGCGAGGGCACGCCCGTGACGCTGACCGGGCCCGCCGCCGCGCCCACGCCGGCGGCCACGGACAAGAAGACCAAGCAGCCGGGCGCCGGGGCCACCGAGCAGCCCGGTGCCACCGACCGGCCCAGCGGCGAGGCGACCCGGCCGGGTGCCGAGGCGACCCCGCAGCCGGGCCAGCAGACCTCCCCGCCCGCGAGCGACTCCCCGACGGCCACGCCGCCGCCCGGGTCCCCGACGACGCGGCCGACCGACACCACCGGCGTCACGCCCGAAGGCAAGGCCCCGACGGTCGTCCTGAGCGGCCTCAACCGCCAGTTGCTCGGCGGCGAGACGCTCCGCATCCAGCTCGAGTTCGAGCACGCCGGGTCGATCGAGATCGCGGTCCCGGTCGTACCGCACCAGCGCGAGTACGCCGAATACGCCGCGGTCTCCCCCGGCGTCCCGGCACCCGGCGCGACCGCCACGCCGACCACTCCCGCTCCGGCGGGCTCCCCCGGCCACGGTTCCACCCCGGAGGGCACGCAGAGCCCCACCCCCGGAGGCGCCGAGACCCCGGCCACCGGCGGCCACTGACCCGCTGGCTGAACGACGACGCGGCCCGTACGGAGAAATCCGTACGGGCCGCGCCTTCTATGCCGCGCCTTCTATGTAGGCCGTCCCCCAGGCTCAGGGCTCGAACATCTAGGCCGTCCCCAGGCTCAGGGCCCGAATATCTAGGCCGTCCCCGGGCTTACGGCTCGAATTTGTAGCCGAGGCCTCGGACGGTGACGATGTAGCGGGGTGTGGAGGGGGCCGCCTCGATCTTGGCGCGGAGGCGCTTGATGTGGACGTCCAGGGTCTTGGTGTCGCCCACGTAGTCGGCGCCCCAGACGCGGTCGATCAGCTGCATCCGGGTCAGGACCCGGCCGGCGTTGCGCAGCAGGACCTCCAGGAGCTCGAACTCCTTGAGCGGCAGCTGGACGCCCTCGCCGGCGACGCTGACCACGTGCCGTTCGACGTCCATCCGGACCGGACCGGCCTCCAGGGTCGCCGGGGCCAGCTCCTCGACCTCGCCCCGGCGGCGCAGCACGGCGCGCATCCGGGCGATCAGCTCGCGGGTGGAGAACGGCTTGGTGACGTAGTCGTCGGCGCCGAGCTCCAGCCCGACCACCTTGTCGACCTCGCTGTCCTTGGCGGTCAGCATGATGACGGGCACGTTGGAGCGCGACCGCAGCTCGCGGCAGACCTCGGTACCCGGCAGGCCGGGCAGCATGAGGTCCAGGAGCACCAGGTCGGCACCGTTGCGCTCGAAGATGTCGAGCGCGTCGGGGCCGGTGGCCGCGACGGCGACCTCGAAGCCCTCCTTGCGCAGGTTGTACGACAGTGCGTCGCTGAACGACTCCTCGTCTTCCACGACGAGCACGCGGGTCACGGTGTTGCCTCCCGGGCGGTCTTTCGGGTCTGTCCGATGGAACTGGTCTGCCAGGTCATCGCTCGGGTCCTTCGGCTTCGGGTGGGAGTGGGGCTGAGAGTGGGGGCGGGGGTGCCGTAGCTCGTACGGCGGCGGGCACGGGCGGCCGGACCGGGTGCAGCAGGGGGAGCCGGATCGTGAACGTGGATCCCGAGCCCTCCTTGCTCCAGACGGTGACCTCGCCGCCGTGCTTGGTCGTGACGTGCTTGACGATGGCCAGCCCGAGGCCGGTGCCTCCGGTCTGGCGGGAGCGGGCCGGGTCGACCCGGTAGAAGCGCTCGAAGATCCGTTCCAGTTCGTCCTCGGGGATCCCGATGCCCTGGTCGGTCACGTTGATCTCGACGAACTGGTCGTCGGCCCGGCGGGTGGCGACCACCACGCGGGTGTGCTCGGGGCTGTAGGCGACGGCGTTGTCGATCAGGTTGCGGATCGCGTTGACCAGGAGTTCCTCGTCGCCGCGGACCTTCAGGCCCTGCTCGCCGCCGCCGGTCAGCTCGATGTCCTTGGCCTGGGCCTTGATCTGAGAACGGTCGATCGCCTCGATGATGAGCTCGTCCAGCACGGCCGGGTGCAGTTCGGGCAGCGGCTCGTCGCCCTGGATCCGCGACAGCGTCATGAGGTCCTGGACGAGGTTGTTCAGCCGGACCGCCTCGATCTGCATCCGGCCGGCGAAGCGGCGCACGGCCTCGGCGTCGTCGGCGGCGCCCTCCACGGTCTCGGCCAGCAGCGACAGCGCGCCGACCGGGGTCTTGAGCTCGTGGCTGACGTTGGCCACGAAGTCCCGCCGAATCGCCTCGACCCGGCGCATCTCGGTGAGGTCCTCGGCCAGCACCAGGACCAGGCCGTGCGAGCCGAGCGGCGCGACCCGTACGGCGAACCAGCGGCCCTCGACGCGGCCGCGGCCCCGGGACGGGCCGACCTGGATCTCGGTCTCCCGGATCTCGCCGTCCCTGCGCACCAGCCGGGCCATCGCCAGCAGCTCGTCCACGACCAGCCGCTCGCCGCTGACCACGCCGAACGCGCGGGCGGCGGAGCTGGAGCGCAGCACCCGGTCCTCGCCGTCGACCACGACGGCGGACGAGCGCAGCACGCTGAGCACCGACGCCACTCCGGGCGGCAGCGCGTTCTGGGGCGGCGCAGGGGGCTGCGTACGCTGGGCTCGCTCGCTCACGCGCACCGCCAATCCCGTCGCCAGCCCGATCGCAAGCCCGGCGAGCCCGGTCAGGGCTGCGATCAACTCGACCTCCACAGGAGCGATCGTAAGCGCCGACCTGGCCGTTCCTGCACCATGGAGGGGGCGAACGCGGGCGCGTTCGCCCAAAGTTCACCTCTTTATCCGGGTTGGTTCACACCTGTCCGGCAGGCTGTGACGTGGACGAGTCCGACCGATCCACGTACCCCTGAGGAATTCAATTGCGCGACGCCTACCACGAGGAGCTCGACGCCCTCTCCGACAACCTTGTGGAGATGACCCGGCTGGTCCGCTCCGCGATGGCCCGCGCGGTGACCGCGCTGCTGGACGCCGACCTGCGGCTGTCGGAGGAGGTCATCAGCAGCGACGAGAACGTCAACAAGATCGACGCGCAGATCGAGCAGACCGTGTTCGACCTGATGGCGCGGCAGCAGCCGGTGGCCGGTGATCTGCGGATGCTGATCACCTCGCTGCGGATGAGCGGCGACCTGGAGCGGATGGGCGACCTGGCGGTGCACATCGCCAAGACCGCCCGCCGGCGGCACCCGGAATCGGCCGTACCGCCGGAGCTGCAGGCCACGGTGCTGGAGATGGGCCAGATCGCGGAACGCATGATCGCCAAGACCGGCAGCGTGATCGCGTCCCAGGACGTCGAGATGGGCCTGGAGCTCGACCGCGACGACGACGCCATGGACCGGTTGCACCGCAAGCTGTTCGACGTGCTGCTGTCGCCCAAGTGGAAGCACGGGGTGGAGCCGGCGGTGGACATCACGCTGGCCGGGCGCTACTTCGAGCGGTTCGCCGACCACGCCGTGCACGTGGCCGAGGACGTCGTGTACCTCGTCACCGGCCAGCGCCCGGAAGAGATCGTCGACCTCAGCTGACGCCGTCGACTCGTGGCCGTTCCGGGATGGCGAACACGCCACGAGTCGACTCACTTCTTGCGGCGGCCTCGGCTCGGCTTGGCGCCCTTGGCCGGGGCTGCCGGGGCCGCGCCGCCCTGGTTCTTGACGGCCTCGATCGCGGCCTTGGCGGCGGCCGGGTCGAGGTACTCGCCGCCGCGCTTGAGCGGGGCGAAGTCGTCGTCCAGCTCGTACACCAGCGGGATACCGGTCGGGATGTTGAGCCCGACGATGTCCTCGTCGGAGACGTCGTCCAGGTGCTTGACCATCGCGCGCAGCGAGTTGCCGTGCGCCGCGACCAGCACGGTCTTGCCCGCGGCCAGGTCGGGGATGATCGAGTCGTACCAGTACGGCAGCATCCGGTCGACCACGTCGGCCAGGCACTCGGTACGCGGGATCAGCTCGGACGGCAGCCCGGCGTAGCGCAGGTCGTTGACCTGCGACAGCGGGTCGTCGTCCTTGATCACCGGCGGCGGGGTGTCGTACGAGCGGCGCCACACCATGAACTGCTCTTCGCCGTACTTCTCGCGCGTCTGCGCCTTGTTCTTGCCCTGCAGCGCCCCGTAGTGGCGCTCGTTGAGCCGCCACGAGCGGCGCACCGGGATCCACAGCAGGTCGGCCACGTCCAGCGCGATGTTGGCGGTGCGGATGGCCCGCTTCAGCAGCGACGTGTGCAGCACGTCGGGGGTGATGTCGGCGTCGAGCAGCAGATCGCCGCCCTTGGTCGCCTCACCCTCCCCCTTCGTGGACAGGTCCACGTCAACCCAGCCGGTGAACAGCCCTTCGGCGTTCCACACGCTTTCGCCATGCCGCAGCAATACCAAGGTCGCCATGGCCCCAGAGCCTATCGGGCGTCAGTGAACCTTTCCCAGCCGGCTTGGCGCCGTGGCCCGGCCGTTGAAGACCCCGGGGATGAAGAAGGTTCAGCCGGAGGAGTCGCCCAAGGAACGGTTGACCGGGGAAGAGTCGTTCGGGGAAGCGCCGCCCAAGGAACGGTTGACCGGGGAAGAGTCGTTCGGGGAACGGTTGGCCGGGTCGGCGAACGAGGCGAACGCCTGGAGGTTGGCCAGGCTCTCGCCCCTCTTGACCCGCCAGTCCCACTCGCGCTGGATGGACGACTTGAAGCCGTACTCCAGGGCCTTGTCGAAGTTCTCGTCCGAGTAGGTCAGCACGCAGCCGAGCAGCCGGTCGATCTCCTCGGGGCTGATCGACGAGAGCGCGACACGTCCGACCAGATAGACGTCGCCGACGTCGTCCAGGGTGAACGCCACCCCGTACATCCGGCCGTTGCGCTCCAGCAGGAAGCGGTAGAAGTCGGCGTGGTTCTCGTCCGGGCGGCGGCAGAAGAACGCCTCGACATGCAGGCTGTGGTCACCGACGATCAGCCAGGTCATGGTGGCGAGCTTGTGCTGGCCGGGCAGCTTGACGAAGAACGCCCCGGGCCGCGGCTGGTCGTACTCCAGCTCCGCGCCCTTCAGCGTCTCCTCGATCACTGAGGCCAGCGTCATGCGAACTCCTTCTTGGGGGACGACCCCCCAGGCCACTGCATGACCTCGCTTCGCTCGGTCATGCGGTCACCTTCGCAGCTAGTGGCATACGGGCAAGATTGGACTGGGCACCGGTATACACCTCGAGGAGCCGATCCACGGTGGCGTCCCAGCCGAAGCCGGCCGCGTGTCGTACGGCGCGTCCCGCGAGGTGGGAGCGCAGACCGGGCTCGGTGTCCAGGCGGCGGAGCACGGCGGCGTAGTCGGACGGGTCATGGCCCCTGATCAGGAGCCCGGACTCACCGTCCCGTACGGCGGTGCACAGCCCGCCGACGGCGGCCGCGACGACCGGGGTGCCGCAGGCCTGCGATTCCACGGCCACCAGGCCGCACGACTCGCTGTGCGAGGGCACGACGGTGACGTCGGCGGCGCGGTACCAGTCGGCCAGCTCCGCCTGCGGGGCGGGCGGCTCGAACCGTACGACGTCGGCGATGCCCAGCTCGGCGGCCAGCGACTGGAGCCCCTCGGGACGGCAGCGCGCGCTGCCGCTTGGGCCGCCGACGACGGCGACGACCATGCGGCGGCGGAGGGACGGGTCGTCGGCGAGCATCCGGGCGGCGGCGCGCAGCAGGACGTCCGGGGCCTTCAGCGGCTGAATCCGTCCGACGAACAGCAGCACGTACGCGTCGCGCGGCAGGCGCAGGCGGTCCCGCGCCGTACCCGTCTCGCGGGTCAGCGCGGGCCCGGACTGCAAGAGGCGGTCACGTGCCGTACCCGTGGCCGGGGACGGCGGCTCGGGCTGGAAGAGGGAGAGGTCGACACCAGGGTTGACGGTGGCGACGCGTGCGGGATCGGCGCCGTAGAGGTCGATGAGCTCGCGCGACTCCTTGGCCGTGTTGCCCACGAGCTGGTCGGACGAGCCGACGACCTGCTCCTCGCCCAGGACGCGTTCCGGCGGCTCGGGGCTGTCCCCGTCGGCCAGCGCGGCGTTCTTGACCTTGGCCATGGTGTGCATGGAGTGCACCAGCGGTACGCCCCAGCGTTCCTTGGCGGCCCATCCGGCCTGGCCGGACAGCCAGTAGTGGGTGTGGATGACGTCGTAGTGGCCCGGGTCGTAGGACGCCTCGGCGCGCAGGACGCCCGAGGTGAAGCCGCACATGTACCGGGGCAGCGCCGTCTTCTCCAGCTCCTCGAACGGCCCGGAGACGATGTTGCGCACCAGGACGCCGGGGGCCAGCTCGGTGACGGGCGGCAGCGCCCGCGACGTCGCCCGGGTGAAGATGTCCACCTCGATCCCCCGCGCCGCCAGCCGCTTGGCCACCTCGACGATGTAGACGTTCATCCCGCCCGCGTCGCCGGTCCCCGGCTGATCGAGCGGAGACGTGTGAACGCTGATCGTCGCGACCCGGTCGATACGACGCGACACCAAAACACCACCTCCGATGGTGCAACCTATCCGCAGCGATCGGTGTTCCCCCCAACGGGGATGTACCGGCCCATGACGTTCCCTTGCCACAAAGCCGAACCCCCCGGCCCTCCCGGACGAGTGCTCCTGCGAAAATACGGTCATGCGTAAAACGGCCGTAATCACGGGAGCCAGCAGCGGGATCGGGGCGGCCACGGCCAGGCGGCTGGCCGCCGAGGGGTTCAATGTCGTCCTGGCCGCCCGGCGGCGGGAGCGGCTGGACGCCCTCGCCAAGGAGATCACCGAGGGGGTACCGGGTGCCGGGAAGGTCGTGGCCCTGACCCTGGACGTGACCGACCAGGCGTCGGTGGACGCGCTGGCGGCGGCGGTGCCCGGCTGCCATGTCCTGGTCAACAACGCCGGCGGCGCGATCGGCACCGAATCGGTCGCCGACGCCGATCCGGCGGACTGGCAGGCGATGTACGACAGCAACGTGCTGGGGCTGCTGCGGGTGACCAAGGCGCTGCTGCCCAAGCTGATCGAGAGCGGCGCGGGCCATGTCGTCAATGTCACGTCGCTGGCCGCGCACGTCCCGTACGAGGGCGGCGCGGGCTACAACGCCGCCAAGTACGCCGCGTACGCGGTGAACGAGGTCATGCGGCTGGAGCTGGTGGCCGAGCCGGTACGGATCACCGAGATCGCGCCGGGGCTGGTGAAGACCGAGGAGTTCTCGCTGGTGCGGTTCCGGGGCGATGAAGGCAAGGCCGCCAAGCCGTACGAGGGCGTTCCGGAGCCGCTGGTGGCCGACGACGTCGCCGACTGCGTGGCCTGGGCGGTCACCCGGCCGCCGCACGTCAACATCGACAGGATCGACGTCCAGCCGAGGGTCCAGGCCGCCCCCCACAAGCTGCACCGCCGGTAGCCAGGGGTAAGGATCATCGCTCCGTTCCCGGGTATGCGACCCAGGGAGATTCCGGAGGACGGAGCACGAGATGACCCAGCGGACCTTCGTACTGCCGCTCGAGGACGCGGCCGCCGGTCCGGCGGTGGTGGGCGGCAAGGGCGCGGAGCTGGCGCGCCTGGCGGCGGCGGGGCTGCCCGTACCGGCGGGCTTCCATGTGACCGCCGACGCGTACCGCGAGTTCGTGGAACGGGGCGGGCTGCGGGGCGCGGTCCTGTCGATGGCGGCCCGGGTGGACCCGGAGCTGCCGGTGACGGCGGACGCGGCGGCGCGGCGGATCGCCGAGCTGTTCGAGCGGCAGGACGTGATGACGGAGATCGCCGGGCCGGTGCGCTGGACGTACGCGTCGCTGGGCGACCGCGATCATCCGGTGGCGGTACGGTCCTCGCCGACGGCCGAGGAGCTGCCGGGGCTGCCCGGGCTGCCGTTCGCGGGCGGGCACGACACGGTGCTCGGCGTGCGCGGGGAGGCGGCGCTGCTGGCGGCGATCCGGCACTGCTGGGCCTCGCTGTGGACGGCCCGGGCGATCGAGTACCGCTGCCGCAACGGCATCGACCACGGCGAGGTCGCGCTGGGCGTGATCGTGCAGACGATGGTGCCCGCCGACGCGGCCGGGGTGATGTCCACGGCGGCGCCGGTCAGCGGCGGTACGGGCCGGATCCTGCTGAACGCCGCGTGGGGGCTGGGCGAGCCGGTGGCCTCCGGCCGGGTCACGCCGGACGCGCTGATCGTGGAGAAGGGCACCGGCCGGGTCGTCGAGCGGCGGATCGCCGACAAGGCGGTGATGATGGTCGCCGGCGACCAGGGCGGCACGTTCGAGCGCGTCGTACCGGAGCGCTGGCGGAACGAACCCGTGCTCCACTCGGAGGAGGCCGCCCGGCTGGCCAGGCTCGGCGAACGGATCGAGGCCCTGAACGGCGGGCCGATGGACGTCGAGTGGGCGATCCACGAGCACGAGCCGTACATCCTCCAGGCCTGCCCGGCCCAGGAGACCGGCACCGAAACGGGCACCGGGGAAGGCGCCGAGAAGGGCACCGAGGTCTGGAACGACAGCCTCACCGGCGATCACCTGTGGACCAGGGGCGGGCTGGGCGAGTCCGTCCCGGACGTGATGACGCCGTGCACATGGTCGCTGGTGCAGATGTTCATGCGCGGATCGCGGGCGGCGTCGTCGCTGCCGGGGCACCGCGCGTACGGCAACATCGGCGGCCACTTCTACACCGACCTCAGCCAGATCGCGGCCCTCGGCGTCGGGCCGGAGACGCTGGAGGCGGTCTACGGCACCCTTCCGCCGGGCGTGGAGATCCCGCCCGCGCGGCTGTCGATCACCGACAACGTGCGCAAACGGCTGCCCGCTGCAGCGAGGGCGACCCGCAGGGCACGCGCCGACCGGGATCGGCTCCCGGACTTCCTGGCGTCGTCGCCGGGACGCTGCGAGGCGCTGCGCGACCGGATCCGGGACGAGAACGAGCCGCAGGAACTGCTGCACCTGTGGGGGCACGCGCTGCTGCCGTTCTTCCTGGACGCCTGCCACATGCTGGAGGCCACCGGGCATGAGGACGGCGCGTCGTTCGTCGCCGTACGGCAGGACCTGGACCGGCTGGCGGGACGGGCCGACGCGAACGCGATGCTCGCCGGCCTGGGCAAACCCGGCGAGGGCGGGCTCGCCGCGCTGGGGCCGATGACGGGGCTGGCACGGCTCGCGCGGGGCGAGATCAGCCGTACCGAGTACCTGCGGAGCTGGGGGCATCGCGGCCCGCACGAGTTCGAGATCGCGATGCCGCGTCCCGCCGAGGAACCGGGCTGGATCGACCACCAGGAAGAGTGGATCAACGCCACCGAACCGGGCCGGGACGCCGTCGAGCTGATCGGGCGGCAGCGGGTGAAGAGCCGCGCGGCCTGGAAGCGGTTCCGGCGGCACCACCGGCACCGGGTGGCCTCGGCCCGGCGCCGCATCGGACGCTGGGCGCAGGCCGTCCACGACCAGGAGTCGGCCCGCTCCGAGGTCATGCGGGTCATCTCGGTGGTACGCGAGTTCGTGCTGCGGGCCGGGGAGCTGACCGGCCGCCGCGACGACCTGTTCTACCTGACCATCGACGAGATCCTCGCCGTACTGGACGGCGACGCGCGCCCGCTGGAGAAGGTCGCCGTACGGCGGCGGACCTACGAGCGATACCGCGCACTGTCGCCGTACCCCGCCCTGATCCGCGGCCGGTTCGATCCGGTCACGTGGGCCGGTGGGCGCGGCCGGCGACTGGACTACTACGACGGCGGCCGGCCCCTGGCGGGACTCAGCGAGGAGCCGGTCAGCGGCGCCGGGGCGACCGCCGGGATCGTGGAGGGAACGGTACGGGTCGTCGACACGCCCGAGCAGGGCGCGGAGCTGCTGACCGGCGAGATCCTCGTCACCACCGCGGCCGGCATCGGCTGGACACCGCTCTTCCCGCGCGCCGCCGCCCTGGTGACCGACGTGGGCGCGCTGCTGTCGCCCGCCGTGATCGTGGCCCGCGAACTGGGCCTCCCGGCGGTCGTGGGCTGCGGGAACGCCACCACGCGGCTGCGTACCGGGGACCGGGTCCGGGTGGACGGCGAGGGCGGCGCGGTGGAGATCCTCAGCTCGGCGCAGGTGGGCTCGCGGGAGCGACTGCTGACCACGGAAGGGTGACCTCGCCGAGCCGCCACCGGCCACGGCCGCCGTACGGAGGCCGCGCGAACACCGGATGGGACCGGGCCAGCAGGGACACCGCCTCGATCCATCGCGCGCGCGGCCCGAAGACCGACTGCGGCGCCGCGATCGCCCAGCAGCGGTCGAAGTCGGCGAGGAGCGCGTGCACCCGCTCGCCTGGCACGTTGCGGTGGATGAGCGTCTTCGGCAGCCGTTCGGCCAGGTCGGAGGGCTTGACCAGGGTCGGCAGATGGGCCGCGAACGTGATCGTCAACGGCTCGGCCCGGCCGGTGTACGGCTCGGCGGCCAGGGCGACCCATACGGCGCGGCGGCCGATCTCGTCGCACGTCCCCTCGATCAGGACGCCGCCGGGAGCCAGCCGCGCGCACAGCCCGTCCCAGGCTCGCCACGCGGCCGCCTCGTCGTACTGGCGCAGGACGTTGAACGCCCGGACCAGCACCGGCGGCCGGTCCACCGGAAGCTCGAAGCCGCCGCGCCGGAACGACAGGCCCTCGTACCCGGACATGATCCGCTGACCGGCCGCGACCCGTTCCGGCTCGATCTCGATGCCGACGACCTCCAGGCGCGGTGAGACCTCGCGGAGGCGCCCGTGGAACTCGACCGTGGTCACCGGGGACGCCCCGTACCCGAGATCGACGGCCAGCGGCCGGGCACCGGCCCGCAGCGGCCCGGACTGGGTGGCGGCGATCCAGCGGTCCACGCGGCGGAGCCGGTTGGGGGCGGTGGTGCCCCGGGTCACCTCTCCCTGGGGCTTCTGCGTACGGACCACTCCCCGATTGTCCCGCCCCGGCGGCGTGGTCTCCCTCACATGCCGTGATCGAAGAAAGCTCGACCCTCCACAGACCTGGCGTTTACTCTATGTGATCAAGCGATCACTCCAGGCGTGGCGAAAGCAGGCAGGGCTCTCGAAGGTGGAACTCTCCAAGGCGCTCGGCTACACCGACTCCTACATCGGCCAGATCGAGCTCTGCAAGAACCTACCGTCCCTGGAACTCGCCGAAGCCTTCGACACCTATTTCAAGACCAATGGCTTGTTCGTCCGCCTGCGAGAGCGCATTCTGGAGACGCGGCACATCTCCCTGCTGCCTCCAGGATTCGCCGAGTACGCGAAGAAAGAAGAGGAAGCGAGCTCACTCAGAAATTACGAGCTCGCCATAGTTAACGGGATCCTTCAAACCGAGGACTACGCCCGCACCGTGATGAGCTCCAACCAGGTCCCGCTCGACCTGTAGTCGACGGCTGAGGAACAGGTCGACAACCAGGCCACCACGCCCAGTACATCCTGGTCGTCAAAGGCAACCTGCCACAAGGACCGGCTTCGCGGGACCGGATCAAGCACGTTGATGCGTGCTCGGTGGGAGGAGCCTGCTGGATGTGTGTGAAGCCCGCGGTGGGTGGGCAGCAGGTGCCCGGCCGCTGGCGCGGGGACAAGGATTCGGGCACTGTGCCAGAGACACGCCGATGCAGTCCTCGGCGTCGAGAGGCCGCCGTGGCAGCACCCGGACGCGGCTGAAGGCAGGGATCGCGCGATGACGACGACGAAGGCCGGCGCTGACGGCGCAGATAGACCGGGCCCCGCTCTGCTGCCGCCGGGCTGGGCCCGCTTCTCGGGGGTACTACTGATCCTGCTGTCCCTGATACCGGCGGCAGGCTGCTACGCGGCGTTCACCTGGTGGATTCCCCACGACAAAGCGCGCTACCAGGACTACCAGGCTGCCCAGGCATGCCCTCCGCGCGAGACGGAGCAGAGACCACCGGACTGCCTCAGCACCCGGCACTTCACCGTGTTAAAGATCGAGGTCAAGCCCAGGAGCAACAAAACCATTTTGGCGGGCGAGAACTCCTGGCGGGGAACCGTGAGCTTCGGAGACCCTGGCCCTCTTCGCAAGCGGCTCAAGCCCCGTGACCAGGTCACGGCCACCGTCTGGCGCCGCGAAATCGTGGTGCTGAGCAAAGACGGCATACAGCAGAACACTTCAAACGCCCCTCGTGACGAACTCCAGGCAACCGCCGCGTTCGGCATGATCGGTGCGCTCGTCGCGGCGCAGAGCCTCATATTCGGTGCGGTGCGCCTCCTCCGGCCGCGTGGCTACAAGCCCTTCAGCTTGTGGCTGTACGGCATATCGCTACTCCTCACCATCTTCGCGATCTTCTTCGGAGTGGGCGTCCCAGCGGTATTGCTCGGGATCCGATGGCAGTTCGTGCCGCCAGTCAGCGCGGCCGTGGCTGCATGCGCGGCAGGACTGATGTATCTCTTCCTACGCCCACGAGCAGCAGACGACGCCTGACGGCCCCTGGCGACTTCAGCGCGGCGCGGGCCCCCTGACCATGTGCAGGCGAGTGCGGACATCCGTGCCGCCGACTTCTGCAATTGACACCCGCCATCGCCGTACGTGACTCCAACCCCAAGGAGCCGAAGATCATCATCGACCGCGCGGGGTTCACGCTGTGAGACTGCCGCCCGGCGCACCTTCCCGGACAACAGCGATCGGCTCGCGCCATCTCGCCCGCCGAGACCTACTGTCTGTCGGGTCGGGTGATGTGCCATGCGCCGGTGGGTGTGGTCCATACGAGTAGGCCTGGCCAGGGTTGGTGGAGTGTCCAGCCGCTGGTCTGTTTGGTCCGGTGGTGGCGTCTGCACAGTGGGGCGAGGTTGCAGGCGCAGGTGATGCCCTTGCCGTACGGGACGGCGTGGTCCAGGTCGCAGCGGCTGGAGCGGATGTTGCAGGTCGGGAAGACGCAGGTGGCGTGCCGTTCCTGGACCTGCCGCCGCAGCTGAGCTGGCGGGCGGTAGCTGGGCCGCCCGTGCGCGCCGGTGGCGGCATTGGTGACGGCGTCGGTGGCATCAGCGTCATGGATGCCCTGAGCGGCCTGACACCGGGTGTCGCGGAGCTCGGCGAGCGCGTCATGGACGTCCTGTACGGCTCGTGCGCTCAGCCTCGGTAGTGCTTCGAGCCTGCCGACGGCTCGGACGTGGTCTCGTACCGCTGTGAGTCTCTGGTCGATGATCCCGGCGACGACCGCGATCACCCTCTCGTCCTCTGGCCCGCCTGGACGCGCGCCCGAACCCGGGAGTCCGTTCACCTGGCCACCGGGCCGATGACCCGCGTCATCGGCGAGTGGTCCACCGCCAGCCCCCAACGGAGCGGGAGAAGGCGGCCCGTGGGCAGTGGCCGGGGCAGTCCGGGGAGTCGTGGTGGCCGGTTCGTTGGCGCGCAGGCAGGGGGCGGGGGCGGGGGCTGAGACCTCTGCCTCTGTCGCTGCGGCTGCTGCTTGGAGTTGGGCGCGGATGGCGTCAGGAAGCGCGGCACCGTTCAGCAGTTCCCGGGCCAGGTCAGCGCGGATGGCGTTGAGGGGGCGGGTGTCGCCGTCGGCGACCAGGGCGTGTGCCGCTGCGGTGATCTTGTTGTAGATGGCGTGGGCGTCTTGGGGTGCCAGGTCCAGAAGCGCGAGGTCGCAGGTGCCCGCGGCGGTCTCCCACAGCTCCAGGCGTCGTTGCCGTACCGCCCGCTGTTTGCGGTCTTCGACCTGGTCGGGGGCCAGGCGATGGGTGATGCGCTTGAGTCGTCGGCGTAGTTGCCCGGTGGTCTGGGACGGCGCCGCGTCCAGGACAGCGGCTTCGAGGCGTTCGGCGAGGCCCTCGGGCAGGCCATCGGTGACGTCGCAGATGGCCCGGGCGCGGGGCAGGTCGATCCGCCCGGCCTCCAGAGCCTCACCGGTACCGGCGAGGTCGGTGCTGAGCCGGTCGGCCAGGTGAACCAGGGTGCCGGCGGCGTTGCCGGTGATGGTCAGCGCCGCCGCGACCTCTTCCACCACCGATTCGTGTGCGGACAGGACACGGGGATCGTGCTCGCCCTGGTTCTCGCTCTGGTCGTCGTCTTCGGCTCGGCGGCGCCGGTGGTACAGCTCGGCGATCGCCGCAAGCTCACGGGCTTGCGCCCAGGAGGTCTGGCGGCGCGCGGAAGCGGCGGCCTCGAGCAACTCGGTCTCGGACAGATCCGAAAACCGTTCCCGCTCGGGCGACAACAGCGCAGCATGGGAGTCGGGCATGGACCGGGATCGGGATTCTTTCTCACCGAGCGCCATACCGACATCAAAAATAGCCGCCATCTGCACCATTGCCCACCCACCTCCCATCAGAGTCCCATAATAATGCATGACTCGAAAAGATCACAATAAGATCTCGAACAAAGCACCGTTCTGTGTGTTACATCACTCTCCATACCGAACCTCGACCAATCGGCTTGATCTAGGTCATCACCTGCCAGGTCTTTTGCTACCGAAATGGTGTGGCTCAGGTAGGTGGGAGGCTGGGGTGGCCGCTGCGGCCCTGCGTTCATCTGCCGCTCAGTAGCGGGCGGGCGTCACGTTGGTTGCGGTGGTGGCTGAGGTAAGTGTCTTAGGGTGACGGGCGGCGCGGGGTACCGCAAAGCGCAAGGCTTCATATGCACCTGGCCGCAGATCAACAAATTCCTCCACCTGCAACCCCAACCAACGTGACGACAATCCGCACCTACCTCCGTGACGTACGACTACGCGAAGAGGTCACCTCAGCCGTCCACCCAGAACAGCCATAGAGGAGCGAGAGAAAAGAAGGCTCAGCTCCGCAGATACCTGCACGGAGCGGAGAGACCAAGAGGCTTCAATGTTCCGAAGCCCCGTCGACGACCATGGCGCGCTACCCACTGAACGTCCGCGCCCACTGAACGCCTCGACGGCAGGGTTGCCGCTTCCGGTCACCGCCAGGGGCCGGACACCTGTTGATAACCGGGTGATCGTCCGTCACCGTCAGGGTTGCGCCGGACAAGCTCCCCCGCCCCGCCTCTCCCCCCGGAGGTCCCTGTGTCCGAAGTGTCCCGCCGAAGTTTCCTCGGCCTGTCGTTCGCCGCCGCGGTGACCTGGTCGGTCGGAGAGGCGGTGCCCGCTTCGGCCGGGGCGCCGGGAGAGGTCGCCCGCCTCTTCGAGATCCGGGGCGCACGCCTCGCCCCGCAGGTCTTCCCGCAGAGCGTGGCCTCCGGCGATCCGTCCCCGGACGGCGTCGTCCTGTGGACGCGGGTCGCCCCCGAGGCGGCGGGCGCGGCCGGTGGACGGGTCGCGTACGAGATCGCGGCCGACGAGACGTTCACGAAGCCGCTGGTACGCGGCGTGACGACGGCCGAGGCCAAGCGCGACCACACCGTGAAGGTACGGATCAAGGCACGGGCCCTGAAGCCGTGGCGGATGTACTACTACCGCTTCATCGTCGACGGCACCGCCAGCCGTACGGGCCGCTTCCGTACGCTGCCCGCACCCGGAGCCGCGCTCGCCGGGCTGCGGTTCGGCTACATCTCCTGCCAGGACTACACCAACGGCTACTACACGGCGCTGCGGCACCTGGCGAACGAGGACATCGACTTCGTCGTCCATCTCGGCGACTACATCTACGAGACGACGGCCGACTCCAGCTTCCAGGGCGCGCAGGTACGGGAGATCGCGCTGCCCGGCGGGGCGACCCGTGCCGAGACGCTGGCGCACTACCGCGCGCTCTACAAGACCTACCGCACCGATCCGGACCTGCAGCGGCTGCACGAGCGCTTCACGATGATCCAGATCTGGGACGACCACGAGTTCGCGAACGACTCGTACGGGGCGTACGACACCGACTCCGACGACGAGGCCGCCAACCACGCGCCGGAACGCAAGCTGGCCTCGGTCCGCGCCTGGTCGGAGTACTCGACGGCCGGGGCCCGGTTCGACCCGGCGGGCGGTCCGACCGGTGCGCTCACCATCTACCGGACGCTGAACTTCGGCGGGCTGATGGACCTGGTGCTGACCGACGAGCGCACGTACCGCAGCAAGCCGCCGTGCGGGCTCGGGCTCCTCGACAAGTACGCGACGGCCGGGTGCCCGGAACGGCTGAGCCCGTCCCGGACCATGCTCGGTACGCGGCAGCGCGACTGGTTCACCGACCAGATCACCTCCTCCACCGCCACCTGGAAGGTGTGGGGGAACGAGGTGATGCTGATGCAGTTCAAGCTCTTCGACATCTACCTGAAGCAACTGTTCCCGCACCTGTACGAGGGCAAGGCGAAATCGGACGGCCGATTCTCGGTTTTCTTCAACCTCGACCAGTGGGACGGCTTCCCGGCCGAGCGGACCCGGCTGCTGTCCTCGTTCCGGAACGCGAATGTGGAGAACCTGGTCACGATCACCGGCGATCTGCACTCGTTCGGTGCCGGTTACCTGCGGCCCGACTTCGACGACCCGGCACAGGATCCGATCGGGGTGGCGCTGCTCGGCGGTTCGGTGACCTCGTCCAACTTCGTCGAGATGGCGACGTTCGGGCAGGGCGGCCTGATCGTTCCGCCGGAGACCGAGCTGACGTGGGCGCTGCAAGGCAGCAATCCGCACCTCCAGTACTTCAACTCGGCGGCGCACGGCTATGTGGTGATGGACGTGACGACGTCCGGGATCACGGCCACGATGAAGGCGGTCCGGTCGATCCGTACGGCCGAGACGCCGGAACTGCTCACGCTGCGCAAGTTCCGGATCGGCGAGGGCCGCCCGAGCCTGGCCACGGTCGACCGGGGGACGCGGAGGCTGGGGAACGCACCCCGCTGAACGTCATTCGGTCACCGATCCCTTACCTTGATCTCCAGGTGCCCCCACCTGGAGGAGAGCGATGCCCCAGCTCGATCTGGCCACCCTTCACGAGGCCATCGCGGCGGCCGTTCCGGACCGCGAGTGCCTGGTCTGGCGCGACCGCAGGCTGACCTGGCGCGAGGTCACCGAACGGACCCGCCGGCTGGCGCACGTGCTGCACGCGCACGGCCTCGGTGTACGGGAGGGAACGGCCACCGAGCCCTGGGAGTCGCCGCACGACCACCTCGCGCTCTACCTGCACAACTGCCCCGAATACCTGGAGGGCCTGCTCGGCGCCCACAAGGCGCGGGTGGCTCCGTTCAACGTCAACTACCGGTACGTGGACGACGAGCTGGCGCAGGTCCTCGCCGATGCCCGGCCGCGCGCCGTGCTGTTCCACGCGAGCTTCGCCGAGACGATCGGCCGCGTCGCCGCCCGGCTCGACCCGCCGCCGCTCCTGCTCCAGGTGGCCGACGACTCCGGGAACGACCTGCTGCCCGGCGCCCTCGACTACGAGGCCGCGCTGGCAGCCGCGTCCCCCGAGCCGCTGAACGGCGTCGTACCGACGGCCGATGACCTGCACATCCTCTACACCGGCGGCACCACGGGCCTGCCCAAGGGCGTGCTGTGGCGGATCGGCGACCTGATCGACGGGCCGCTCGGCCTGCGCGACCGCAACCGCGCCCTGGTCACCGACATCGAGACGGCGGTGGACGCGGCGCTCACGTCGCCGACACGGGTCCTGATCGGCCCGCCGATGATGCACGGCGCGGGCACCTGGACCGCGCTGGGCGGCTGGTGCGGCGGCGGCTGCGTGATCCTCCCGTCCCGCGGCGACGGGCTGGACGCCGACGATCTGCTGGCCACCGCCGCCCGCGAGCGCGCCACCCGGATGCCGCTGGTCGGCGACGCGTTCGCCCGCCCGCTCGCGGACGCGGTGGAGCGCGGCGACCACGATCTGACCTCGGTCCGTACCTTGATCAACTCGGCGGCGGCCATCGATCCCGGCGTGGCCCGGCGGCTGCTGGCCGGTATGCCGAACGCGCGCGGCATCGTGGACGTGCTCGGCTCGTCGGAGTCGGGCTTCCAGGTCACGCGGCGCGAGGGCGGCGACCGCGCGTTCTCCCTGCAGCCCGGAACCTCCGTCATCAGCGCCGACCGGACCCGGAAGCTGGTGCCGGGCGAGGACGAGATGGGCTGGCTGGCCAAGGGCGGCTCGATCCCGCTCGGCTACCTGGGCGACCCGGAACGTACCGTCGCCACGTTCCCCACGGTGGACGGCGAGCGCGTGGTGGTCCCGGGCGACCGCGCCAGGCTGCTCGCGAACGGCGGCGTGGAGGTCCACGGACGCGAGGCCACGACGATCAACACCGGCGGCGAGAAGGTGTTCGCCGAGGAGGTCGAGGCCGTCCTGCGCGCGATTCCCGGCGTGACGGACGCGCTGGTCCTCGGCCGCCCGAGCGAGCGCTGGGGCAGCGAGATCGTGGCCGTGCTGAACCCCGCGCTCGCGCCGGGCGACACCGACCTGCGCGCCGCCTGCGCCGGCCGGCTGGCCCGCTACAAGATCCCCAAGGCCTTCGTCCGGACGGACGGCTCTCTCCGGCTGCCCAACGGCAAGGCCGACTACGCCGCCGCCCGAACCCTCGTCACCGCCTCCTGAACCTCGTCATCGCCTCCTGAACGGGAGACCATTGCCAGATGCCCGACCTCAGCACCGCACTGCTCGCCGACCTGACCGCCGAGGGCGACGCGCTCGACGCCCTGGTCGCGCCGCTGTCCGACTGGACCGTACCGACGCCCGCCGAGGGCTGGACGATCGCGCACCAGATCGCCCATCTGGCCTGGACCGACCGCCAGTCCGTCGTGGCGGCCACCGACCCCGAGGCGTTCGACCGGATCCTCACCGAGGCAGCCGACAAGGCCGACCGGTTCGTGGACGAGGGCGCCGCCGAGGGTGCCCGTGAAGCGCCCGCCGACCTGCTGGAACGGTGGCGTACGAGCCGTCGCGAGATGGTCGAGGCCCTGGCGAAGGTGCCGCCGGGGACGCGCCTGCCGTGGTTCGGGCCGCCGATGAGCGTGGCGTCCATGGCGACCGCCCGCCTGATGGAGACCTGGGCCCACGGCCAGGACGTCGCCGACGCGCTCGGCGTCGAACGGGAGCCGACCGCCCGCCTCCGCCATGTCGCGCATATCGGCGTACGGGCGCGCGACTTCACGTACATCAACCGTGGCCTGCAGCCGCCCACCGCGCCGATCCGCGTCGTCCTGACCGGCCCGGACGGCGAGGAGTGGACCTGGGGCCCGGAGGACGCCGAGCAGTCCGTCTCCGGGCCCGCACTGGACTTCTGCCTGCTGGCGACCCAGCGCCGCCACCGCGCCGACCTGGCCGTCGTCGCCCACGGCCCGGACGCCGGCCACTGGCTCGACGTGGCCCAGGCCTTCGCCGGCCCCTCCGGCCCCGGCCGCGCCCCCACCTCCGGTTGACTCGTGGCGTGTTCGCCTTTTCCGGGGGTCGGGAAGGGCGAACACGCCACGAGTCAACGGAGTGCGTTCGGTTTTGGTCAGGGTGGATATGCCAGGGGCATGACCTACCTGATCGGCTTCGACGGGTCCTTGGACGCGCAGGCCGCCATCGCCTATACCGGGGCCCGGCTCCGGCCGGAACCCACTGTCGTGCTCACCGTCTGGGAGCCGCTGCTGAGCCAGCTCGCCTGGGCCCCGCTGGCCGCCGGCGGACCCATCCCCCTCCAGCAGGAGAGCGAGCAACGGGAGGAGGAGCGGCAGGCCGAGCGGGTGGCTCAGGAGGGCGCCGACCTCGCGATCGCAGCCGGACTCCTCGACGCCGTACCGCGCGCCGAACGCGGCACCGGCCCCGTCTGGGCGACGATCGTGGACTTCGCCAAGGAGTTGGACGCCTCGCTCATCGTGGTCGGGTCGCGCGGGCTGTCGAGGGTCAAGTCGGTCCTGCTCGGCAGCGTCTCCGACCGCGTCCTGCACCACGCGGCCCGCCCGACCCTGATCGTCCCGCCCCTGGAACGCGACGGCTAGGAGCCCCACCAGGGGCGACCGTCCTAGCGACCGTCCTAGCGACGGTCCTGGCGACGGCTAGCGGGCGGCGGGCGCCGCCGTGTGCCTGGGCGCGGGTACGGAGTGCAGGGACCAGATCGCCAGGGACAGCCAGAGGATGCCCGCTCCGGCGACCATGTGGCCGGTACGGACGGCCAGCACGGGGAGCAAGAACGACAGGCAGACCGGGGCGAAGCCCACGACGTACAGCAGCACGGCCGGGCGCGGGACGACGCCCGCGCGGTACATGGCCAGGCCGAACAGCACCGTCCCCGTAAGGGTGAGCAGGGCGGCGATCAGGAAGGCGATCAGGGGCCGTCCTTCCAGAAGCTCCTCCACCTGGCTCTTCGGCAGGTGGACGAGGACGAAGTTGCGGGCGAACGCCGCTCCCGCGAACAGCGCGAGCCCGATGTAGTTGACCATGAACGCCACGGTGCCGAACGTGCCGACGGCGGTGCGCTGTGCCAGGTAGAGGCCGACGAGGAAGGCCAGGCCGAACGCCGGGGACAGCCCGTTGAGGAACTCGGTCGGGGCGGTCTTGCCATCGTTGAGGATCTCGCCGAGACCGCCGGCCGCGATCGCGACTCCGCAGATCCCGCCGGCCACGGCACTGAGGCGCAGCAACGAGGTAGGGGGGCATGGGAACTCCTTCGTGGGTTCGAGGTGCCCCGAACCTACGAATCCCCTGTACGGGCGGTAAGTGCCGTGCGGCCGGGCCCGCCGGCCATCCGACCCATGACCTTTGGCCAATACCGGCGCCGGTCCATATCGCGGGACGTTCCCGGCTCCTACGCTGAGCGCATGGTGGGCGAGGGGACGGCGTCCCGGCCGCGGACCGTCTCCTGGCTGGCGACGTTCCTGTACGCCACGGTCCTGGCGGCGGGGCTCTACAGCGACCTGGCCAGAGTCTGCCCGGCGAGTGCGCCGCGCACGGCGGGATTCGTCGGGGCACTGCTCGTGCTGGCGGCGTTCGAGCCGGTAGAGCGGCGGCTGTACGGCGCCCGTACGCCGCGCGGGCAGGCGATCGCGCTCCTGGCGCTGCGCTCTGGGCTGTTCGTCCTGGTCAGCGCGCTCGACTGCGCCGGTACGGCTCGGTCGCTGTTCCTGCTGATCCCGTTCATCGGCTACTTCACGCTGGGCCGCCGCGCCGGATACGCGCTGGCTGCACTGTGCCTGGGTGCTGTGGTCCTGGCCCTGTCGGCGCGGCCTGGCTGGCACACCGACAGCGAGGGCATCTCGGACCTGCTGATGTTCTGCATCGGCCTGGTCTTCGCGATCGCGATGGCCGCGGTCGCGCACCGCGAGGACACTGCGCGGGCCCGCGCGGAGGGCCTGCTCGCGGAGCTGGCGGACTCCCACCGGCGGCTGCGCGGCTACGCAGGCCAGGTCGCCGAGCTGGCCACCGCCGCCGAGCGCAACCGGCTGGCCCGTGACATCCACGACGACGTGGGCCACCATCTGACCGTGATCTCCGTCCAGCTGGAGAAGGCGGCGGCGTTCCGCGACCTCGATCCCGGTGCGGCCGACCGCGCGCTGGCCGACGCGCGCGACTCCGCTCGGCTCGCGCTGGAGGACGTCCGCCGTTCGGTCGGCTCCCTGCGGACCCCCGACGAGACGTTCTCCCTGGCCGGCGCCCTGGCCGCGCTGGCGGAACGGCTCAGGGGCGGTGGTTTCGGCGTGACGCTCGACATCCGGGGCGAGGAGTCCGGCTACGGCGGCACGGCACTGCTCGCGCTCTATCACGCGGCCCAGGAGGGCCTGACCAACGCGTGCCGGCACGCGGCCGCGGACCAGGCGACGGTACGCGTCCGGCTGGCCGAACGGGAGGCCAGCCTCCTGATCGCCGACGAGGGCCGCGGTTTCACGCCCGGTCCTTCCGGCGGATTCGGCATCCAGGGCATGCGCGAGCGCCTGGAGATGGTGGGCGGCTCGCTGCTCATCGACAGCGGGCCTGGGCGCGGGACCCGGGTGAACGCGACCGTACCCGCCGGGGGCGGTCATGGCCGAGGCTGAGGCCACCGGCGTCCGCGTCCTGGTGGCCGACGACCAGCGGCTCATTCGCGAGGGGATCGCCTCGCTGCTCGGCCTGCAGCCCGGCGTCGTCATCGCGGGCGTCGCCGAGGACGGGCGGGCCGCCGTCGAGCGGGCCATGGAGCTGGTGCCGGACGTCGTGCTCATGGACGTGCGGATGCCCGTGCTGAACGGGGTCCAGGCGACGGCCGAGCTGCGCCGGCTGCTGCCCGGCTGCCGGATCCTGATGCTGACGACCTTCGACGACGAGGAGTACATCGTCGCGGCGCTGCGGGCCGGCGCCAACGGCTACCTGCTCAAGGACCTGCCCGCCGCCGAGCTGGCGCGGGCCGTACTGCTGGCCCATGCCGGGGTCGACCAGCTGGCCCCGGCCGTCACCGGGCGGCTCCTCGGTGCCCTGGACGGCCCGCCGCCCCGGCCGGCGACCGGGGGCGGCGGGACCGGCGGAGCGGCGCTGACCGGCCGGGAGCTGGCGGTGATCCGGCTGATCGCCACCGGCGCCACCAACCGCGAGATCGCGGCCCGGCTCTACGTCAGCGAGGGCACCGTCAAGAACCACGTGTCGAGCATCCTCGGCAGGCTGGGCCTGCGCGACCGTACGCAGGCCGCGATCTATGCCCACGACCACGGCCTGCTCTGACCCCGGCCTGCACTGACCCCGAGCCCCGGTCCCCGGTCCCCGGTCAGTCGTCGTCGCCGTCGTCACTGTCGTCGTCGTCGTTGTCGTCGCCCTTGTCGTCGTCGCCGGAGTCGTCGTCGACGGTGTTGGCGGTGACCTTGCCGGACGTGGCGTTCACGTCCAGCTCGCGCTCCTTGCCGTCGGTGCCGGTGACCTCGACCTGCCAGGCGTCGCCGTCGTCGAGCTCGACCGAGGTGACGGTGCCCTTGGCGGTCTGGAGCGCGGTACGGGCGGCCTGGGTCGCGTCGATCTTGGCGGCGTTGAGCGCCTTCGCGTCGTCCCGGTCGTCCTGGTCGTCGTCGTCCTTGTCGGTCCGGACGGTGGCCTTGCCCGTGGTCGCGTCCACGACGACGTCGCGCCAGGTGTTCCCGGTCAGGACGTCGGCCTCCCAGGCCGCCTTGCCGTTGTCGTCGTCATCGTCGTCCAGCTCCAGGGACTCGATCTTGCCGCCCGGGACCGCCTTCAGCGCGGCGGAGGCCGCCTGCTCGGCGGTGACCTTGACGTCGGCGGCCCGGACGTCGCCGCGGTCGTCGTTCTCTCCGGCGTACGCGGTGGCCGCTCCGCCGGCGACGAGCACGCCCGCGGCGGCGACGGTGATCAGGATCTTCTTCATGATGGTTCCTCCTGTGGTGCGTTTCCCTCGACAACCGACACACTGCCGGGCGTACCTGAGGCCGACCTGAAGCGACCTGAAGAACGCTTCAGGTGCGGTTTGGCACTCTGGGGGTATGCGCCTGCTGATCGTCGAGGACGAGAAACGCCTGGCCACGTCGCTGGCCGGTGGCCTGGCCGCGGAGGGCTTCGCGGTGGAGGTCGTCCACGACGGCCTGTCCGGGCTGCGCCGGGCACTGGACGGGGAGTACGACCTGATCGTGCTGGACATCATGCTGCCCGGGATGAACGGCTACCGGGTCTGCGCCGAGCTGCGCGCCGCCGGGGACGACACGCCGATCCTGATGCTGACCGCCAAGGACGGCGAGTACGACGAGGCCGAGGGGCTGGACACCGGCGCCGACGACTACCTGACCAAGCCGTTCTCGTACGTGGTGCTGGTGGCCAGGATCCGGGCGCTGCTGCGCCGCCGTGCGCGCGGCGGCGGCCTGCCCGCGATCACGGTGGGTGATCTGACCGTCGATCCGGGCGCCCGGCGGGCACTGCGGGGGGACGCCGAGGTGGAGCTGACCGCCAAGGAGTTCGCCGTCCTGGAGTATCTGGCGCTGAACGCGGGGCAGGTGATCTCCAAGGCGCAGATCATGGAGCATGTCTGGGACTTCGCCTACGACGGCGATCCCAACATCGTCGAGGTGTACGTGAGCGCGCTGCGCCGCAAGCTGGACGCCCCGTTCGGCCGCCGGTCCATCCAGACCGTACGGGGCGCGGGCTACCGGCTCGCCGCCGACGGCCGGGCGAGGGGGGCCTGAGTGCTGCGTTCCGTACGGGCCAGGACGACCGCGGGCGCGACCGTGGTGGTCGCGGGCGCGCTGATCGCGATCGGGCTCGCGGTGGTGCTGCTGCTGCGGTCCAGCCTCGACGAGCGGACCGATCTGGAAGCGGAGGTGACGGCGCGCGAGGTCGCGGCCCAGCTGGCGAACGGGACCCAGCCCGCCCGGCTCGACCTTCCCGACGCCGACGAGCATCCGGTCCAGGTCGTCGACGCGTCCGGGCGGGTCCGGGCGGCGGACGACGACCTGCGCGCCATCGCCGGAGCCGGGGTACGGCCTGCCCCGCGAGCGCCCGCCGCTGCCGAGGAGGACGACGATGACGACGACGAGGCGCCCCCTCGCGGCCAGGTCTCGACCCGTGTGGAGCACGCCACGGGCACGGCGACGGTCGAGGATCAGACGGCCGAGTACCGGTTCGCGATCGTCCAGGTGTCCACGCCGAGCGGCGAGACGTTCAACGTGTACGCGGGGACGAGCCTGGCCACCACGCGGGAGGCCGTCGGCACCGTGGCCCGCGCCATGCTCGTCGGGCTTCCGGTCCTGCTGGTCGTGGTCGCGGGCGTGACCTGGCTGGTCACCCGGCGCGCGCTGCGTCCGGTGGAGGCGATCCGGGCCGAGCTGGCGGCGATCACCTCGTCCGGCGACCTGACCCGCCGCGTACCGGAACCGCGCTCGCGCGACGAGGTCGCGAACCTTGCGGTGACCACCAACGCGACGCTCGCCGCGCTGGAGGAGTCGGCGGAGCGGCAGCGCGGTTTCGTCGCCGACGCCTCGCACGAGCTGCGCAGCCCGATCGCCTCGCTGCGGACCCAGCTGGAGGTCGCCGCCGCGCATCCCGAGCTGCTGGACCTGGACGGGGCTGTGGACGACGTCGTCCGGCTCCAGCATCTGGCCGCCGACCTGCTGCTGCTGGCCCGGCTGGACGCCGGTGACCGGCCCGCCCCGGCCGAGGCGCGGCCCGTGGAGCTGGCCGACCTCGTACGGGACGAGGCGTTCCGGCGCAACGCGGTCGCGAACGGCGTCGAGTTCGACCTGTCGGTACGCGCCTCGCCTCGCGTCGCCGGACCGCGTGGCCGGATGGAACGTGTTCTGGGCAACCTGCTGGACAACGCCCAGCGGCACGCCGAGCATGTTGGCCTCATCACACTCGACGAGGCGGACGGCCACGCGGTCCTGGAGGTCGCCGACGACGGACCGGGCGTCCCTGCCGCCGAACGCGAGCGTGTCTTCGAGCGTTTCGTCCGGCTGGACGACGCGCGGGGACGCGATGAGGGGGGCGCGGGCCTCGGGCTGGCCATCGCGCGCGACCTGGTGCGGGCCCAAGGCGGTACGCTCACTTTGGGCGCGGCCCCCGGAGGGGGAGCGCGGTTCGTGGTACGGGTTCCCGTCTGCGGGACCACCGGTTCCGGGCAGGCCGGAAATCGGTGACCGTCCGTGGTCCCTTGGAATCCGCGGGTGGAGGGCGCGACACTGGTCCAGGTATGACCTGGGGCGGGCGTCTGCCTAAGCTGCCGACAGGGACGACCACAATGGTGCGCATATCGTGGAGGTACCCCCCTTGAAGATTCTCGTCGCCGGTGCGACCGGTGTCGTGGGACGCCGGCTGGTCCCGTTGCTCGTCCAGGCGGGCCACGAGGTCGCCGGTACCACCCGCCGCGCGGAGCGTGCCGGGTCCATCGCCGATCAGAAGGCCACGCCCGTCATCGTGGACATGCTGGACGCCGCGGCGGTACGCAAGGCCGTGCTGGCCGAACGTCCGGACGCGATCGTCCACCAGCTGACCGATCTGACCGCCGAGGACTTCGAGGCCAACTCGAAGCTGCGGATCGTCGGCACCGGCAACCTGGTGAAGGCCGCCAGGGAGGCGGAGGTCGAGCTCATGATCGCGCAGAGCATCGCCTGGCTGTACGTGCCGGGCGAGCGCCCCGCGGTGGAGAACGACCCGCTCGATCCCGCGCTGCCCCCGTCCAAGGGCGTCATCGCGCTGGAGGAGTCCGTCGCGACGATGCCGCGCGGTGTGGTGCTGCGGTATGGAGCGCTCTACGGCCCGGGCACCTGGTACGCGACCGACGGCGCGATCGCCCAGCGCGTGCGCGCCGGCAACCTGCGTCCCTCGCCCGCCTGGACGTCGTTCGTCCACGCCGACGACGCGGCCGCCGCAGCACTGGCGGCGCTCGACTGGCCCGCCGGCGCGGTCAACATCGTGGACGACGAGCCCGCGACCACCGCCGACTGGCTTCCGGTCTTCAGCGCGGCGCTCGGCGCTCCCGTCCCCGCCAACTCGCGGCACGCCGCCTCGACGGGCCGTCCGGCCTCCAACGCCAAGGCCCTGAGCCTCGGCTGGAAGCCGCAGTTCCCCTCGTGGCGGACGGGCTTCGGCGACCTGAGCTGAACTGGGCGTTCACCTGAGCTGAGCGTGCTGAGAGCTCAGACCGTTCAGGAGACCTCGGCTGAGCGTCCAGAAGAGCTGAGCCTTCAGGAGAACTGGAACGATCGCTTGGACAGGCCGTACCAGTAGCCGTCGATGACGGACCGCCGCTCCTGCCCTTCGCTCGCGCCCAGCGCGACGAAGAGCGGCGCGAAGTGCTCGGTCCGCGGGTGCGCGATCCGGGCGGCGGGCGCCTTGGCGCGGAAGTCCAGCAGCGCGTCGGTGTCCCCGGCGAGCACGGCGCGGTCGGTCCATTCGTCGAACTCGACCGACCATTCCGGCGGTGCCGCGTCCGGTCCCGGCCGCATCTCCCGCAGGTTGTGGGTGGTGAAGCCGCTGCCGACGATGAGCACGCCCTGCTCCCGCAGCGGCGCCAGCCGGCGCCCCAACGCGAAGAGCCGCCCCGGATCCAGCGTGGGCATCGACATCTGGAGGACCGGAATCCCGGCCTCGGGATACATCTCGACCAGCGGAACGTACGCGCCGTGGTCCAGCCCGCGCTCCTCGTCCTGGTGCAGCCCGGGGACGAGCCCGCGCAGATCGTCCGCCAGCTCGGGGGCGCCCGGCGCCTCGTAGCGGACGTCGTAGTAGCGCTGCTCGAACCCCCCGAAGTCGTACACCAGCGGGACGGTACGGGTCGCGCCGATGCTGACCGGCGCCTCCTCCCAGTGCGCCGACACGATCAGGACGGCCTCGGGTCTGGGCAGGTCCCCCGCCCATCGGGCAAGCTGATCGGTCCAGACGTCGTCGTCGGCCAGCGGCGGCGCGCCATGGCTGAGATAGAGCACGGGCATCATGGGAAGGATGATACTTGAACATTCAAATATTGGCGAGAACGCTCCCGTGAGCGAGCCCCGCTGGCTGAACGAGGACGAGCAGCAGACCTGGCGCGCGTTCCTGTGGACCTCCCGGCTGCTGAACGAGGCCCTGGACCGCCAGCTCCAGCGCGACTCCGGCATGCCGCACACGTACTACATGATCCTGGCGATGCTCTCCGAGGCCCCCGGCCGCGCCCTGACCATGACCGAGCTGGCCGCGATGACCCGTTCGTCCCCCAGCCGGCTCTCGCACGCCGTGGCCCGGCTGGAGGAGTCCGGGCGGGTCCGCCGGATCAAGCCACCGGACGACCGCCGTACGACCATCGCCGAGCTGACCGACGACGGCTTCGCGGCCCTGCAGGAGGCGGCTCCCGGGCACGTCGAGGAGGTCCGCCGCCACCTGTTCGACCCGCTCACCCGCGAGCAGACCCTCCAGCTCCGCGAGACCCTCCGCATCTTGCTCGCCGACCTGGATCCCGACGGCCGTACCCCGGACATCTTCGGCCAGGGCTAGGCCGGGGTCAGGCCGGGGTTAGAGGACGATCTCGCGGGATCCGGCGTCGGGGTGGGCGGCGGCCATCAGGCGCTCGCCCTCCGCGACCAGGGCGGCACGCTCGGCGTCCGATACGGGGGCGAACAGATCGACGTTCAAGGTCACGGCCTTGCGCTTCCTCTCCATCCTCCACATGCCGCGGACGAACCCGTCCACGAGCACGGTCGCGCGGATGATCCCGTTCACCGTGAAGATCCGCTTGCGGTCCTCCTCGCTGATGATCCGCGCCCGGTCGGCATGCGACAGCGTCAGGTTGTCGAACTCCGGGACGTACCGGACGGGTGCCGGGGTCTCCGGATCCGGCCGGGGCGCGTCCGGAAGGTCGTACAGCGTCCGGCCGTTCTCATCGGCGAACGTCACCAGCTTGAGCCGCCCGGCCACCTCCCCCAGCCGCGTCAGGCCCGACCAGTGCTGCATGTCCTGGACGGACGCCGGCCCGAACGCCGCCAGGTACCGCAGCACCATGTCGTCGATCGACGGCTCGGTCTCCATCGCCCGGCCCAGCCAGTTCTCCAGCGTCGTGTGCTTGGCGATTCCGCCCTGGCCCCAGATGCCGCGCGGCGGCACCTGCACGAGAGGCAGATTGATGCGCGCCGCCCAGGCGAGCAGTTCCGCGTCCTCATCGGGCCAGTGCCCGGCCAGCAGCGCCCTGAGCTCCTTGTCGGTACGGGGCTCGTCCTCGAAGAACGTCCGGGCGACCCCGCCCACGGCCTCGAGATCGACGTCCTTCAGCGGGGCGCCCCTCGCGGTCGTCAGGTAGCGGTCGAGCACCACCTGCGTGAGCGGCCGGAACGCCAGCGCGTCCCGGGCACTGACCAGGTGCAGCGTGCCGCGCATCAGCACCATGCGCAGCACCCGCCGGTCGCGCATCAGCCCGGCGAGCTCGTCGAAGTCGAAGCCCTCCAGCCGGCTCCAGAGCCCCACGTACGGAGGGTTGGGCGCCTGCGACTGCATCCCCACCAGATGCTCGATCGCGTCCAGTACGGGCATCGCCTGCCGCCGGAGCAGCAACTGCCGTTCCAGCAGGGCCCGGTTGAGCGCCCGCCGCCCGAGCACCTCAGCCGTCATAACGGCCCCGAAGCTCCTGCCACCCGGGAGGAGGGCCCGGCAGCTCCCCCGCGTCCGGCCGGTGCATCGCGTCCAGGAAGAGCTCCAGGTAGCGGTGTTGCAGGACCTTCATCCGCTCATCGTCCCCGATCCGGATCGTATGCAGATGCTCCAGCATGACGGAGATGTCGCCCACCGCGATATCCGCCCGCAGCCCGCCCTTCTCCTTGGTACGGGCGAGCAGCCGTTCCGTCGCCGAGTGGATCTGCTGCCCGTCGCGGCTCATCTCCTCGGTCACCGGAAAGCTTCCGGCCAGCCGCATCGTCAGGGATCCGGCGCCGATGTCCAGGCACCGCCGCATGAAGTCGGCGAACGCCGTCCAGGCGTCCCGCTCGTCGTCCAGTGCCTCCTGGACCTGCCCGAGGTACCGCTCCATGCCCTCCTGCGCGAGCCGCTGGAGCAGTTCCTCCTTGCTCTTGTACCGTCGGTAGAGCGCGCTGATCCCGACCCCGGCCGCCACCGCCACCGCCGAGATCGGCGCCCCGGGATCGGCCGTGAACACCGCCCTGGCCGCCTCCTTGATGACCTGGTCATTGCGCGCCGCCTGGGCCTTGCGCCCGCTCATGGGCGCCTGCTCCGTGGACTCCATGACACCCATACTAGCGGAACGTACAATTCCGTTCTATGGCGCCATCCAGATCCACGCCTTGGCCTGCGTCTCCTTGCAGCTGACCTGTACGGGCCGGTACCGCGCCGGGTCGATGATCCCGCCATGACCGGCCACATCGCCGAACATCCGGTCCGACACGATCACGCCGAGATCGGCCCCGGCCGTCTCGATGGCCTCCTTCAGCACCGCCGAGTCGAGCAGGCGGAACATGTGATTCACGGCATGCCCGACCACGCCGTACGCGTCGAACTGCACGTACCCCTGGTGCACGGCCATGCGCAGCCGCATCTGCGCCGCCGCGCTGAACAGCCGGTTCCCCCGCCGCAACGCGGCGTCGAGGTGATGGGCGAGCGGGTCCAGGAGCAGGTACGGCGGCACTCCCGGCGGCAGCACGATCAGCGCCCCGTCCCCCCGGTCCTCGGTGTGGCAGGCGGCCCACGGCAACCACGTGATCGCGAAGACCTCCTGCAGGTACTCGTACAGCGCCTGCCGCAGCCGGCGCTGGATGTCCTCGTCCCGATAGGGCGCGTTGAACGAGACTATGTCGAGGCCGAGGAGTGAAGTGTGGCTCCAAGGTTCGACCGCCCGCGGCGTCGGCCACGGAAAGCCGACCAGCGGCGTCCGCTGCGGTACGACCGCCACCGGCTGCTCCGATGGCACTTGTGGAGCGTTACGACGTATGCTCATGACAGATCGAGGGCCTTTCCTACGTTCGGCTCGACCGGTCTATGACGGGGCCTCTGTTGCCGCAGGGCCCCGTCGTCTGTGCAGGTGAACCGAGAGTCTTCTCGCTGATACCCCTATTATCACGGATCTCGAAACGACCCCATGTCCACTGCTGATTGCTCGTGGGAGATCTGCGAGCACGCAGATGGCAGGTCGCCTTTGGCTTACATATCAACCGGAAACCTGGCACGGCGTGACCATGCGCACTGCCGTCCGGCACTGCGGTACCTGGCGGTGTGACACGAGCGAACGGATTGCTGGCCACATGCCGCCAGAGTGAAGTTCGACTTGACCGGATCAGCGCCATATCAAGATCAACCGTGGATGGCCGTGCGACCGGGTCCCGCAGCACCCCTTGCGCGCGCGATCACTTTGGGCCGCCAGCGCCGGTATCGCACATCGGTACGCTCGCCCGAGTGGCCGGCGACGATCGTTTCGTCGGCAGGCGGCCGGCCGAAGCGCCATGGACCTGTTGCCACTCCTGCTCCGCGACCAGGCCGACGGCCAACAGGACGGCCGCGAGCCGACCAACGAGTACTCGCCGTATGTCGGGTGGCAGACTGCCAACTTGCCACACCTGCCCTTGGCAGCCTGCTACCTCGCTGATTTAATCTGAGCATCTCGGCGGGCGGCCAACCGCAATGTGTCAGCCTCTCGGGGAGAGCCGGATTCGATCTTTGCTCCGCGAGTAAGGAATCGGTATGACCATGCCCTCCGGACCTGGGCCGGTGGTCCAGCGCGCCATTCTGACCAGCGAGCTTCAGCGCCTGCGGCTGGATTGTGGGGCGACCCAGGACCAGGTCGCCGCGGCCCTGGACTGGTCCCCTTCCAAGCTCATCCGCATCGAAGGAGGCGCGGTCGGTGTCTCGACCACCGATCTGCGCGCGCTGTTGCGGCAGTACGGCATGCAGGACGGCGACCCTCAGATCATGAGGCTGACCGAGATCGCACGCGACGCACGACAACGGGGCTGGTGGGCCGTCTACAAGAAGGACCTGGCGCAGCCGTATCTGGACTTCATCGGGTACGAGGCGGGCGCCGCCATGATCCGGAGTTTTCAGCCGTTGATGATTCCCGGCCTGCTGCAGACCGAGGAGTACGCGAACTCGGTGACCGTCGAATTCGTACCGGACCACAACCAGCGAGATATCGTGGTGGAGGTGCGGATGCAACGCCAGGACCTGATCCTCGGCCGCGACAACCCCCCGCAACTGCACTTCGTCCTGGACGAGGCGGCGCTGCGCCGCCGGGTCGGCGGTCAGGTCGATCCCGTTATCATGCCGCGGCAACTCCGATCCATCATCGACCTGATCAGTCGCCCGAACATCACCATCGAGATCATTCCGTTCTCCCAGGGCGCACACTTCGGCCTCATGGGGGAATTCACGCTCCTTGATTTCGACGATGCCCGGCTCGGCGACGTGCTCTTCCTGGAGAACGCCGGTGGGTGGGATCTCACCGTGGCCGACCGCGATACCCGTACCACCGACTACCGGATCGCATTCGAGAACCTGCGCCAGCTCGCCATTCCGGCCGAGGAGACCGGAGCGTTCATCGAGGAGATCGTGGAGTCGATGGGCTGACTCCGCCCCAGGGCGGCTCGGGCGGCCGTGTCGCGGGCGAGGCCCCGACACTGCGACGTACTACCCGTGGCCGCCTGTGGCCGGATACTCAGGACCGAATCCAATTCACATGATCTGCAGCCAGATAGGCCCGCTTCCTGGAGTTTTGCCGAACGGCCGCCTGGGCATCCCCCGCTCCGCCTCACCCGCAGGAGCGGAGCTGAGCATCTATCTGGCTGCGGCACCATCCCTTCCCTGGTTGACTTCTCTTACTTCGAGCATGCCTACGGAGATCTTTCCGGTACGGCTACATGAAGATGCCTTGACGCTACTCTGGGTAATCAGTCCCGGGGAGCGCGTACGTTCAGGACCGCCTGGATGCCCTCGACCTGGCTGGAGGATGCGACGCAATGAGCCAACGGTCCAATTCTGCACTCGGCAGGGCTGGGTTCTTGAGTCTGCACGGAGACTCAAGAAGTATTCTCTGGCTGAAAGCGTCGGCAAGCGAGAGCAGCGGCTGCGTTGAGGTGGCTTCGACCGGGGCGTCCATCTACATACAGGACTCCAAGAGCCCCGATGGCGGAACGGTCATCGCACTCTCCCCCTCGGAATGGTCGGTTTTAGTGGCCGACGTCCGCAGCGGGCGGGTCGATCTGCCGGCGCGATAGCGCGAACCCCTCAAAGTCGGGTGCGTGCCGCCGGTCGTTAGGGTCGGCGGTATGACTATTCGACGTGTCGTCCCTGACATCTCCACGGACTCCATCGAAGAGAGCCGCGCGTTCTATGGGCTGCTCGGCTTCGTCGAGGTGATGGACCTGGGCTGGGTGTCCACGATGGCGTCCCCGTCCAATCCGACGGCCCAGGTCATCCTGTTCGGGCCGGACGCGTCCGGCATGGCGCAGCCCGATCTCAGCGTCGAGGTCGAGGACGTGGACGCCGTGTACGCGACCGTGACCGCCGCCGGGCTGGAGATCGTTCACTCGCTGCGGGACGAGGAGTGGGGCGTCCGGCGCTTCTTCGTCCGCGATCCGAACGGAAAGATCGTCAACGTCGTGAGCCACCGCGCCATCCCATCCCGTTGACTCGTGGCGGGTTAGCCTCACCAAGCGCATCCCGGGGCCGACACGCCCCGAGAGAACCGGGCCGGGGGCGGGGGCGGTTGACGGGCGCGTCTGCGCGGGTCACTATGAACGGACGTTCATGAACATACGTTCACAACAATGGGGGGCATCGTGATCGTGAACGAGCGGCAGGCCGAGGCGTGGAACGGGTACGAGGGCGAGCACTGGGCGGCGCACGACGAGCGGTACGACGCCGTCAACGGCGGGTTCAATCCGTTCGTGCTGGACGGGGCGGGCATCGGCGAGCGGGACCGGGTGCTCGACGTCGGGTGCGGGAACGGGCAGCTGACCCGGCTGGCGGCGGGGCGCGGCCGGGAGGCGGTGGGGGTCGATCTCTCGCGTCCGATGCTCGCCAGGGCCGAGGAGCGGGCCCGCGAGGAGGGCGTGGGCAACGTGACCTTCGAGCGCGGGGACGCGCAGGTCCAGCCGTTCCGGGACGGGGAGTTCGATGTGGCGATCAGCCGGTTCGGGGTGATGTTCTTCGCCGATCCGGTCGCGGCGTTCGGCAACATCCGCAGGGCGCTCGCTCCCGGCGGGCGGCTGAGCTTCGTCGCCATGGGCGGGCTCGCCGGGACGGATCTGGGGTCGGTGTTCAAGGCGATGGACGAGTTCCTCCCGCAGCCCACGGGGCCGGACGGGAGCGGGCCGACCATGTTCGCCGATCCGCGGCGGAGCGAGCAGGTGCTCGGGGACGCGGGGTTCCGGAACGTCGAGTGCACCCATGTGGAGGCCGACCAGGTCTGGGGCGGCGATCTCACCGACGCGACCGAGTTCCTCGCGGCCTGGGGGCCGGTCAAGTACCACCTCGGGCTGGTCGGGCCCGAGGTGGCGGCCAAGGCCAAGCAGGCGCTGGCCGAGGGGGTGCGGCCGTTCGTCCGGGACGGCGCCGTACGCACGAGGGGAACGGCATGGCTGGTCACCGCGAACGTGTAGTGATCTTCGGTGGGTACGGGGCGGTCGGACGGGAGGCGGCCGGGGCCCTGACCGGATGGTTCACCGAGGTCGTGGTCGCGGGACGCGATCCGGCCAAGGCGCCGGAGGTTCCCGGGACGGTCCCGCTGAAGGTCGATCTGCGCGGCGATCTGGACGAGGCGCTGAAGGGCGCCGATGTGGTGATCATGTGCGTGGACCAGGGCAACGCCCGGGTCGCCCAAGCCTGTTTCGAGCGCGGCATCGACTATGTCGACGTGACGGCGTCGTACGAGATCCTGCGGGAGATCGCGGCGCTGGACGCAGGAGACGCGACGGCGGTGCTGAGCGTGGGGCTTGCGCCGGGCGTCACCAACCTGCTGGCGAGGCTGGCCGGTGGGGACCGGGTGGACATCGGCGTGCTCCTCGGTTCCGGGGAGCGGCACGGGATCGCGGCGGTCGAGTGGACGCTGGACGCGCTGCGGGACGTGGGCCCGTCATGGCGGATGCGCTTCCCCGATCCGTACGGGAGCCGGGCCGTTCATCGGTTCCCGTTCCCGGATCAGTACACGCTGGACGGGCATGTCCGGACGGGGTTGTGCGTGGACTCCCGGCTGATGACGGCACTCCTGACCGGGCCGGTGGCGCGGCTGGTCCGTACACCGAAGGGGCGGGCGGCGGTGCTGGGCGTGCTGACCAGGGTGCATGTGGGCGGTGACGGTTTCGCCGTGGTGGCCTCGTCGGAACGGGGGCGCGCCTCGTTCAGTGGCAAGCGGCAGAGCCGGGTCTCGGGCCTGGTGGCGGCGCTGGCCGTACGCGGGCTTGAGGGGATGCCGCCCGGTGTCCACCACCTCGATCAGGTGGTGGAGCCCGCCGGGTTCCTGAAGGAGCTGGCCGCCTACGGGTACACCTTCGACGCGGGCGATGCGGCGTGAGCCTGCCGGGCGGTGGCGGGGCTGAACGGGCCACCGCCTCGGCAGGGTCGTGTCACTCCCGGGTCCCCAGCGCCTCGACCGGGGCGGTACGCATGGCCGTACGGGCCGGGAGTGCGGTGGCCAGCAGGGCCAGCAGCGCGGCCCCGGCGACGATGCCCGCGTAGCCGAGCGGCGGGACGTACGAACGGGCCGATCCGGTCATCCCAATGCTGAACGCCGTGAGCGTGGCCAGGGCGATCGCCGAGCCGAGGACCGTGGCGACGAGCACCACGGCGCCGGTCTCCCAGCGCAGCGTCCGCAGCACCTGTCGGCGGGTGGCCCCGGCCAGCCGCAGCAGGGCGAACTCGCGGGAGCGGCCGGCGACGGCCATGGCCAGCGTGTTCACCATGGAGATGGCGGCGAACGCGATGATCAGGGCCAGCGCGAGGTAGTTGACCGCGCTGCTGCTCGTCCTGTCGGTGGCCTCCGCCTGGTCCTGGACGGCCAGGCCGGGGAAGCCGGACAGGGCTCCGGCGAGCGCGGTACGGGGAACGTCCGGCGCGGCCACCAGTACGGTGCCCATCGGTACGTCCACATGGGCGGCCACGAGCGAGTGCGGGAGCGTGAGGTCGCCGAACCCGAGGCCACGGCGGTAGACGGCCACGACCCGCTGGGTGACCGGCGTGCCGTCGGCCATGGCGAACGGCACCTTGTCGCCCACCTCCATGCCGAGACCTTCCCGTACGGCCATGGTTCCGTCGCCGAGCCGGTCGAGGGATCCGGCGAGCACGTCCAGGTCCATGGTCTGTGCGAGGCCCGCGGGCGTCACGCCCTGGACGCTGTACGGGCTGTTGACCGAGCGCACGCGGGTGTGCAGGACCTCGGTGACGGACTGGACGCCGGGAACGCGGCGTACGGCATCGGCGGCCGGAGCGGGAGCCATCGGGCCCACGACGTAGTCGGCCACGGTTCCGGCGCGGGCCTGCGCGCTGGCGGCCCCGGCCAGCGTGGTCATCGCGAACAGCAGGGTCGAGGCGAGCGCGATCATGAGGGTGAGCGGGGCGAGCACGGCGGCCAGGCGCGGGGCGTTGGCGCGCAGGTTCGCGGCGGCGAGGCCGTGCGTGCCGCCCGCCTTGCGCAGCGGCAGGCAGAGCAGCCCGATCGTTCCCCGGGCCAGGACGGGCCCGAGCAGCGCCGCCGCGGTCGTCCAGGCCAGCGTCGTGAGGGGGGTCAGCGGGCCGGAGCCGGCCTCGGTGTTGATCGTCGTGAGCAGCCAGGTCAGCACGGATGCACCGGCCAGCGCGATCGTCCCGGCCAGCAGCCGGATCCAGGAGACGCGCGGCGGGCTCATCGCGGCCTCGCCCAGCGCCTCGACCGGGCGCAGCCGGGCGATCCGGCGGGCGGAGATCCGCGCCGCCGCCCAGGCGGCCGGCACCGTCACGGCGACCGCGACGAGGGGCGGGAACGGGCCGGTGACCAGCGGCAGGTTGGCCGGGATGGCGCCTCCTTCGGCGAACGCCGAGTGCAGCCACCCGCCGAGGAGCATCCCGGCGAGCGCGCCCGGGACGGCCGCCGCCACGCCGAGCAGCAGGGCCTCTCCGCCGATCAGCTTGCGGAGCTGCTTGGGGGTCGCCGCGACGGCGCGCAGCAGGGCGAGTTCCCGCTGGCGCTGCTGGGCGACCAGCCCGAACGTACCGACCACGGCCAGCAGCGCGACGATCAGCGAGGTCCCGCCGAGCGCGGCGCCCATGCTGATCAGCTTGACCCGCGCGCCGCCGGAGCCGGTGAACTCCACCCGGCCACGGCCGTCACCGGTCCGTACGGTCGCCTGGCCGCGCACCGCGTCCCGGACGGCGGGCGCGGCGCTCGCGGGCCAGACGCCGATCGCCGACAGGCGGCCCGAGCGGGCGGCGAGGCGGCGGGCCTCGGCGGTCGAGAAGAAGACCGCGCTCTGGTGGTCGAGGCGCTGCCTGGTCACCCCGACGACGCGGTAAGTACCGGGACCGGACGGAGTCAGCACGGTGATCCGCGCCCCGACGGCGTGGCGTGCGGAACCGTCCACCACGATCTCTCCGGCGGCGGCGGGCGCGCGGCCCGAACGGAGCGTGAACGGTGTCAGCGCCGCCGACTCCCAGCCGTGCCCCCAGGACTCGGACGTCGGCCCGCCGGGCAGCACCGCGGCGAAGCTCGTCTCGGTGACCACGGACCGGACACCCGGGACGGTACGGACCCGTTCGGCCAGCGTCGCGGGGAGCAGCGCGCGCGCCGTGTTGGCCTTCGACTTGCGCTTGCCCTCTTCCTTGACGAAGTGCGAGTCGGGATCCCCGGCCACGACGACCGGCGCGCCCGCGTACCGTTCGGGCTCCACCGAGCCGCGCAGGCCGGTGTCCATCAGCATGCCGCAGGCCGTGATCAGCGCGGCGGCGCAGAAGAGGGCGATGAACGCCCCGGCGAAGGCGGGCTTGCGGAACCGCAGCGTGCTCCATGCGTAAGAAATCATCAGGCGTACGCCCCCAGGGTCGTCATGCGCTCGGCGACGGTGCCCGCGTCCGGGGCGGTCAGGGAGTCGGCGATCCGGCCGTCGGCCAGGAACAGGACGGTGTCGGCGTACGAGGCGGCCACCGGGTCGTGCGTGACCATCACCACGGTCTGGCCGAGGTCGTCCACGGTCTCGCGCAGCAGCCGCAGGACGTCGCGCGCGGTCATGGTGTCCAAGGCCCCGGTCGGCTCGTCGGCGAAGACGACCTCGGGGCCGGTGACCAGCGCCCGCGCGATCGCGACGCGCTGCTGCTGGCCGCCCGACAGCTGCGCGGGCCGGTGCGCGGCCCGGTCCGCCAGCCCGACCCGGGCGAGCACCTCCGCCAGCCGGGCGCGGTCGGCGCGGGTACGGGCCAGCCGGAACGGCAGCGTCACGTTCTGCTCGACGGTCAGCGACGGCACCAGGTTGAACGCCTGGAAGACGAAGCCGACCCGCTGGCGCCGCAGCTCGGTCAGCTTGTCCTCCTTCAGGCCGGCCAGCTCGGTACCGGCCAGCCGGACCGATCCCGAGGTGGGCCGGTCCAGGCCCGCCGCGCAGTGCAGGAACGTGCTCTTCCCCGAACCGGACGGCCCCATCACGGCGGTGAAGCCGCCCTTCGGCAGGCCGATCGACACCTCCCTCAGGGCCGCGACCGCGCTCGACCCCTTGCCATAGACCTTGCTCACCGCGTTCAGCGTCACGGCTTCCGTCCCGGCTTCTGTCATGCCTCCACTCTGCTGACCTGGGGGTTCGATCAGTAGAGAGGTCGTCATCGACCACCCATGAGATCGTCATGGGTACGCTCATGACGTGATCCGGGTACTCCTCGCCGAAGACCAGCACGTCGTGCGCAGCGCGCTCGTCGCGCTGCTCGATCTGGAGCCCGATCTGGAGGTCGTCGCCGATGTGGGCACCGGCACCGAGATCGTCCCGGCCGCCATGGTCGCCCTTCCCGATGTGGCCGTCCTGGACATCGACCTGCCCGGCACCGACGGGCTGACGGCGGCCGCCGTCCTGAGCGAGAAGCTCCCGGCGTGCCGCGCGCTGATGCTCACCGGCGACGGGCGGCCCGGCCTGCTGCGCCGCGCGCTGGCCGCCAAGGTGAACGGGTTCATGCTCAAGACCGCGTCGCCGGACGATCTGGCCGCCGCGATCCGCAAGGTCGCCGCCGGGGAGCGGGTGCTGGACCCCGCGCTCGCGGTCACCGCCTGGGACCTGTCCGACGATCCGCTGACCCCGCGCGAGAAGAACGTGCTGCGGCTGACCGCCGACGGCGCCGAGCCCGACGAGATCGCCGGGCGGCTGCACCTATCGCCGGGGACGGTCCGCAACCACCTCACGACGGTCGTCGCCAAGCTGAACGCCCGGGGCCGCATCGACGCC
The DNA here is from genome assembly GCF_044326315.1 of Actinomadura sp. 9N407. Taxonomy (NCBI): domain Bacteria; kingdom Bacillati; phylum Actinomycetota; class Actinomycetes; order Streptosporangiales; family Thermomonosporaceae; genus Actinomadura; species Actinomadura sp. 9N407. Next base: position 38,097 of record NZ_JBIRAW010000031.1, on the reverse strand, counting down.
GTCCGCATCGCCCGCGAGTCCGGCTGGATCTAGGGGGCGTTCCGCGGGCTCCAGTTCGGCGACGACGCGGAACCGTCCGCCGCGCAGAGGACGGGCGTCGAGCCGGCCGCCCAGCGCGGACAGCCGGGTGCCGAGGTTCCCGATGCCCGAGCCCGGCGGTGCGGTCGCGGCCGGAGCGCCGTCGTTCTCCACGACGAGCCGTCCCGCGCCGACCTCGATCTCGACGCGGCGAGCGGTGCTGTGCCGCAGGACGTTGGTGACGGCCTCGCGCAGCACGACGCTCAGGACGGCCTCCGCCCCGGCGGCCGGTGCCGACTCCCAGTCGACCCGTACCTCGACACCTGCGGCGGCGAGCACGGAACGTACCGACTCCAGCTCCGGCTCGAACTCCAGCCGGGGAGCCGCACCGGCCACGGTCTCCATGTCCGCCCGCGCCCGTACGGCCATCGCCGCCACATCGGCCAGCTCGGCGCGGGCACGGCCGGGATCCGTGGGCAGCAGCCTGCGGGCCAGCTCGCCCTTGAGCATGATCGCCGCCAGGCCGTGCCCCAGCAGGTCGTGCAGGTCGCGGGCGGCGCGGAGCCGTTCCTGGACGATGGCGCCCCGGGCGATGCCCGCGGCGGCGTCCCGGAGTTCGTCGGCGAGCCGGGCGAGCCGGACCAGCCCGTACGTGACCAGGCCGGTCACCAGGACGCTGACGACCGAGTTCACCACGACGGGCGTGGGCTGGCCCAGTGCCCAGGCGATGATGCCCAGGCTCGCCATGACGGCCGCCACGAGCGGCGCGGCGACGGCGGCCGGCAGCAGGACGAGGAGAGAGCCCGCCAGGAATCCCGCCGTGCCGCCCCACGCCTCGCCGTACCAGAGCAGCGGTACGTAGGTCAGCGCCACCTGTGCCGCGAGCGGCCAGGCCCAGTGCGTGACCTGGGGCCGGGTCCAGCGCAGCTGGATCGCGCAGATCGCCACCAGGGCGGGCACGGCCGCGACCTGCTCCCACAGGCTCATCTGGAGCAGGGCCTTGGCGCAGAATCCGGCGAGCACGACCGCGAGCAGGATCACCGACAGCCGGTGCTCCCCGCTGGGGGGTACGGCGGGAGGCGCGGTGGCCTTCACCGTCGCGCTGACGGTGAAGCGGCCGTCGGGGTCCAGCCCGGCGGTCAGCCGCCCGCCGGCCGCGCGCACCCGCTCGGCGAGCGGTGCCATCGCCTCGGCGCCCTGCGCGGCCGTCGCGACACCGTCGCTGGTCACGCGCAGCGTCAGCAGGCCATCGCGTTCGGCGGTCTCGATGAGGCAGGTACGCGCCGTACCCTGCCGGACAACGTCGGTGACCGCCTGCCGCAGCACGGCGGCGATCAATGCGCCCGCCTGGCCGAGCGGCTCGCTGTGCCCGATCCGTACCGTCACGTCCACGTCGGCCGCCGCCAGCAGCCCGCGCGCGGTGGCCACCTCAGGAGCGAGCGACAGGCTGCGCAGGTCGGCGGCGGAAGTCCGCGCGGTGGTCAGCAGGCCGCGGGCGGCGGCGAGCATCCCGTCGAGTTCGCCGGGACGGTCCGCGGCCCCGGCGATGGCGTCCAGCCCGCGCCCGATGCCCTCGTCCAGCTCGGCGGCCATCCGGAGCCGCTCCTCCTCGACGGCCGTCACCGCCAGCGTGAGCCGGGCGGCGAAGACCGCCTCGATCCGGTCGGTCAGCCTGCACAGGCCGTACGCCACCAGGGCGGTCAGGATCGCCGTGATGGTGAGGTCGAGATGGCCCGGCGGCGCGTCGGCCCTGAACCCCGCGATCACGACCACGGAGCCGATCACCAGCACGGCCGTCCGCCAGGCCGAGCTCAGCAGCAGGGCACCGGCCAGCAACCCGAGCATTCCGGTGGTGACGCCGAACGGCACCACGACGAGATAGGTCAGGACCGCCTGGACCACCATGACGCCCCGGGTCTGGAACCGCCGGAGGCCGGGGAACACGTACCGGAACTGCAGGAGAAGGATCGCGGCCGACAGCGGGACGACGGCGGCCACGGTGCGCGGCGGCCCGTCGGCCGACGCCAGGACGTACACGGCGACCAGGCTGGCCAGCACCGCCACGGCGATCGTCCGCGCGGTCCGCGGGTGCAGGCCGGACCGTTGCGCACTCATGCCGCGCACTCGGCCTCCGATCGGGACGAACACCAGAAGGCCAGCCTAAGCGATCACGATGGCGCGGACGGCCGCCCGGACCGGCGCGGGATCCGGGCATACGATGCGGGGTGATGTCACCGAGACGAGCCGCGGTGCTGCGCGACGGCGGGGACCGCAGCCTGCGCGACCACCTGATCGCCACCGCCGAACGCATGATCTCCGAGCAGGGCACGGCGGGCCTGACCGTACGGGGGATCGCACGGGAGGCCGGGGTCGCCGACGGCGTGCTCTACAACCACTTCACCGACAAGGAAGAGCTGCTGGCGCACGCGCTGCGCGCGCATGTGCGGACGGTCGAGCAGGGCCTGAGCGCGCTGCCGCGGCCGGGCGCCGGCACCGTGGCGGGCAACCTGCGGGACTACATCGCGTACGGCCTGGAGATGCACCGGGTGATCCTGCCCGCGATGGCGGGACTCCTCGGGCGGCCGGAGGTCCTCGCCCGGTTCGCGACGGCGAACGAGCCCGGCGAGGACTACCGCGACCGGCTGCTCGGCTACCTGCGCGCGGAACGGGAGCTGGGCCGGCTCGCACCGGGGGCCCGGGTGGAGTCCGCCACCGCCATGATCGTCGGCGTGTGCCACGAGACCGTCCTGACGCTGCTGTTCGGCGGCGCCCCACCCGAGCCGAACGTGGACGACCTGGTCGCAACACTCCTGGACGGTCTCAGCCCCTGACCCCTCGCCCACCTCCGTTGACTCGTGGCGTGTTCGCCATGCTTGCCCCCTGTAAGGGCGAACACGCCACGAGTCAACCTTGGGGTGGGTCAGGTCATGGCTTCGCGGACTTCTGTGAGGGTGCGGTCGGCGACCTGGTTGGCGCGGGCGTTGCCTTTGTCCAGGACGTGGCGCAGCTCGGCTCGGTCCAGTTCGGCGCGCCGGGCGCGGATCGGGCGCAGGAACTCGTTCACCGACTCGATGGTCACCTTCTTCAGTGCGGCGGCGCCGCCGCTGCCGATGTCGGCGGCCACCTCGTTCGGGTCTCGGTCCTGGCAGAGGGCGGCGATCCGTACCAGGTTGGACACCTCGGGACGGGTCTCGGGCTCGTAGGTGATGTGCCGGTCGTCATCGGTCTTGGCGCGCCTGATCAGCCGGGCCGTCTCGTCCGGGGTCGCGGACAGGGCGATGGCGTTCCCCCGGCTCTTGCTCATCTTCCGGCCGTCGGTACCGAGCAGGAGGGGCGCGTCGGAGAGCAGGGCGTCCGGTACGGGGAAGACGGGCCCGTAGCGTTCGTTGAAGCGGCGCGCGATCAGCCGGGTGATCTCCTGGTGCGGCAGCTGGTCCTTGCCGACGGGGACCAGGTCGGCCTTGCAGAACAGGATGTCGGCGGCCTGGTGAACGGGATAGGTGAACATCAGCCCGCTGACGGTGGCCTGGCCGGAGGCGCTGATCTCGTCCTTGACCGTGGGGTTGCGGCGCAGCTCGCCGACCGAGACCAGGGACAGGAACGGCAGCATCAGCTGGTTGAGCGCGGGGACGGCGGAGTGCCGGAAGATCGTGGCGGCGGCCGGGTCGATGCCGACGGACAGGTAGTCGGCGACGAGCCCCTCGACATGCTCGGCGAGGCGGTCGGCGACGTCCCGGTCGGTGAGGACCTGGTAGTCCGCGACCAGGACGAACAGGTCGGCGCCCTCGCGTTGCAGGCGGACGCGGTTGGCCAGCGTGCCGAAGTAGTGGCCGAGGTGGAGCGGGCCGGTCGGGCGGTCGCCGGTGAGAATGGTGCTGGGCATGGTTCCTCCTGAGGACTGATTCCGGAGGGCGCCCGTCCAGGCGGATCGCCACGCGTACACGCGAAAGGGCCGCCCGGAGGGACGGCCCTGATCGTGCCTGGGTTGAGTGACCGTCCTAGGACGGCCACCAGCCGAGGTACGCGTGTCGCTGCATGCCCCCAGGCTACCCCGCCCGGGACGGCTCGGCCGGATGGGCCCGGATGACTTGCCCGGATGGCTCGGGCGGATAGGAAGGCCGGTAGATAATCTCTTTCCGGACGAAGTTGTACGCTGGGTCGTATGGCCACCACAGCGCCGGCCCGTACCGTGCCGGACCTCTCGTTCCTGCTGAACCACACCAGCCATGTGCTGCAGACCCGGATGAGCGCGGCACTCGCCGAGATCGGGCTGACGCCGCGGATGCACTGCGTTCTCTCGCACGCGCTCGAAGAGGAGCGCACGCAGATCCAGCTGGCCGAGATGGGCGACATGGACAAGACCACGATGGTGGTGACCGTGGACGCGCTGGAGGAGGCCGGGTACGCCGAGCGCCGCCCGTCCAGCCGCGACCGCCGGGCCCGGATCATCGCGGTGACCGGGGCGGGCGCGGAGCTCGCCGTACGCAGCCGCGAGATCGTGGACCGGGTGCACGCGGAGGTGCTGGAGGCCCTGGCGGGCGACGAGCGCGAGGTCTTCGTCCGGGCGCTGGACCGGCTGGCCGCCGGGCATCTCGCCGAGCCCGCCGAGAGCCCCAAGCCGGTACGGAGAGCGCGCCAGCGCAGCAGCTGAGCGGATCAGTCCGCGATAGATAGTCTGTTACGGAACTATCTGCTACGGTTCCTCCTGTCACCTCGATCGACAGGAGCACGCCGATGTCCGCCTCTCCCCCACGTCCCGAACGCTCCCGCTGGATCGCGCTCGGCGTGCTCGCCACCTCGCTCATGATGATCATCCTGGACGGCAGCATCGTCACCGTGGCGATGCCGGCCATCCAGGATGATCTCGGCTTCTCCCCGGCCGGGCTCAGCTGGGTCGTCAACGCCTACCTGATCGCGTTCGGCAGCCTGCTGCTGCTCGCCGGGCGGCTGGGCGACCTGCTCGGCCGCAAGCGGATGTTCGTGGCCGGTACGGCCGTGTTCACGCTGGCCTCGCTGCTGGCCGGGGCCGCCACCACCCCCGCGATGCTGATCGCCGCCCGCTTCCTGCAGGGCGCGGGCAGCGCGATGGCATCGGCGGTCAGCCTCGGGATCCTGGTCACGCTGTTCACCGAGCCCCGCGAGCGCGCCAAGGCGATCGCGGTGTTCAGCTTCACCGGCGCCGCCGGGGCCTCGATCGGTCAGGTCGCCGGCGGCGTGCTGACCGACCTGCTCAACTGGCACTGGATCTTCCTGATCAACCTGCCGATCGGGCTGGCCGTACTGGCGCTCGCGCTGCCCGTGCTCGCCTCCGACCGGGGCCTCGGGCTCTCCGCCGGAGCCGACATCGCCGGGGCCGTCCTGGTCACGGCGGGCCTGATGCTCGGCATCTACACGGTCGTCAAGGTCGAGGAGCACGGCTGGATCGCGCCGCACACGCTCGGTTTCGGTGCCCTCGCCGCCGTACTGCTGGCCGCGTTCATCGCCCGCCAGGCCACCGCCCGTACCCCGCTGATGCCGCTGCGGATCTTCCGCTCCCGCGCCGTCTCGGGCGCCAACCTGGTCCAGATCCTGACGGTCGCGGGGATGTTCTCGTTCCAGATCCTCGTGGCCCTCTACATGCAGAAGGTCCTCGGGTACGGCGCGGCCAAGACCGGCCTGGCGATGCTCCCGGCGGCGGCCGTCATCGGAGTGGTGTCGCTGGGCGTCTCCGCGCGGCTGAACGCGCGGTTCGGCGAACGCAACGTCCTGCTGGCCGGGCTCGTCCTGCTGATCGCCATGCTGGGCCTGCTCTCCCGCGTCCCGGTGAACGCGAACTACGCCGTCGACCTGCTCCCGGTGATGCTGCTGGGCGGCGGCTTCGGCCTTCTGCTGCCCGCGCTGACCACGCTCGGGATGTCGGGCGCCGGGAACGACGACGCCGGGCTCGCGTCCGGGGTCTTCAACACCACCCAGCAGGTCGGGATGGCGATCGGTGTCGCGGTGCTGTCCACACTGGCCGCGTCCCGTACCGAGAACCTGCTGAACGAGGGCCGTACCGAAGCGGTGGCGCTGACCGAGGGCTTCCACCTGGCCTTCACCATCGGCACCGGGCTGCTCGTCGCGGCCCTGGCCATCGCCCTCATCGTGCTCCGCCGCCCGGCCCCGCCCGCGAGCGGCGAGGCACCCGCCGAAAAGATCGTTACTCCGGCCTCGGCCTGATCACCTGACACCCCGACCAACAAAAACGAAAAGAGAGAACTCCCATGACGAACGACCAGCCCGGCCCCGAGGTCCTCACCGAGGCGGAGGCGTCCAGGTTCCTGGGCGAGCACCTCTTCGCGGCGCTCACGACCGTCAAGCGCAGCGGCCACCCGCACCTGTCGCAGGTGATCTACAAGTGGGACCCGGCCGAACGGATCGCCCGCGTCTCGTCCACCACGGACCGGCTCAAGGTGCGGCAGCTGCGCAACGACCCGCACATCGCGCTCTATGTCGCCTCGCGCGACCACACCACCTACGCGGTCGTCGAGGGAACGGCGGAGATCATCGAGACCACCGAGCCCGGGGACGCGGCCGGGCGCGAACTGCTGGCCACGGGCCTCGGGCTGCCCGAGGCCACCGATGAGGAGGCGTTCCGCAAGCAGGTGGAGGAAGGCCGGGTGATGATCAGGATCCGGGCGGAACGGCTGTACGGGATGGCCCTGGACCTGCCTCCGGCGATGAAGGAGCTGTAGCGTCCCCCCGGCCTGGCGCCGCGGCACCGGCCGGCACCGGACGCGGTGCGAAGCCGCGCGCCAGCAGGATGATGACGACGACCAGCGCGGCAGGGACGGCGAAGACCAGACGGAGCCCGTCCGTCCCGCCGGTCGGCGCGAGGATCCCGGCGATCGCGGCACCCAGCACGAAGCCGACGTAGTTGAAGACGTTGAGCCGCGCCACCGCGACGCCGAGCCCGGTTGGGTCGACCTGGCCGGCGGCGGAGAAGGCCACCGGAGCGACCACGCTGAGGCCCAGTCCCGCCACGGCGAACGCGGCGATCGCGGCGGCGGCGTTGGGCGAGGCCACCACGCCGATCATGCCGATCAGCCCCACGATGCCGCCGAGCCGGACGACCTGGACGCCGCCGTACCTGCGGACGCCGAAGTCGGCCGACGCGCGGGCCACGACCATGGTGACCTGGTACGCCACGTACGCCAGCGGGGCCAGGGAGTCGCCGGCGTCCAGCTCGTCGGAGAGGTACTTGGCGCTGTAGCTGGAGATGACGGAGTCGGCGAGGTAGAAGACCCCCATGGCGATGCCCACGACCAGCACCGGCCGCCAGGGCACCCGCCGGGCGGCGGCCTTGAGCTCCTCGGCACTGGGCGCCGTGACCTCCTCGGCCTTGCGGTAGAGCCCGCGCCCGGAGACGAGCGACAGCGCGACGCCCAGCACGGCGGGGAGCACGAAGCCGACGAACAGCGATAGGTCCAGCCGGTTGGCCAGGGCCACCCACAGGCCCCCGAGGATCCCGGCGACGCTCCACACCGCGTAGAAACCGGTGAGCAGGCTCTTGCCGTAGCGGCGCTCGGCCGTCACGGCCTGCGCGTTCATCCCCGCGTCCACGGCGCCGACGCACACGCCGAACAGCGCGACCGCCACGTACAGCGGGATCAGCGCCCCGCCGGTCAGGCCGACGAGCACCATCGCCAGACAGACGCCCGGCTGCGCGATCCGCAGCACCGGGCCGCTGCCGAACCGGGCGAACAGGCTCCCCGCCACCACGCTGCCCACACCCGCGATCACCGGGACGAGCAGCAGCACCAGCGCGAGCGCCCCGTCGCTGAGGTGGTGGGCGTCCTGGATCTGAGGCACGCGCGTCACCAGGGAGGCGAAGCAGAGTCCCTGGATCGCGAACGCGGCGTAGACCGAAAGCCGTGCCCGGCGGTCCCGTTCCGGTGTCATGGGTGTCCTCCCGGGGGCCGATGTGCACGGCACTCTAGCGGCAAAACGCAAGAAAACTTCATGTTCGGGCGTACGGTTCCTACCCCGGGAACGCAGAACGCCCGGGCCCTCCGAGGGAGCCCAGGCGTGTTCGTCCGAACGGTGAAGATCTAGTGCGGCAGCGCGTACAGCAGCAGCGGTACCCCGGCGATGATCGGGACCGCGACCATGGCGGCGAACCGGGTGGAACGGCTGACCGGCTCCGGCTCCAGCAGCCGGTTGACCCGGGCCATCACCGGCATGTGGCCGGTATGGGCGACGCCCAGGGTGCCGGACGGGGCGGCCGCGGGGCGCGCGGCGGCGAACCGCAGCAGCGCCGTGGCCAGCTCGCGCGGCGAGCGGTGCCGGCGGGCACGGTCGTCGGCGGCCATCTCGATCAGCAGCTCGACCGCGTCCAGGCATCGCCCGACCAGCCGGATCTGCGGGAACACCTGGCGCAGCGACGCGAACGGCAGCAGCACCAGATCGTGCCGCTCGCGGGCGTGCGCGCGCTCGTGCGCCAGCACCGCGGCCAGCTCGGCCGGGTCGAGCAGTTCGAGCGTTCCAGCGCTGACCACGACCTTGGACGAGCGGACCCCGGGCACGCAGTACGCGGCGGCCCCGGGATGGTCGAGAACGAGCGTGCCGCGCGGTACGGCCGAGTCGCTGCGCGAGACCAGCGCCAGCAGCGCCCGGTGCCGGCTGCGGGCCCGGACCACGCGGACGACCGCGTACCCGAGCATGGTCAGCAGCACCGCCGCCAGGCTGATCGCGGCCAGCAGCGCGGCGACGTGCGCCGTACCGAGCCGGCCCGCCTGGTCGCCGAACATGCCGGGCATCCCGCCGAAGATCCCCTTGCCGTACGGCAGCAGGGCCAGGCCCAGCAGGGCCCCGATGGTGGCGATGCCCCAGCTCAGCCCGAGCGCCTGCCACAGCGCGATGCCGATCCGCGGCGCGCGCCACGTCCAGCGCGCCTTCGACAGGAAGTGTGCCCCGGCGATGGTCCCGATCGAGAGCAGCGCGAGCAGGGCGGTACCGGTCATGCGGGTCGCTCCTTGGCGGACGCGGACGTCAGGTCGCTCTGCTTCTGAGGGGACGACCTCCCAGGCCCCCCGTCGGCTACGCCGAGGTCGAGGAGCGCCCGACGGATGAGCGCGGCCTCGTCGTCGGAGACCGACTGGACGAAGTGCACCAGGGCGGCGCCCCGGTCACCGGTCTCGTCCAGCGCGCCCAGCATCAGCTCGGTGACGTACCGCTCCCGGCTGGCGACCGGGCGGTAGCGCCAGGCCCGGCCGTCGCGCTCGCGCTGGAGGAAGTTCTTCTTGGCGAGCCGATCGAGGACGGTCATCACGGTGGTGTGCGCGAGGTCGCGGTCATTGGCCAAGGCTCGACTGACGTCGCGCGCTGTGGCGCCACCGTCCCCCCTCGCCCAGATGACCTCCATGACCGTGCGTTCAAGCTCTCCCAGACCCTTCACAGTGTCGAGGATATGCGATTGAGATCGAGGTCACCACGTGGGGTAGTACTACCGACTTAAGTACTACAAGCTGTAGTACTACATTCTGTCGTATGAGCACCCTCGCGCTCCTCGCCGATCCTCTCCTGGCCGAGCCTCTCGCCGACGCGGCCCGCGGCGCCGCGTCCCCGGCCGACTTCATGGCCGCGCGCCAGCAGATGGCGTTCACCCTCGGGTTCCACATCATCCTGGCCTCGATCGGCATCGGGCTCCCGGCGATCACGCTGCTCGCCGAGTGGCGCTCGCTGCGGACCGGCGACGCCGTGTACGCCGAGCTGGCCCGGCGCTGGATGAAGGCCGCCGGCGTGCTGTTCGCCGTCGGCGCGGTGTCGGGCACCGTGCTGTCGTTCGAGATGGGCACGCTGTGGCCCGGCTTCATGGACAAGTACGGCCAGGTCTTCGGCGCCGCGTTCGCCCTGGAGGGGATCGCCTTCTTCATCGAGGCGATCTTCATGGGCGTCTACCTGTACGGCTGGGACCGGCTGTCGCCCCGCGCGCATTTCATCACCGGCATCCCGGTCGTGATCGCGGGCCTGCTGTCGGCCTCGTTCGTCGTCACCGTCAACTCCTGGATGAACCAGCCGCGCGGCTTCAAGCTGGTCAACGGAGAAGTAACCGACGTGAACCCGCTGGCCGCGATGTTCAATCCGGCCACGCCCGTCCAGGCCGTCCACCTGATCCTGGCCTCGCTGATGGTCTGCGGGTTCGCCGTCGCGTCCGTCTACGCGGTGGCGCTGCTGCGCGACCGCAAGGCCGGACGGGTCGACCGCTACAACCGGCTCGGTTTCGCGATCCCGTTCTCGCTCGGCGCCGTCTGCGCGCCGCTGCAGGTCCTGGTCGGCGACTGGGCCGTCCGGTTCGTGCACGACAACCAGCCGATCAAGTTCGCGGCCATGGAGGGCATCGAGCACACCGAGGCGGGCGTCCCGTTCCGGTTCGCGATCTTCGAGATCCCGAACGCGCTGTCGGTGATGACGAAGTACGACGCGCACGCGACGCTGCGGGGGCTCGACTCGTTCCCGGCCGATGTGCGGCCGCCGGCCGAGGTGGTCAAGTTCTCGTTCGAGATCATGATCGCGATCGGAATGGCCCTGCTCGCCCTGGCGGCCTGGTGGGCCCTGACCTGGTGGCTGCGCCGGCGCCGTACCGAAGACCGCCGCGACCTCCCGTTCAAGCCCTGGTTCCTGCGCCTGGCCGCGCTGTCCGGCATCGCCGCCGCGGTCGCGATGGAGGCCGGGTGGACCACCACGGAGGTCGGCCGGCAGCCGTGGATCGTGTACGGCGTCATGCGTACCGAAGAGGCCGTCAACCCCAACCCCGGGCTGCGCTTCGGCCTCTACATCGTCCTGGTCGTGTACGCGGTGCTCGCCGTCGCGACCATCAGCGTCCTGCGCCGCATGCGCCGCCGTCCCGAAGAGACCACCGTCCCCTCGCCCGAGTCCACCATCGACGCTGGGAGCCCCCGATGACCTACGGCGACGTCGCCCTCGGACTGATCCTGCTCGGCCTGTCCGCCTACCTGCTGTTCGGCGGCGCCGACTTCGGTGCGGGCCTGTGGCACCTGATCTCCAGGAAGCGGTCCGAGAAGGAGGTCATCGAGCACGCCATGGGGCCGCTCTGGGAGGCCAACCATGTCTGGCTGATCTTCGTGATGGTGATGACCTGGACGGCGTTCCCGCCGGTCTTCGCCGACATCATGAGCGTCCACTGGGTGCCGCTGTCCCTCGGCGCGCTGGGCATCGTGGCGCGGGGCAGCACGTTCGTGTTCAGCAAGGCCGTCCCCGACAAGGGCTGGTACGCCTGGACGTTCGGGATCTCGTCCGTCCTCACCCCGTACTGCCTGGGCGCCGTCGCCACGACGATCGCCACCGGCGAGACGTCCTGGCTGAGCCTGGCCGGGGTGTACGGCGGCGTCCTCACCACCGTGCTCTGCGCGTACCTCGCCGCCGTCTACCTGATCTGGGACGCCCTCCGCATGGGCGAGCGCGGCACGTCCCTGCGCTTCCGCGGCTACGCCCTGCTCTCCGGAACCGCCGCGGGCCTCCTGGCGCTCCCCGGCGCGGCCACCCTCGGCGTCCAGTCCCCGCTGATCCTTCTGTCGGCGGCGGCCGGGCTACTCTCCCTCGCCCTGCTCGTACGCCGGTCCTACCTGGCCGTACGGGCCACCGCCGCACTGGCCGTCGGCGCCGTGCTGTGGGGCGCCGCCGGGATGTCCGGCCTCGACCTGGAGTCCTCGGTCGCGCACGACGCCGTCCTGGAGATGGTCTTCATCTCGCTCGGCATCGGAGCCCTCATCCTGATCCCGTCGATGACCTGGCTCTTCATCCTCTTCCAGCGCGGTGCCCCCGCCGGCAAGGTGTAGGCGGGAATCAGGGCTTCATGTACGGGTCGGTGATCTCGCGGAGCCGGGTGAGGGTGTCGTGCAGCTGCTCCATGCGGCGGCGGCCGAGGTGGGCGGCCCATTCGGCCTCGACCTCGGCCACCGCCGCGTCGCCGATGGGTTTCAGGGCACGGGCGCGTTCGGTCAGCCGCACCAGCCGGGCCCTGGCGTCGCTGGGGTCGGGGGTGCGCTCGACGTATCCGGCGCGTTCGAGCTGGTCGACGAGATAGCCGGCGGTCTGCTTGGTCACCTGGGCGGCCTCGGCGAGCTCGCTGACCCGGGAGCCGCCGTCGTCGATCCGCTGCAGAAGCCTGCCCTGGGCCAGGGTGATGTCGTCGTGCCCCGCCGCGGCCAGCGCGGCGAACACCCGCTGCTCCACGGCCCGGTACGGGATGAACAGCAGGAGCCCGACATTGAGGTTCTCGGCCACGCGACTCCCTTGACGTTAGTCAGAGCCTCTGTCTATTTTGGACAGAGAGGCTGACTGAATCGATCCCATCGTACTGACCCATCCTGGGGGCGGCATGGACGAGACGGCGATGTGGCGGGTCCTCGACGACGAGCGGGCCGGCCTGGCCGATCTGCTCGCCTCGCTGACCCCGCAGCAGTGGGCCCATCCGTCACTGTGCGCGGGCTGGACCGTCCGCGAGGTGGCCGCGCACCTGAGCCTCGGATCGCGCATCGGGCTCGGCACCTTCCTCATCGAGATCGTCCGCGCCCGGGGCGGTTTCGACCGCCTCGTCGACGGAACCGCCCGGCGCGAGGCCGCCCGCCCGCGCGATGAACTGGTCGCGGCCCTGCGCGCGGCGTCCGGCTCCCGGCACCTGGCCCCAGGGCAGCGGCTCGCGGACGCCATGATGGACGTCCTCGTCCACGGCCAGGACATCGCACTGCCCCTGGGCATCGACCGTCCCATGCCATTGGAGGCGGCCCGCGCCTCCGCCGAGCACATCTGGCGCAGGGGCTTCCCCTTCCACCCCGACCGGCGGTTGCGCGGCTTCCGGCTGACCGCCACCGACGTGTCCTGGTCGGCCGGAGAGGGCACCGAGATCCAGGCTCCCATCGCCACCCTGCTGCTCGTACTGACCGGCCGGTACGCCATGCTGCCCGACCTCACCGGCCCGGGCGCCGCCGCCCTCGCAGTCCGCGCCGCGGGTCGAACGGGTCGGTGACATTACCTCCGGCGTAATCGACCCGTCACAGCAGGAGGCGGGAGGGTCGGCGCCATGGAGCGTGCATTGGACGCGGCAGCGGGCGGCCGTGTGGCCTGGGGAGCGCTGGCCCTCGCGGCGCCCGGCCTCAACGTGAAACTGGCAGGCATGGGCGACCGGGACACCCCCGAGCTCAGATACATGATCCGGGTCTTCGGCAGCCGGGCCTTGGCGCTGGGGCTGGGCTACCTCCTGAGCGAGCCGGCGGCACGGCGGCGCTGGCGGAGGCTCTGCCTGGTCGTGGACGTCTGCGACACCGCGGCCGGGGCCGTCCACCTGATCCGCAGGGACGTCCCACGCGGATCAGCGGCGGGACTGGTGGCCATCACCGGCGGCTACGCGGCCCTGGGTGCCCTCGCCCTACACGCGGAAGCCCGCGAAGAGTAGAGGGCATGAGTGGACGTCGCCCTGACGCTGCGCCGCTTACGCTGAGGCCATGCCGGACGACGGGAGTCGGCCCGCCCGGGTCGAGGACGTACATGAGCTTGCGCTGGCCATGCCCCATGTCGCCAATGACTACGGGACCGACGGCAGGCCGATCTACCAGGTGGGCGGGAAGTCGTTCGTCTTCTTCCGCAACCCGCGCCCGGATGCCGTCGATCCCGAAACCGGAGAGCGCTACCAGGATGTGATCGTCTTCTGGGTCGCGTCCGAAGCGGACAAGCAGGCGCTGGTCCAGGACGAGACGACACCGTTCTTCACCACCGCGCATTTCAACGGCCATCTGTCCGTGCTGCTGCGGGAGTGCCGTATCGGTGAGCTCAGCCGCGACGAGGTGGCGGAGATCGTTCAGGACGCGTGGCTGTCGCGCGCGTCGGCCCGCCGAGCCTCGACCTGGCTGAAGAGCTCTCCTCCTTGACCGCTTGGAGCGTGTAGCTCGCGGCCAGCCGCTCGGGGCGGTCGGCCAGCCGCCATTCGCCGGCCTCGTCCACGATCATGTGGCCGGGTAGTGCCTGCCACGGGACGCTGTCGTGCTCGGTCAGGCCGGTCAGTCGCATTCCGGCGGCGAGCAGCCCGGAGATGATCTCGCCGAGCCCGTGGTTCCATTCGTGCGTGAGCCCGAGGGTGAACACGGCCTCGGTCCGTACGTACGTCCCGGGCTCGGCGGTCTCAGTCCAGAGCACTCATCCTGGCGCCCAACCGCGCCAGGGACACCGTGTCCTCGGAATCGGCATGCGCCGGGGCGCGCTCGTCCCAGTTGGCCCTGTTGATCACTACGTAGTCGCCCACACCGAGCACCCTGCCAGGAGCGGCACGCGGTACGGAATACCGGTCAGGGGACCGGGGTTTCCGCTGGCATGAACGACGCCATCAAGGTCGACATCTGGTCCGACATCGCGTGTCCCTGGTGCTTCATCGGCAAGCGGAAGTTCGAGGAGGGCCTGCGCAGGTACGCCGCTGGAACCGGGCCTGAGGTCGAGGTCGAGTACCACTCCTTCGAGCTGGCTCCGGACACGCCGGTCGACTTCGAGGGTGATGAAGTGGACTTCTTGTCCGGGCACAAGGGAATGCCGGTCGCGCAGGTACGAGAGATGCTCGCGCGGGTCACCCAGATCGCGGCCGACGCCGGGTTGGCGTACGACTTCGACGCCGTTCGGCACACCAAGACGCTCAAGGCGCACCAGGTGCTGCATCTCGCGAAGAAGCGCGGGTTGCAGCTCGAGATGGCGGAGCGCCTCTTCCAGGCCTACTTCGAGCAGGGCCGGCACGTGGGGCACGACGAGGACTTGGCGGATCTCGCGGCTGACGTGGGCCTGGACCGCGAAGAGGTGCTCGAAGCGCTACGCGCCGGGACGTACGACGCCGACGTCGAAGCGGACATGGCCCAGGCCCAGGCGTACGGGATCAGCGGGGTGCCTTTCTACGTCATCGACGCCCACTACGGCATTTCCGGCGCCCAGGACCCGGCCGCCTTCGAGCAGGCGCTCCGCCAGGCGGCCGAGGATCGAGCTACCGCACCCCGTTGACTCGTGGCGTGTTCGCCTTTTTGCGGCAGGGGAAGGGCGACCACGCCACGAGTCAACGGGCAGGGCGAGGCGGTCAGGGGCGGGTCACAGGGGCAGGGCGGGTCACAGGGGCAGGGTTCGTAGGTCCACCGACTCGGCCATGGCGCGGGCGCCGGCGTCGTTGAAATGCATGCCGTCACCGCTGTCGAACTCGGGCCGGATGAAGTCGGGGTTCGCGGGGTCGCCGACAGCGCGCGCCACGTCGAAGACCGCGTCGAAGGCGTCACCGGTACGGATCCACTCGTTCACCCGCCGCCGCGCGGCCAGCCCTTCGGGCGTGCTGATCCCCGGGTAGATGACACCCGCGAACGGGCCGATGGTGGCGCCCAGGACGGCCAGGCCGGCCTCATGCGCGCGCCGGGACAGCTCGGTGAAGCCGTCGATCAGTTCTTCCGCCGTCGCGGGCGGGCGGCCCACCATGCCGGGCAGCCCGAGATCGTTGATACCGAAGTGGACCAGAACGTGCGTCGCGCCGGGCACTCCCAGCACGTCCCGGTCGAAACGCGCCAGCGCGTGCTCGCCGATCTCGTCGATCAGAAGCCGGTTGCCCCCGATTCCCTGGTTCACCACCCAGCCCTGGTCCAGCCGCTCGTTGAGGGCGTCCACCGAACGGTGGTCGGCGTCGACGGTCGTCCCGAAGCCCTCGAACCATGAGTCCCCGAAGGCGACGGCGATCGCGGTGCCCTCCGGGGCGAGCACGTCCACCCCGGTCACGTAGAACCTCGCCTGCACGCGTTCGGCTTGGGGCAGTCCCGGGGCGGAGGTCAGGTCCCCGTCCGCCACGAAGGCCGTCTGCATCGGCTGGTGGGAGTACGTCGCCAAGCCCGTCTCACCCGGCAGGTAGAGGCTCAGCGCCAGCTCGACGCCCGCCTTCACGGGCATCTCCACCGGATCGCTCACCACGTCGCCGCCCGCCGGGACGGTCACCTGCGCCGCCCCCGAGAACCGCAGGCCGGTGTCGCTCCCGGGCACGATCTCGTCCTCCGACTCGCGCACCGCGACCCGTGCGGAGCCGATCTCGAGCGGGTCCCGTCCGTACCGGTTGCTCAGCCGGACCCGCAGGCGCTCGCCACCGCCCGCCATCCGCAGCACCTGGCGCACCGTCTGGCCGTTGAAGCCGCGCGGCGCAGCGAGCTTGATCTCCTCGTACGGGCTGATCACCGCGGTCCGGAACCCGGCCACCCATGTCGTTCCCGGCAGATCGCGCATGACGCCTCCATTACTTGCTGTGCGGAATATTGCTGACGCAAGCATGAGCGGAATCATTCCTCGTGTCAACTATCCCCGGATCAATCATCACGGGTAGTGTCGTAGCGTGACCGACCTCTTCAATGACCCGCGCCTCACGTACTCGGGACTGCTCCTCGAGGCCAGCGGCGGGCTGGTGGACCGGATGCAGCCCGTCCTGAAGGAGCACGGCCTGTCGGGTCTGGACCTGAACGCCCTGATGCGGCTGAGCCGCTCGCCCGGCCAACGGCTGCGGATGACCGACCTGGCCGCCCAGATCCGGCTGTCCACCAGCGGCGTCACCCGCCTCATGGACCGGCTGGCCCGTTCCGGACTGGCCGAACGCGAGGCCTGCGCCGAGGACCGCCGCACCACTTATGCGGTGCTCACGCCCGCCGGTGCCGAACGCCTTGAGCAGGTCCTGCCCAGCTACCTGGACTTCATCGAACGATGGTTCACCGGGGTGCTGACTTCCGACCAGCTCGCATCACTCGCCGACGGCCTCCGCATCGTCCGCGACACCGTCCATCCCGAGGCCGCCGCACTCACTCCCGACGAGACCTCGGGCAGCTGAACTCACAGCCCGAAACGCATCTGCCGTAAGGGCTGGGCGCTTGTGCCCCGGTCACGCGTTCGGGGCGGCCATGTCGTCGTAGGCGAGGATGCTGAGAGCGGCGGCGGTCTCGGTGAACGCGGCGTCGCCGAGTCCGGCGCGCAGTTCGGCGTTGAAGCGGTCGATCTCCGGCTGTGCTGCGCGGAGCGTGTCGGCACCGTGCTCGGACAGCCGCAGCACCATGGCCCGGTGCTCGCGCGGATGCGGGGAGCGGGCGATGAGTCCCGCTCCGGTGAGCCGCGTGACGAGCGCGGTGACGGCCGATTCGCGCAGTCCGAGCGTCTGGGCGAGCTGCCGCTGGGTGATGTCCGGCTGGTCCTGTATCGCGAACAGCGCTCCCAGTTGCGCCGTGGTGACCCCGGCGGCGGCCAGGCAGCGCCGGTCGGCCGCGATGCGCAGCCGGTGGGCCGCGCGCTGCAGCAGGAAGTACAGGCGCTGCTCGGGCTCGGACATAGGCCGATCTTGACAGACGCTCCCGGCCGATACCATGCTCACTTCATCAGTGAAGTGAGGAGCGCGGATGACGATCGACCTGGAGGGCGCGCGGAAGGTGCTGGAGGCGCAGCCGTTCAGCGTGCTGCTCGGCGCCCGGCTGCTGGCCTTCGGCGACGGAGCGGCGACGCTGGAACTGGACATCCAGGACGAGCTGCTCCAGCAGAACGGCATCGTGCACGGTGGCGTCCTCGCCTACGCCGCCGACAACACGTTGACCTTCGCGGCGGGCACGGTGACGGGTGGCAGCGTGGTCACCGCCGGATTCACCATCGACTACCTGCGGCCCGCCATCGGTACGACGCTGCGCGCCCATGCGCACGTCGTCCGCGCCGGCCGGACCCGCGTCATCTGCCGCTGCGAGATCTCCACGGTCGGCGGGGAAGGCGCGGAGACCCTGTGCGCCGTCGCGCAAGGCTCCATCGCTCTGCCCCAGCCGAACGGTGGCTGACACGGCCGGCTGGGCACGGTGGGTCTGGAAAGACCGGTGAGCACGCATGAGGCGAACACGCCACGAGTCAACGGGAGCGAGCGGGCCGGCGGACGGTGTCCAGGGTCGGGTAGTCGATGTAGCCGGTCGCGCCTCCCACGTACATGAGGTGCTGGTCCTGTACGGGGTTGAGCGGCTCGCCGGTACGGAGGCGTTCGATGAGGTCGGGATTGGCTAGGAACGGGCGGCCGAGCGCCACCAGGTCGGCGCCGGCGTCCAGCAGGTGACCAGCCTCGTGAACGACGTGCTCGGTGGTGACATCGGGCAGTTTCGGGTTGGCGATCAGGGTCGCGGGCCACAGTTCGCGGAGGGTGTGGAACAGGGGCTGACCAGGGTCGGCGTGGACGATGTGCAGGTAAGCCGGGGAGATCTCCGCGAGGGCGCTGACGAGTGCCGGGTAGACGTCGTCGATGTCGTCCTCGCGCATGGCGTTCGCGGTGATCCCGGGCGAGATCCGTACGCCGACGCGTTCGGGGCCGATGGCGGCGGCGACGGCGCGGGTCACCTCGACGGTGAAGCGGATGCGGTTCGCGACCGTGCCGCCGTAGGCGTCGGTGCGGTGATTGGTGCGGCGGGACAGGAACTGGTGCAGCAGGTAGCCGTTGGCGGAGTGCACCTCCACACCCTCGAAGCCCGCCTCGACGGCGTTGCGCGCGGCGTCGGCGAAGTCGGCCACAGTGGCGCGGAGGTCGTCCAGGGTCATCTCGCGGGGGACGACGGCGGCCTGCGGACCCACGGGGGTGTGAACGGTGTCCGGGAGCGGGACGGGCGACGGCGCGACGGGGTGCAGGCCGCTGTTGTCGGGGTGCCCGATCCGGCCGCCGTGCTGGAGCTGCAGGAACATCCGCCCGCCCGCCTCCCGTACCGCGCCGGTGACCCGCCGCCATCCGGACACGTGCGCCGGGGCGTAGATCGCGGGAATGTTGGGGTAGGTCAGCCCGACGGCGTTCGGGGTGGCGGCCTCCGCGATGATCAGGCCGGCGGTGGCGCGCTGCGCGTAGTAGGCCGCCATCAGGTCCCCGGGAACGCCGTCGGCGTCGGCGCGGTTGCGGGTCATCGGCGCCATCGCCAGGCGGTTCGGCAGCGCCAGGCCGCCCAGCCGGGTGGGAACGAGCAGCACGGGGTCGAGGGTCGCGGTGGTCATGGTGTGATCCCTTCTGAACGAGTGCCTGGTCAGCGGTTGCCGCGTACGGGGAAGCCGTGGATCCGGGCGGCGAGCACCACCGCCAGGACGGGTGCGAGGAGTACGAGCGCGCTCCACGGGAGCGAGAACGGGCCGAACAGGCCGAGCAGGAGACCGCCCGCGATCCCGCCGCCGGCCATGGCCGCGTTCCAGAGGGTGACGAGCAGGGCCTGCGCCGCGTCCACCGCGTCGCCCGCGGCGTCACCGGCGGCGGTCTGCAGCAGCGTCGGGGCGCCGCCCCAGCCGAGGCCCCAGAGGGCCACCGCCACGTAGACGAGGGCGGTGCCGCCGGACCACAGCGCCAGGACGCCCGCGCCCGCGGCGACGAGCAGCACGCCGGCGACGGTCAGCGCGCGCAGGCGGCGATGGATGTGCACGCCCACGATCCAGATGCTCAGCAGCGACGAGGCACCGAACACCAGCAGGACCACGTCGATGGATCCGCCCATGCCCAGCTCGTTCAGGAACGTGGCGATGTAGGTGTAGAGGATCGTGTGGGCCAGGACGAACACCAGGGTCACGGCCAGGACGGGCGCCACTCCGGGGATGCGGAGCGGGCGCGGACGCGGCGCGCTCCCTCGTTCGTCCCGCCGGCGGCCGGGGAAGTCCGGAACGACGGCGGTGATCCAGCCGATGAGGACGGCGGTCAGGACGGTCATGAGCAGGAACGCCGCCTGCCAGCCGAGGACGGTGCCGAGGAACGTGCCCGCGGGGACGCCCAGGGCCAGCGCGACGGGGATGCCCGCCATCGCGATCGCGATCGCCCGGCCCTGGAGATGGGCGGGCGCCATCCGGCGGGCGTACCCGGCCAGCAGCGCCCAAGCGAGGCCGGCCGCCACCCCGGCGGCGAACCGCGCCGTCATGGTGAGCAGGTAGTCCGTGGACAGCGCCGTGACGGTGTTGGCGACGGCGAACGCCGCGACGGTCGCCAGCAGGAGGCGCTTGCGCCGCCACCCCGCCGTCGCGGCGGTCAGCGGTACGGCGGTGAGGACCGTCCCGAGCGCATAGATCGTCACGGTCTGCCCCGTCGCGGCCTCGCTGACGTGCAGGTCGGCGCTCATCGCGGGCAGCAGGCCCGCCGGCAGCGTCTCGGTCAGACTGGTGATGAAAACGGCAGTCGCCAGCGCCAGCAGCGCCGGTATGGGCAGCTTCCGCTCGGATTCGCCAGGCTCCTTGGTCCTCGGGGACGTGGGAATCCTTGGGGACGCGGAGTCCGGCTCCTTGGTCTTCACGGTGATGCTCCTTGGTCGAACGTGCGGCGGGTGAGCCCGGCGCGTCGCGGGCGGTACCGCCGACGGGAACGACCGTCCCGCAGGCTGCTTCGGAGGCGCTGATGGCCCGCTGACGGCCGGCCGCCGCCGCGCCGTGTGTACGGTGCGGACATGCGGTTCGGCGTGCTGGGTCCGGTGATGGTGTGGGACGCGGCGGGGGAACCGGTCACGATTCCCGAGGTGAAGGTCAGGGCACTGCTGGCCGCCCTGCTCGTCCATGAGGGAAGGCTGGTGTCCGCCGACCGGCTCATCGACGACCTGTGGGGCGACGACCCGCCGGGCAGGTCGGCCAACGCCCTGCAGTCGAAGGTCTCCATGCTGCGCCGCGTCCTCGGCCGCGACCGCGTGGTCCACCAGGCGCCCGGGTACCGGCTCAGGCTCGACGGCCCCGGCGACGAGGTCGACGCGGACGCGTTCGGTTCGCTGGTCGCGAGCGCCCGTGCGGAGGGCGATCCGCGGGCGCGGTCCGCACTGCTCGGCCGGGCGCTGGAGCTGTGGCGGGGGAACGCGTACGCCGACTTCGCGGACGAGCCGTTCGTGCGGGCGGCCGTGGACCGCCTCACCGACCAGCGCCTGGCCGTACTGGAGGAACGGGCCGAGGCCCGTCTCGACGCCGGGGACCACGCCATGCTCGCCGGGGAGCTCGCGGACCTGGTGGTACGCCATCCGCTGCGGGAACGGCTGCGGGCCGTCCAGATGCGGGCGCTGTACCTGGCGGGCCGACAGGGCGAGGCGCTGGCCTCGTACGCGGAGCTGCGGCGGCTGCTGGCCGACGAACTCGGGCTGGATCCGAGCCCGGAACTCGCCGCGCTGCACGAGGCGATCCTGCGGCAGGACGCGGCGCTGAGCCCGCCCGTACCGGGGAGATCCGAAGCCGAGCCCGCCGCGCCGGCCCCTCCACCACCGGCACGGGCGAACCTGCCGGTCCCGCTCACCGCGCTGATCGGCCGCGACCGGTGCCTGGACGACATCACCGGCCTTCTCTCGGCGGCGCGCCTGGTGACGCTCTCGGGACCGGCCGGGGTGGGCAAGACGCGGCTGGCGGTGGAGTCAGCGGCACGGCTCGCCGGTGACACCGGGGCCTTCCCGGACGGGGTGTGGTTCGTCGAGTTCGCCGCCCAGCGCGCGGGGACCGCCGAGCTGGCCCAGGAGATCTCCGCCGTCCTGGGCATCCGCGACGAGATGCCGTCCGGGCCGGCGGGAACGGGCGTACCGGCCGCGCCCGCCGAGCGGCTCGCCGCGGCGCTGCGGGACCGGCGGCTGCTCCTCGTGCTGGACAACTGCGAGCAGGTGGTCGACCCTGCCGCCGCGCTGGCGGAACTGCTGCTGCGCACCGCCGCCGGGCTGCGGATCCTTGCCACCGGCCGCGAGCCGCTGGGGCTCGCGGGCGAGTCGGTCTACCAGGTGGAACCGCTCCAGGAGGACGACGCCGTACGGCTGTTCGCGTCGCGCGCCGCCGAGTCCGCCCCTGGATTCCGGCTGGACGGTGACAGGGAGGCCGTCGCGGAGATCTGCCGCAGGCTCGACGGCATCCCGCTCGCCCTCGAACTGGCCGCCGGACGCGTCCGGGCCCTCGGCGCTCGGGAGCTGGCGGCGCGGCTCACCGATCGGTTCCGGGTACTGGGCACCGGGCGTCGGGGCGTTCCGGCCAGGCAGCAGACGCTGCGCGCCATGATCGACTGGAGCTGGGAGCTGCTCAGCCCGCCCGAGCGCGTCGTCCTGCGCCGGTTCGCCGTGCACCCGGACGGCTGCGCCCTGGACGCGGCGGAGGCCGTCTGCGCGGGCGACGGCGTGCGCGGCGAGGACGTTCTCGAACTGGTCACCCGGCTGGTCGACCGGTCGCTGGTCACGATGGTGGAGGGCCGGACGGGGCCGCGCTACCGGCTGCTGGAGTCCGTCGCCGCGTACGCGCTGGAACGGCTGGAGGAGGCCGGCGACCTCGGCGCCACCCGCGACCGGCACTTGCGCCACCACCTCGAACTGGCCGAGCGCGCCGCACCGCGCCTGCGGGAGGCCGGCCAGCGCGAGTGGCTCGACCGGCTCGACCTGGAGTCCGCCAACCTGCGCGCGGCGCTCGACGAGGCGCTGCGGCTTCCGGCCGTGGACGAGACGGTACGACTGGCCACGGCCCTGAGCTGGTGGTGGATGCTGCGCGGCCGCCTGCACGAGGCGTTGCGCACCTTGACAGCGGTCGTGGACGCCGCCCCGGACGCCGCCGAGCCCCGCCTCCTGCGCGCCGCGTTCGCGCTGCTGACCGGGGATCGGTCCGCGGCGGGCAAGCAAGGCGACGGCGACATCGCCGACCCGGTGCGTCATGGCCGCGCCGTCTGGCTGTACGCCTACGGGCTGTTCCACGCTGGGGACCCGGCCGCGAGCGAGAAGGCCAACGCCCAGGCGCGGGATCTGTTCGCCGAGGCCGGCGACCGCTGGGGTACCGCCGCCGCACTGGGGCTGGGGGCACTGCTCGCGCTCGTCCAAGGCGACCTGGAAACCATCGGAGAGGACGGCCCGCGCGCCGCACGCCTCTTCCGCGACCTCGGTGACCGCTGGGGAGAGCTGCAGACCGTACCGCCGCTGGCCACGCTCGCCGAGATCAGGGGCGACTACGCGGAGGCCGGGCGCCGCCAGGAGGAAGGGCTGCGCATCGCGCGCGAGCTGGGCCTCCAGACGGAGGTCTCCGCGCGGCTCTCCGGCCTCGGCCGGCTCGCCCTGCTGGCGCACGACTGGGACCGCGCGCACGACCTGCACGAGCGGGCGCGGCGGCTGGCCGTCGAGCAGGGCCACCGGTACAGCGAGACGCACGCGCTGATGGGGCTCGCGCTCGGTGCCCGCCGTTCGGGCGACCTCGACGCCGCGGAGGCGTACCTGGGGCGCCTCCGTGACGAGTTCGACTCGTCCCGGATCGGGGAGCATCTGCTGCTCGCGGAGTTCGGCTTCACCGCCGAACTCCGCGGCGATGGGGCCCGGGCCGCCGCGTACCACCAGCGCGGCCTGGAGATCGCCCGTACGCTCGACGACCCCCGTGCCCTGGCGCTCTCCCTGGAGGGCCTGGCGGGCGCGCTGCTGCTTTCCGGAGAAGCCGACCGCGCCGCGCTGCTCCTGGGGTCCGCCGACGCCGCCCGCCGGAGCGTGGACGCCCCGTTGCCCGCCGCCGAACGTGGCGACGTCGACCGGGTCACGGCCGCCGCGACCGCCGCCCTGGGCGAGGAGGCCTTCACCGACGCGTTCGAGCGCGGCACGCGCACCAAGGAGCCGTGACCGAGGGCCTGGCCTCCCCCACGGGCGATCAGGGAACGCGTTCGAGTTCCTGCTTCGCAGCCTTCTCCGAGGCCACGACGGCCGGGCGCTTGCGGCCCGGGAACCACCAGTTGGCGTGGCCGAGCAGGCTCATCAGGGCCGGTACGAGGACGAGGCGGACGATCGTGGCGTCCACGGCGACGGCGACGGCCAGGCCCAGCGCCATCATCTTGATGGTCGGGTCGGGCTGCGGGACGAAGCTGGCGAAGATGAAGATCATGATGAGCGCGGCGGAGGTGATCAGGCGGGCGGTGGCGGCGATGCCGGTGACCACGCTCTCGTGCGGGTCGCCGGTGCGCTCGTACTCCTCCTTGATCCGGGACAGCAGGAAGACCTCGTAGTCCATCGACAGCCCGAAGATCAGGGCGAACATGAACAGCGGGACGAACGACATGATCGGGATGGGCTGGTCCACGCCGAGCAGGCCGATCCCCCAGCCCCACTGGAAGACGGCCGTGACCACGCCGAACGAGGCTCCGATCGACAGCAGGTTCATCAGCGCGGCCTTGATCGGGACCAGGATCGAGCGGAACGCGATGACCAGCAGGAGCAGCGCCACCCCGACCACGGCGATCACCACGGTGACCATCCGGTCCCCGACCGTGTCGGCCAGGTCGATGATCGCGGGGTTCTCGCCGCCCAGGTAGATCGTCGTGCCCGGGTGAGCCTTCTTGATCGCCGGGATCTCGACGCCGCGCAGCCGGTGCACGAGGTCGGTCGTCGCCTCATCGTGCGGGGCCCCGGCCGGGATGACCTGCAGGGTCGCGGTCGTACCCGTGACGATCGGCTCGGCGGTGAACGCCACGCCGGGCACCTCGGAGACGCGGCGCTGGAGATCCTGGGCCAGCAGGACGGCGTCCTTGCGCGGCTTCTTCGTCAGGTCGGGGGCGCCCTTGACCACGGGTGCCTCGCCGCCCGGCTCGGGGGTCGCGGACGGGACCACCGGCGCGGGGCCGGTGAGGCCGGACAGACCGTTCAGCCCGGAGGGCTCCTCGGCCTCCTTCTTGTCCTTGTCCTCGGTCTCCACCTTGGGCTTCTCGCGCCGTTCCGCGACGCCCGGGACCTTGGCGACGATCACGAACGGGCTGTAGTGGCCGGCGCCGAACTCGCGCGCCACGACGTCGTACGCCTGCCGGGACGTCATCTGCGGCGAGGCGGTGCTGTCGGCCATCACCCCGGGCCGCAGGCTGAGCGTCGGGATCGCCAGCGTCAGCAGGATGAGCGTGGCGACGATCGCGTACGGCCAGGCCTTGCGGTTCACATGCCGTCCCCAGCGGGTCCAGCGCTCGGACGCGCGGTCGGGTCTGACCCGGGGCAGTTTGTAGCGGTCGATCCGGGTGCCGAGGGCACCGAGGATCGCCGGCAGCAGGGTCAGCGCGCCCACCACCATCAGGCACACGGCGAGCGCGGCGGAGACGCCGATCCGGCCGATGAAGTCGATCCCGGACAGGAACAGCCCGCAGATCGCGAAGACGACCGTCCCGCCGGCGAACACGACGGCGTGGCCCGCGTTCGCCATCGCGCGGCCGACCGCGGTCGGGACGTCGTCGCCCTCGGCCAGCTGCTGGCGATAGCGGGTGACGATGAACAGCGCGTAGTCGATCCCGGCGCCGAGCCCCAGCATCGCGGCCATCATCGGTGCCGTCGGATGGACCTCGAACAGCGACGCGGCGAAGTGGATCAGCGAGTAGGCGATGGCCAGCCCGCACAGCGACACCAGGATCGGGATGCCGGCGGCCAGCCATGAGCCGAAGGCCAGCAGGAGCACGGCCATCGCCAGCATGATCCCGGCACCCTCCTGGGGGCCGCCCTTGGGCTGGTTGAGCAGCATCGCGGTGATGCCGCCGAACTTCACCTCCAGCCCCGCCATCCGGGCCGGCTCCACGGCCTTGTCGAGCGCGTCCAGGTCGGACTGGCCGACATCGCTCAGGTCACCGGTGAAGTTGAGCCTGATCACGACCGCGTCGTGGCTCTTCATCCCGCCCATGCCCTGGACGTAGGGGTTCTCGGTGAACGCGACGCGGTCGAGCGCGTAGATGTTGTCGATCGACTGGCCGACCGCCAGCGCGACCCGCCAGTCGCCGGGGCTGGCGTCCGCGGTGGAGTGGAAGACCGCGGTGGCGGTCGGGCCGGTCATGGCGGGGAAGTCCTGGCGCAGGGTGTCGATGGCGCGCTGCGTCTCGGTGCCCGGCAGCGTGCTCTGCTGGACGAAGATGCCGCCCTGCACGATCCCGAGGACGCCGGTGGCCAGGATCAATGCGGCCCACAGACCGAAGACGGCGCGCCGCCGCCGTACGCAGAAGCGGCCGAGCCGGTCCAGGAATCGCGCCATGTTCCCAGATCAGCACGTACCGTAGATTTTTGCAATAGCTGCAACTTTGCAGTCATGGTAATATTAGTGACATGCATCACGCCGACGAGCCCGGGCTGCGCGAACGCAAGAAGCAGCGCACCCGCTCGGCGCTGGCCGCCGCCGCGCTGCGGCTGTTCGCCGAGCGCGGCTACGAGGAGACGACGATCGCCGACATCGCCGCCGCCGCCGACGTCTCGCCCCGGACCTTCTTCAGCTACTTCCCGAGCAAGGAGGACGTGGTCTTCGCCGAGATCGACGACCGGCTCGCCGAGGTCGCCGAACGCCTCGCCCGGCGCGAGCCCGGCGAGTCCCCGCTGCAGGCCCTGCGGCGCGCCGTCATCGACATCATGCAGGCGCTGGTCTCCGAGCAGGGCGCGTACGGCCCCGTCCAGATCCGGCTGGTCCTGGAACGCCCCGGCCTGCAGGCCCGGGCACTGCAGCGGCTGACCGACACCCAGGAGGAGATCGAGGCGCGGCTGCACGAGCTGTGCCCGGGGATCGGCGAGATCGACGCGGTGGCGGCCTCGGGGATCGCGATCGGCGGGATGCAGGCGGTCCTCGTGCACTGCCGCCGGCAGGGGTACGACCCGCTCTCGACCCGCGCGGCCCTGGACCGGGCGCTGGCCATCGTCGAGCACGGGCTCGGCTCGATCGACGCCATGACCGCCCCACCCCCGCCTGTCTAGTGCGGTGACCGCCCCCTTCGCCGCGCCGCCCCTTCCGTTGACTCGTGGCGTGTTCGCCTCCGGCCCTGGCGTATAAGGCGAACACGCCACGAGTCAACATTGCCGGGCGCGGGTGGACGTTGGTGGACACAGTTCGGGATCTTGATCCGGCGGCCCCGCCGCCGGGCTAAAATGCGGACCTGTCGAGGCTGATGCCCTCGGACCCTGCTGGTTCGTCCGTGCTGACGGGCGGGGCGTGCTCCCCGATCCGGTACGACGGACTATCCGAGAAGCGTGGAGGGCTTGCAGCGTGCCCCGACTGGCCTGGGCCGTCCTGGCCGTGGTGCTCGTGTCGTGCGTCGGCGTCGCCACTGCCGTCCAGCTGGACAAGTTCGGGAAGGGCCGGCCGGCCGCCGGCCCTCGCGCCGAGCCGGAGAAGCGCGCACCGGTGGTGTTCGTGCTGGGCGACAGCTACACCGTCGGCATCCGCGGCCTCCCGCCCGAACGCGCCTACGCCGCGGAGACCGCCCGCGCCCTCGGCTGGCAGATCGTCGTCGCCGGGCAGGCCAGGACGGGTTTCGCCAACACCATCGGTACCACCGCGTCGTTCGCCTCGCTGTTCGGCGCGCAGCTGGCCTGGCGCCCCGAACCGGACATGGTGCTGATCTCCGGCGGGCACAACGACGTCCGGATGCCGCCCGGCGTGATCACGGAGAAGGCGAGCGCGCTGCTGGAGACCGTACGGTCACGCTGGCCCCGCACGCAGGTGGTGCTGATGGGCCCGATGTGGGGCGGCGACCCCGGCCCGAAGGCGCTGATGGTCAGGGACGCCCTGCGCGGGGTCGCGTCATCGCGGCGGATCCCGTTCATCGACCCGCTGGCGGGCAGGTGGATCACCGGGAACCCGCGGAAGGGCACCGGAAACGCGGCCCGGCTGATCCGCCAGGACGGCACCCACCCCAACCCGCAGGGCAACCGGCACATCGCCGAGCGGCTGGCCGGCGACCTGCGGGCGATGAAGCTGGACAAGCCCGTCCTCGGCCGTACGAAGGTCACCTACACCCCGCCCGCGCAGCCGGACGCGGCGCCCACGATCTCGTCCACCCAGCAGGAGGTCCCCGGCGCGGACGGCGCGGACGGCCGTCGGGCCGGGGCCAGGCCTTAGGACGTCACCAGCCGCCGTACGGGCCGGATCCGGCGTTGCCGCCCTTCCCGCCCTTCTTCTTGTACGGCTTGACCGCCGGCTTCACGTCCGCGAGGTAGATCGCGGCCACGATGAACGCCGCGATCGGCAGGAACGACAGCAGCGGCAGGAACCCGACCGCACCGCCGAGGCCGACCACGTTGGCGACGACCAGCAGGATCAGCCAGAGCTTCTTGGTCTGCTTGTCGGTCGCGGGGAATGCGCCCTCGGGTACCTGCAGGATGTCGACGAGGGCCACGACCTCGAAGACGAACGCGACGATCGCCAGGAACCAGAAGAAGTAGGAGAGGGCCTCCATCGGTAAAGATCACCACTCTCGTCGCCGTGAAATCGTGCGTGCCCACCCTAGTCAACGAAAGAGCCCGGCCGGACTATCCCGGCCGGGCCCATCTCGTTGATCGGAGCCGGCGTTCCCGCCGAGGCGGGGCGGCTCAGCTGTCGCTCTTCTTCGCGGCGGTCCCGGTCCCGGCCTGGCCCTGGGCGGGCTTCTTCGGCTGCGCGGCGCGCGGCTTCGGGGCCGGCTTCTCGGTGATCTCGGCGACCTCGACGGCCTCGCGGTGCACGACCTTCTTGCCGCGCTCGGCCAGCTCGTCGATGAACTCGACGGTGCGGGTGCCGACGTGCGTCACGTACGCCACCGCGGCACCCGGCAGGTCCTTGACCTCGACCCGGCCGACGTTCTCGCGGACCTCGCCACGGTACTTGCCGACGGTCTCGCGGACCTGCTCGCGGTACCGGTCACGGTACTTGTCCAGGTTCTCGCGAACCTCGACCTGGTACTTGCCCGCGTTCTCGCGGACCTTCTCGACCTGCTCGGGCACCTCGCGGAGCTTGGCCACCGCCAGGTCGCCGGCGCCGGCGACGGTGTAGACGGCCTTGTTCTCACGGAGGTTGCTGGCTAGCGTCATACGACCTCTTCCCTTCGTTCCCCGGGCTCCGGGACTCGGTCCTCCGGAGCCTCCTCGGTCTCGTCCTCGGTCTCGTACTCGTCCTCGTGCTCGTGCTCGTGCTCGTGCTCGGCGAGGACGCCGTCGGCCTCGTTCTCCTTCAGGAACGACGCGTAGATGTCGAGCAACACCTGCTTCTGCCGTTCGGTGAGGATCAGGTCGGCCCGGACCGCGGCCTGCACATCGGTGTCGGCCTCGCGCTCCTCCAGGATCCCGGCCTGCACGTACAGCACCTCGGCGGAGATCCGCAGCCCCTTGGCGATCTGCTGCAGGATCTCGGCGCTCGGCTTGCGCAGGCCGCGCTCGACCTGGCTCAGGTACGGGTTGGAGATCCCTGAGACATCGGCGAGCTGGCGCAGCGAGATCTTCGCCCGCGTGCGCTGCTCCCGGATGTACTCCCCGAGCGAACCGACCTTCGAACTTGCCATGAATCCACCCTGCGTCATGGTGCTTGCAATTGCAAGCACTCTAGCTAGCACCCGGCCGTGAGAGTCCTCACATGCCGTTTCCCGATGGAACGTACTAACACAAGACCCGCCCCTGAGACCCCACGGACGTCGTTAGGCTCCGCCCATGTCCTCCCCGGATGAGCCCGATCCCCTCGTCCTCGAGCCCTCCCGCAGACGGCCTCTGCTGGTCCTTCTCGCGGTCGCCGGCGTGTGGTGCTTCGTCTTCGGCCTGCTCTTGGCCGCGGACAACGGCAGGTGGCTGTTCGGCTTCCTGCCCATGGCGATCAGTACCGTCGGGATGTTCCTCCCGTCGTTCATCGGAGCGCCGCCGGCCCTTCGCGGGGACACGGTGGTGGACAGCCAGGGGGTGACGCGGCGGCGCGGCCGCTCCCAGATCCGTGTCCCCTGGGATCAGGTCGTCCGCATCACTTTGATGATCGGACCGCCCTGGACCGGGCACAAGCTCATGCTCTTCAGGGTGCAAGGGCGCCCGATCCCCCTCGCCTCGCCGACCATCGGCCCGTTCACGTCCAGGCGGAAACTGAACGCCCTGCTGGAACCCGTCTATGCGAGAGCCGGGTGGCACCGTCCTCGGGTGGCCGTACGCCCGGTGGCCCCCAAGAGCCGGATCCCGATGCTGATCGCGGACGGCTTGGTCCTGGTGATGCTGTGCGGTATCGCGGCCTTCGCGCTCTACATCACCAGCCCGTCCACCCAGGCGTGGTGGCCGGGACGCGATGAGGCGGCCCGGCTCCCGGACGCCTGCACGGTCGTCGACCGTACGACCATCGCGCGGCTGGTGCCGGGGGCCCCGGCGACCGACCGTGACAACGGCGTCTCCGATGAGGACCTGTCCTGCTCTTGGGGATCGGACGACCCGCCACCGGAGATGAGCGTCCGTCTTGAACTGCAGGAACGCGGCGTAGGCAGCGGAAGCGGCGCCTCCGAGAAGGCGCGCACCCTCTTTCAGGCCCGGGTCGACCGCGACTGCCCGTCGATGGTCTCCGGACTGGGCGACGAGGCCTGCATGGGCACGGTGAAGTACGAGGATTCCGCGCGAGCGCAGGTCGTCACGCGTAAGGGGAACGTCCTGATCACGATCCTCTACAGCGCCGAACAGCCCGTCGAGCGGGTCTCCGCCGAAGCCGTCGCAGCGTCACGAGCGGCCCTCGGGCGGATCCGCTTCGAGTAGGCGGGCCGCGCGGTCTCGTAGGTAGTTCTGTTCGGGGATGCTCGTGGTCAGGCGTGCGGCCGTGCGGTAGTTGGAGACGGAGCCCTTGGGGTCTCCGGCCATTTCCAGCAGGTGGGCGCGGACGGCGTGCAGGCGGTGGTGGCCGGACAGGTGGTCGTCGAGGGGTTCCAGGAGTGCCAGGCCCGCGTGCGGGCCTGAGGCCATGGCGACCGCGACGGCGTGGTTGAGGGTGACCATCGGGTTGGGCGCGAGGTCTTCGAGCAGTTGGTAGAGCGCGACGATCTGCGGCCAGTCGGTGTCCTCGTGGCGGGGCGCCTCGGCGTGCACGGCGGCGATCGCGGCCTGGAGTTGGTACGGGCCGATCGGGGCGCGGGCCAGGGTGCTCGTGATCAGGGTGAGGCCCTCGTCGGTGGAGTCCCGGTTCCACATGGCTCGGTCCTGCTCGGCGAGCGGGACGAGGGCGCCGTCGGGGCGGGTACGGGCCGGACGGCGGGCGTCGGTGAGCAGCATGAGGGCCAGCAGGCCGGCGACCTCGCCGTCCTCGGGCACCAGGTCCCGTACGGTCCGGGCCAGCCGGATCGCCTCGCCGGTCAGCTCGCCGCGCTGCAGGTGGGGGCCCGAACTGGCGGTGTATCCCTCGTTGAAGATCAGGTACAGCACGTGCAGGACGGGACGGAGCCGGTCGGCCCGCTCGTGCTCGGGCGGCGGGCGGAAGCGGGCGCCGGAGGCCTTGATCCGCTGCTTGGCGCGGGCGATGCGCTGGGCCATGGTCGGCTCGGGGACCAGGAACGCCTGGGCGATCTCCGCCGTGGTGAGGCCGCCGACGGCGCGCAGGGTGAGCGCGACCTGGGAGGGCGGGGTGAGGCTGGGATGGCAGCAGAGCAGCAGCAGGGTCAGGGTGTCGTCCCGGGCCGGTTCCTCGGCGTCGGCGGCGGGGGCGAGGAGTTCGTCCGGCGGGATGCGCGCGGCCGCCTTCTCCTCGCGGTGCCGGCTCGCCCGTTCGCTGCGCAGCCGGTCGGCCATCTTGCGGGAGGCGACCCTGATCAGCCAGCCCTGGGGGTTCTCCGGGATCCCGTCGCGCTGCCAGTGCGTCGCGGCGGTGAGCAGGGCCTCCTGTACGGCGTCCTCGGCGGTCTCGAAGTTGCCGTAGTGCCGGGCGACCGCGGCGAGGGCCCGCGGCGCCAGCCGGCGCAGCAGGTCCTCGACCGCGGTGCCCGCGCTCACATCTCCTGGCCGGACTGCCCCATGATCGGGCGGATCTCCACGGCGCCGAACCGGGCGTCGGGGAAGCGCGAGGCGATCTCGGCGGCCCGTTCGGGGCTGTCGCAGTCGACGACGAAGTAGCCCGCCAGCTGCTCCTTGGCCTCCAGGTACGGCCCGTCGGTGGGCGCCGGTACGCCGTCGCGCACGCGCATGGTGCGGGTGTTCACCGGGTCGGCCAGCGGCGTGCCGACGACGAGCTCACCGGATTCGCCGATCTCCTCGAGCAGGTCGCCGAACTGCTGGGACAGCCTGTCCCGTTCGGCCTCCGGCAGCGCCAGGAACCGGGGATCGCGCAGGAAGATCGGGTGTTCCCAGTTCTCCGAGTTGCTGTAGATCAAGAGCAGGTACTTCATCGTTCCTCCGGTCTCACGTTACGGCGTGGCCGGCGACGCCGACGAGGTGGCCTTCGGGGTCGGTGAACTGGCCGACCACCAGATCGCCTCCCGGGACCCCTGTCGGGCCCAGCGTGCGCTTGCCGCCGAGGCTCTCGGCCTTGCGGAGCGCGGCCTCGACGTCGGGGACGTCCACGTAGAACAGGACGCGGGCCTCGCAGCCCTCGCCTCCGCCGACACCGCCGTTGATGCCGGCCGAGTCCGCCTCCACGAACCCGTAGCCGCCCGGCGCGGACACCTCATCGGTGGCCGCGTCGCCGACATGGAAGTCCCACCCGAACAGATCGCCGTAGTAGCGGCGGAGCTTCGCCGGATCGGTACCGATGATCTCGAAGTGCACCACTGGATTTCCCATGCTCGTCCTCCCCTCGTGGCGGCCCCTGGTGGGCCCCTCACAGCAGAGAACGGAGCCGGCGGCCGGGCTTCGACGTCCCTGGACGAGAAAGTCCGGTCGAATTCTCAGTCGACGTCGGACGGGGGGACGGTCCAGGTGTCGCAGACGGCGAGGTCTCCGTCCTTGTAGCCCTCGATCACCCAGCCGGCGTAGCTGTCGCTGGAGCCGTGGTCGCGCTCCTCGGCGGGCTGGTGATCGTCGCCGCGGCCCCGGACGTCGACGATCAGCGCGGCGTACTGCTCGCGGGTCATCGGGAGCGTGTCGCGCTCGGTGCCGAGGAACGCCCCCGCCAGGCACTGGGCCTGCAGTTCGAGGCGGCGGCTGGCCTCGGTACGGGCGAGGGGGTCAGAGCGTTCCATCAACTGCTGCCCGTACAGCAGGATCCCGGAGCGGTCCTGGACGTGGTGGCCGTACTCGTGGGCGATCACCCGGGCGAACACCGCGAAGTTCGACAGCGGCTCGCCGCCGGAGGTCTCCACGATGTGCTCGAGGCCCACGTACATCGTGTTGTTGGCCGGGCAGTAGAAGGCGGAGGCGCCCGGGCTCGGGTACGTCCCGCACGGGCTGCGGCCCGGGCCGTCCCAGAAGACGCGGGACGGCGGGCTGAACGGCATCCGCGCCTTGCCGAACTGCCCCTTCCACGAGGCGTCCAGGCAGTCGCTCAGGACGTTCATGAAGCGGCGCATGGAGTCGGTGCCCGGCGCGATGCCGGGCAGGCGGCAGCCGACCGGGGTGAGCTTGCCGGTCGCGTACAGCCCGTTCTTGGTGGCGGTCTCCTTCGGCACCGCGGCCCCGGGGCGGAGGCCGGAAGCGGTCAGGCCGCCGTCACCGCCGCCGAACGCCGCGAACCCAAGGATCATGAGGACGACCAGCGAGGCCAGGCCGCCCAGGATCGCGGCGACGGCCCCTCCACCGGCCCGGCGCTGCGGCCGACGGCGCGGCTCGTACCGGTAGACGGGCCCCTGCGGTCCCCCGGGCAGGCCGCTCGACGCCGCCTCCGCGGCCGCCGGTCGGGGGGTGTGGCCTGCCATAGCGAAAAATCATCGCACAGGCAGCAAACGACACGAACCGGCCGGACCGCTCAGCGCCGCAGGTCAGCGCCGTCGGGCCCGGCGGACGCCCGCAGCCGCTAGCATTTGCCGCCATGTTGGGTCGCTTGCGGTCAATGGTCGTCTCCCTGGCCATCGCCGCCCTTCTCGCCTCGCTCGTCCCCGCTCCGGCGGCGGCCGCCACGGCCGTGGCACCCGAGCGGGTGATCAAGGACGAGGTCATGCTGACGACCGGTCCGGGCGGTGTCGCCCGGGTCCGGGAGACGATCACCTACGAGTTCGGCGGCGGCCGCGGGCTGGAGCGCTCGTTCGTCACCCGGCGGCACGACAGCATCACCCACGACCGGATCACGCCGATCTCGGGTGTCCGCGCCTCCAGTCCCGACGGCGGTCCCACCAAGGTGGCGATCACCGAGCAGGACACCCGTACCGTCGTCGAGGTCACCGGGGCGGCGGCCCTGAACGGGCGGCGCACGGTCGTCCTGGAGTACGAGGTGCGCGGCGCGGTGTCGCCGATGGGGCGGTTCGAGGAGTTGCGCTGGACGGCGATCGGCGGCTGGAACGTCCCGGTCGACGAGGCGCGCGTCACCGTCGACGGCGGCACGGCGATCCGGCACGTCAACTGCTTCTCCGGCCCGCTGGACAGTTCCATCGGGTGCACGCAGTTCTACACCAACCACTCCCGCACGCAGGGGGTCTTCTCCCAGCAGCGGATGCTCTCCGGCGAGTACCTGACCGTGGTCGTCGGCCTTCCGGCCGGGGCGACCGGCGGCAAGCCGATCTACGAGCGGCGGCACACGGTGGCGACCGCGTTCTCGGTGAACGGGGTCACCGCCGCCGCGCTGCTGGGTCTGCTCGCGCTGCTGGCCGCCGGGATCGGCGCGCTGTACCTGCTGCGCGGACGGGACGCCCGGGTGGTGGGCAGGAAGGCCGCCGAGGGGGATCACGCGCCGGTCGCGGGGTCGGAGTTCGAGCCGCCGGACGGCGTCCGTCCCGGGCAGATCGGCACGCTGATCGACGAGCGGGCCGACGTCATCGACGTCACCGCGACGATCGTGGACCTCGCCGTCCGCGGCTACCTGATGATCGAGGAGGAGGACCGGGCGGTCACCGGCCGGCTCGACTGGGCGCTGCGGCGGCTGGAGCGGGACGCCGGGGAGGACCTGCAGCGGTACGAGCGGCTGCTGCTGGACGCCCTGTTCACCGCGCCGGACGGAGCCGTGCGCGGCTCGGTGAAGCTGTCGGAGCTGGGCGGGACGTTCGCGACCAAGCTGGCCAAGGTCCGGTCGGCGATGTACGACGACGTGGTGGAGCAGGGCTGGTTCGCGCGGCGCCCGGACACGGTCCGGTCCCGCTGGACGATCGCCGGGATGGTGCTGACCGCGCTCGGCGTGGCCGGGACGGTCGCGCTGGCGCTGTTCACGGATCTGGCCCTGGTCGGGCTCGCGGTGATCATCGCGGGGGCCGCGCTGGCGTACGGCGGGCAGTACATGCCGGCCAAGACCGCGCGCGGCGCGACCGTCCTGGCGCACACGATCGGCTTCCGCGCGTTCCTGGAACGCGGCGAGCTGCCCGACGGCGCGGGCCGGACGGTCGGGGCACCGCAGCGGATCGCGCTGTTCTCGCGCTTCCTGCCGTACGCGGTCGTCTTCGACGCCGTACCGAAGTGGGCGCAGACCGTGGAGGACGCGGGCGAGCGCGAAGAGGGCGCCGACAACCTCTACTGGTACGAGGGCCCGGCCGAGTGGGACCTGTCGAAGTTCGCCGAGTCGATGCGCACGTTCACGCTGGCCACGTCGGGTTCGATCTCCCAGTCCCGGGGGCTGTGAGCCGCCGGTCCCGGCTGGGGCCGCCCAGCCCGGCCGGGCGATTTCGGTAAGATGTCTGACATCTTACCGATGGGAGTGTCGTGGCCCTCAGTCCCGTTCCCGGCGGCTCGACCGTCGACGCCGTCCTCGACCAGCTGCAGGCCGAGATCAGCGGCGGCGGCTGGCAGGTCGGCGAGCGCATCCCCGGCGAACTCGATCTGGCGGCGCGGCTGGGCGTGAGCCGCCCGGCGGTCCGCGAGGCCATCCGCGCGCTCACCCATGTCGGCGTGCTGGAGGTACGGCGCGGCGACGGGACGTACGTGCGCAGCAGCGCCGATCCGCGGCCCCTGCTGCGCCGCGTCGCCCGCGCGACCCTGCGAGACGTGTTCGAGGTCCAGCTCGCCTATGACGTCCAGGCCGCCCGGCTGGCCGCGCGCCGCCGTACCGCCGACGACATCGACCGGCTCACCCGGCTGCTGGAGGCCCGCAACGCCGCCTCCGACGCGGACGCCTTCGGGGACGCCGACGCCCGCTTCCACCTCGGCGTCGTCGAGGCCACCCGCAATCCCGTCCTGATCGAGGCGCACCGGTTCTTCCTCGACCGGCTCCGCGTCTCGATGCGGACGATCCGGCTCGACCACGAGGTCCCCGAGGCCGGACCGGCCGCGCACCGGGCCGTCCTGGACGCGATCATCGCCCGGGACGCCGCCGGGGCCGCGCGCGCCGCGGCGGCCGTCGTGGAGCCGACGCTGGCCGTCCTGGAGTCGCTGGTCGCCGCCGACCCGGACCGGGAGGACCCGTGACGCCGCGGCGGCTCTCGCTGATCGCCGGGCTGGCGCTGCTCGTCCTGGTCGCCGTCAACCTGCGGCCCGCGATCGTGGCGGTCGGGCCGCTGCTGACGAGCATCCGGGACGACTTCGGCCTGTCCGGTACGGCGGCGGGCGCGCTCACCACGCTGCCGCTGCTGTTCTTCGGCGCGTACGGGCTGGCGGCACCGTTCATCCGGCGCGCCCCGCGCGGCGAGACGCTGCTGGTGACGAGCATGGCGGTGCTGGTCGTCGCGCTGCTGGTCCGGCTGCTGGACGCCCCGGTGGCGCTGTTCGCCGGCTCGCTGGCCGCCGGGATCGCGATCAGCATCGGCAACATCGCCATCCCGGCCATCATCAAGCGCGACCATCCGCAGTCGATCACCCTGGTGACCTCGGTCTACACGGTGGCGATCACGTCCAGCGCCGCGCTGTCGGCCGCCGTCGTGATCCCGCTCCAGAACGCCCTGGGCGGCGGCTGGCGGCCGCCGCTGGGCCTGCTGGCGATCCCGGCGGCACTCGCCGGGCCGGCCTGGCTGCCCCGGCTGCTCCGCAGGCCCGCCCCGTCCTCCCCCGCCGCTTCCACGGCGCCCGCCG
Organism: Actinomadura sp. 9N407; assembly: GCF_044326315.1. NCBI lineage: Bacteria > Bacillati > Actinomycetota > Actinomycetes > Streptosporangiales > Thermomonosporaceae > Actinomadura > Actinomadura sp. 9N407. Next base: position 1,336 of record NZ_JBIRAW010000031.1, on the reverse strand, counting down.
GTCCTCCCGTACGAGCCGTGGCGGCGACCGTGTGGCGCTCCAAGCTGGCCTGGCAGGTCACGCTGTTCATGGGCGTCCAGTCGCTGCTGGCGTACATCACCGTCGGCTGGCTCCCCACGATCTTCCAGGACCGGGGCATGAGCGAGGAGGCCGCCGGCTACCTGCTGGGGCTGAGCAGCCTCCTGCAGGCGTTCGGCGCGTTGTCGGTGCCGTTCCTGGAACGGCGGATGCGCGACCAGCGGCCCCTCGTCCTCGCGGCCGTGACGTTGACGTTCACCGGTTTCGCCGGGGTCGCGTGGGCGCCCACCGGCTCGCTCTGGCTCTGGGCGGTCGTGCTCGGCGTCGGCCAAGGCTTCGGGTTCGCGACCGCGCTGGCGTTCATCGGCCTGCGGGCCCATGACGTCCGGGTGGCCGGCCAGCTGTCCGGGATGGCGCAGGGCTGCGGCTACCTGATCGCGGCGCTGGGCCCGCTGGTCATCGGCGCCCTGTACGACGCCACCGGCGATTGGAACGTGCCGATCGCGGTGGTGCTCGCCATCACCGCCGGGCTGGCGCTGCCCGGGCTCGCCGCCGGCCGGAACCGTACGATCCAGGCCCCGGCCCGCGAACCCGCAGGCCAGACCCATGTTTCGCCACCTTCCGGGAGATAGCAGGTCAACCCCGGGTCATCGGCCATCTGCGGGGTAGGGGCTGAAGTAGCCGAGCATTCCGGCAACTCACCCCGGAGGTGGATCACGTGGACATGACGGTCCTGGCCCACGCACCGGTCCTGGCCGACCCGGGCCAGGTCGGCTCGGGCTCCACCCTGCTGTTCGGCCCGCTGATCATCGCGCTGGCCCTCATCACCTGGCTGACGCTGATCATCAGGGCCTCGTCCAGGAAGGTCAAGCCCGGACGCCCCGACCAGTCGCCGCACCGGGGCCCGATGGAGGGCGGCCTCTACCACTACTCACCCGGCATGTACTCGCACAGCTACGCACCGGGCGAGACCGAGTACGTCGACCCGCCCGCCGACCAGGAGGGCAGCCCCGAGGTCCCGCTGCGTCCGCACGGCGCCGCCGGGCAGGAGGGCCGTCCCGAGAGCCAGCCAGGAGGCGTCGGCATCCTGGAGCAGAAGGCGCCTCGCCAGAAGCGCCGCTCCCACTGGTGGTCCAGCCGGGGTTAATGCGTGACCATGCCCCTCCGCCGGACCACCCGCTCCCGTTGACTCGTGGCGTGTTCGCCCCTGGCGTCGCTCTTGGAGGCGAACACGCCACGAGTCAACATCTCGGGCAGGCGAGGTCAGAAGACTCCTGGCGCTGGACGGATCGCGCCCACCTGCTGCTCGCCGCCGTAC